>JBBSGA010000043.1:0-25695 GCA_038254585.1 Chloroflexales bacterium | reverse complement strand
GCGCAGCGTGCGTTTGCCGGAGCGGTGCTGGTGCTGCGAGGGCAGCCGGTCTACCAGAGTGTCTTGCCCCTGTTCACGGTCGGTGCAACCACGCCGTGAGAGGTCATATGACCCGTGGTTGCACAAAACGTACGCTAGAGGCACACCACACGGGGAGCCAGGCATGCCTGGCTCCCCGTGCCACTGTTTCTGGATTCAGGCCGACGGGCGCGGCTAAGCAGACACCCTTCCGTTGACCCTAGCGCGCGTTCGGCAGTGGCCGGGCCGGACGAAGGATTTCGGCGAGTGCTCGATCGCGCGCGTTGGGGCCTTCCTGATGGTCTTCGGTCATCTTCAGAGACGGGAGTCGAACGGTGAACGTCGACCCGACATTCACCGTTGACTGCGCCGTGATCGTCCCCCCATGCAGCTCGACGATCGACTTGGCGATCGCGAGGCCAAGCCCCCCGGTCCGACGCCGGTCGCCCTCCACGATATGGGCGCGGTAGAAGCGCTCGAAGACATGTGGCAGCACCTCCGGGCTTATGCCGGCTCCGGAGTCGCTCACCGTCAGGACGAGGGTTCCGTCGCGAAATCCTAGGGTAAGCGCGACCTCGCCCCTGGCCGGCGTAAATTTGATGGCGTTGTTGACCAGGTTGGCTACTACCTGCTCGAAGCGCTTGGGGTCGAGCTCGAAGGGCGGAAGGGGCGTCGTAACAAAGAGCGCCACGGCCACATCCTTTTGCTCGGCATGGTAGTTAAGCTGATCGAGCACCCGCTGGACGATCTTAGGCACGTCGGCGGGCGCACGTTGGAGGACGACCATACCCGCGTCGAGCTCGCTCAGCTGCAGCAGCATCTCGATCAGCTCGGAGAGTCGCTCGGCGTTGAGGTTGATACATTCGACGGCCCTACGCTCGTCGTCCATGAACTCGTCCTCGCGCTCCGCGAGGAGCTCGCCGAAGCCCTTGATCACCATCAGCGGCGTGCGCAGGTCGTGCGTGACGGCCGCGATGAAGTCATTCTTGAGCGCGTTGACCTCCTCCATGACCGCGAGCTTGCGCTCACGCTCCGCCTCTTCCCGCTGCTTCACCAGCGTGCGCTCGACCAACGCCAGCGGCACGAGCAGGAGCGGCACAGCCCAGAAGGCGTGCTGCCGTGCCAGGAGCACGCCAAGGATCCCGCTTACCAGGAGCGCAAGATACTGGAGCGGGTCGCTGCGGATCAGGCGGAGGAAGGTCTGGCCTAGCCCCGCATCCTGGCCGGACAGAGCCATCGCGACGGCAACCAGGAGGGCGTTGGACAGGTGCAGGCTCTCGGCAGCCGTTAGCAGTGCTACTGGCTGGCCGACACTGCCCAGGTTTACGGCTGCTACGAGCTCATAGACGACGGCCGCGATGCCGGTTGCCAGGACACCCTGAGCGGCAGCAAAAAAGAGGTCGGTAAGATTGTGGCGGCCCCGGTAGAGGTGGTAGGTAGAACCAGCTGTTACACCCACGCCCGCGGCAAGGAGCGCTGGGGCAGGGCCGAGGAGAATAGCGGCCATGAGCTCGGGAGCACTCCGCAGCGAGAGACGCACATGCGGTCGCAACTCGACGGGCCGTGCGGTCGCGAAGGCGATCAGGACTACAGAGCCGGCCAGCCAGGTTAGATCGCCGGGCGCGACGCGGCCGGAGAGGAGCCCGAGGACGCTGAGGACGATCAGGAGTGCGCTGATGCAGTTGATGGAGATAAGGTAGAGGCGGATCGGACTCAGGGAGAAGCGCTGTGCTATCATTGCTCTTCCTCGGTCCATCTTCCAGTTTCTCTCTACATGCCGCATGAACCGCGACGCTCTTGCATTCAGTTCTTGATCACCAGCGGAGCCCATACCGAGAAATTCTGGCACGCGACGACAAACGGGTCGAAGTGCACTGTCGCGCGGACGATCTTCCCGGTTCGACCAGTACAGGTTGCCGGAGCTCGGACCAAGCCGCTGCTCGGGTCCCACACTTTGAGCTCGACGGGAAGATCGCCATGCGTATTCGGAAAGAAGGCCGTAAGCTGAATACTGTACGCATCGTTATCAACGTGTGCCAGGACACGCTCGACTTCAGTCGTGATCTTGAAGACGGTCGGAAGCGGCGTACCCGCAATGGGAAAGACAACATCTCCCCTAACGTTCGAAGGGATCGCGACGGTGAGCGCGGCCATGTCATCGGTTACGAGGCCGAGCCCCTGTACCGCCACCTGGATATCGAGTATATGTTGGGGCAGGAGAGCGATCCCACGTGTAAAGGTCACAACCGGGTCTCTCGAGCACCACTCATAGCTGGCCGAGACCAGGGTCGTCGTCGCAACTAAGGAGCGCGCAGAGCAGAGCCACGAAACGTAAGCCACGGCCAGGCCACCGCCTTCTTGGGAGATCGTAGTAGTACATTGTCTAAGGCCTCCAGCGACGTCCGGTACCGCAGCTCGCTCAAGCTACCACCGCTGCCCATACCTCTTCATTGACACGCCACACCGAACGGCGCGAACTGGACGGTGGCTCGAACAGACTGTCCAGTTCGTCCCTCACAGGTGATCGGTAAACCGCCGGTAGAATTGGTCATCATGAGACGGACCGGATAGTCGCCGACGGCTGCCGGGACGAACGCCGACAGACGCACACGATACGAGTCGGAGGTGACCGCGTCGAGGACCGGCCTGAAAGCGGTGTCAAGCTGGAAGAGCGGTGTACTCGTGTCGACGCTGGTGTAGGCGACGTTAGACGGCAGCATAACCGTGAGCGTCGCTACGTCCCCGACCGACATGCTATCAATCGGGGTCATAACCTGGACATCCACAACGTTCGGGAGGGGCAACGGCTGCCCAGATACTGCTTGGCGGGTAAACGTTATGACAGGATCCCGCGAACACCATTCGTAGCTGGCAAGTACCGGCGCCGCGCTCAAACCGAGGAGCGTACAGACAAACATGAAGATAGCGGCAGCACGGGGCAGGAGTGACCTCGTAAAGACGTCGAACTGCATGGCGATAGCCATTCTAAAGACTCCTGCACGATCGAGTTCTTGGCGGTGCAAGGGGCTACGACGACGGCGGATTCGCAAATTGACCACCAACACCTTCTGGGGGGCTTAAGCAATAAATATACTATTTACATAGGCTCAATACTACTATAACAGTCAGGGCAAATGCGTGTCGCGCGATGAGGCCAGATTCGGGGCCTTCCTACGTACCTCCTCGATTTCTCCCTCGATTCTCCCCTATTTCTCCCTTCTTCAGATCGATCCGGTCAGCCTGACGGGGCATCGTAAGCGCGGGATCTTACTCGAATCCACTCTTCAACGTCGCGTTCCGCGACCTCCCTGAGGGCCACGCTACGGGCAAAAAGGAAGGCCTCACTCTGGGTAGCGGAAAGCGTGAGATCGTTGCGGCGACAGAAGAGGTGGAGCGCCTCGACAGCGATACGCTTGTTGCCATCGTAGAATGGATGGTTCTGGATCAGGCGAAGGAAGAGGATCGCAGCTTTCGGGATGATACCCGGGCGCACGTCTTCACCGAGAATGGATTGCCGGGGAGCCGCAAGCGCGCTTTGCAGTGCTTCCGGGCTCAAAAGGTCGAAGGGCTGGTGCGCCGCTGCCTGGAGACGGGTCCGGATCTGGAGGACGTCGAACTGCGAGAGGTAACGCATCGCTAGCTTCCTGGCCGCAACCGCGCAAGGAGCCAGGCTATTGCAGCCTCCTGGGGGGCGTCGCTGGCGGCGGACATCACGAACTCATAGAGCTCGTCCTGATCGGCCGTGATCTCGAGGCCGTGACGCTCCAGACCATCGAGCAGTGCCAGCAGGGCTATGCGCTTGTTTCCGTCCGAAAAGCCGTGCGACCGGGCAAGCAGGTAGAAGAGGACGGCCAGCTTGTGCGGTACGTCCGGATACAGATCCTCGCCAAACATTGAGGCGTACGGTGCGGCCAGTGCAGCCTCGAGCTTGGCGAATCCTTGCTCAGTCACACCGCGCATGCCCCCGAAGCGATCGATCAGCAGCTCGTGCATCAGGAGGAGTTGCGTAAGTGTGGGTGCCTGACCATCCATTACGTCAATCTCCTTAACACATCCTCATACTGTGCCATCGTACGACGAATACGCGCGACGATGCGAGGATCGATCTCCGGCAGCGCCTGTATCACGAGGCGGCCGTCGGGAAGAAGCTCCAGCGAGGAGAGCACCGCATGGTCGTCGAGCAGCCGAAGCCAGTCGCGCAGCGTCTCGGGCACCACCTCAGGCGGTAGTGAGATCACACCTTCCACATCTTGCCGCATAGCTCGCTGTCTTCCTTAAGCGTTTCACCCGGATCTGGCGTAGATGATAAGACACGGCATCAAAGAAGGCCAATCTTCTTCTGAACAAGCGCGGTAAGTGCAGCAGTCTTCCCCGGGAGCAGGGGTAGAGCACCTACCCCGCCGGCGTCGAATCCTTGACGGCCGGGGAAGAGCAAGTAGGCACCTGTGACCACCGGCACGCCTTCCCGGCCGATCGCAGCACGGTACGTGTATGCATCGGCCAAGGCATCCTCCGGGATACCGCCCGAGGGCGCTACACGATATTTTGCGTCAAAGACAAGCACCTCCGCAGGGCGTCCGGGTGGCGAGACTTCGACGACGACGTCGGGGATATGCAGGAACGGATCGAGGGAGCCCAACTGCGGGCCATAACCTGCCGCGGGGCGGCATCGGCGCTGGTAGTAGAGTTCTACCCGCGTGCCATCCGGACGCACTCGCCGAACGATCGGCGTATCCTCTGCCGGACGTATTTTCCAGATCGCGCGGGGGATGGCCGCGCTCCGACCATAATCGGCGACGATCAGGTTCTGGTCGACGAGCCGTCCGACCTGCTCGAGGCTGCGCGCGACTTCGAGCAGACACCAGAGCTCATAGAGCGCGGGAAGATCACGGCCGGGCATCTCGAAAGCGGGCGATTGGAGAGCGGCGAACGGCCGCTCGGAGACCAAGCGCCACAGCCGCGCGACGGTGCGATAGCGGCGATCACGCCGCATGAGCTCTGTTGGACCGCGCCATTGTGCAAGCGGCTCGACGTCCCGGAGGAAATCGGCCGATCGAGCCCGTTGCAACGACCGGAGCGTCCCGGCCGTCCCAGTGTCCCACTCCATAAGCAAGGCCAGCGAGCTGGAATCAGTTCCCGGCGCGCCACTACTTTCGCGCCACCGGATCTCGCGCCGCAGCTCCTCCCGGATATAGTGACAGCGCGACTCCAGATCGAGAAGTACGCGCGCGAGGAGCCGGTGCTCGTAGATCGCGCCGGTCGTCTCCGCGGAGCGGACCGGCAACGACCGGGGCAGCAGAAGCTGGCCGGCGCGACCTGCCGGCAGAAGACGAGCAAGCGATGGGGAGAGCGAGCGAGCAGGCCGATCAAGCGGCCGCTCAGGCGCGCGTGCGAGGTCGTCCAGTCGCACCTCCGCTATCTCATCGAGCCGGCGCTCCTCGACCTTCAGCCGTGTGCCGACGCGGGGCTGGCGTGACAGGGATCGTGTGACGCCGGTGGCCAGCCTCGCCTCATGCTCGACCCGGCGCCAGTAATCCTCCAGCAGGGCCCGCGGCCCCTCGATAGAGGCAGCAAGATCGGCGCCCCAGCGACCGCCCTGGATCGAAAAGACGAGGGCGACTGCCGCGCGCTGAATAGCGGAGAGCATCTCCTCCAGGCCGGCACCGTCGAGCTTTCCTGTTGCCACGGAGAGAACACAGTCGCGCACACGAAGCGAGCCAGCCGCACATCGCACTGTCAGCCGCACGGAGAAAGCGCCTGCGCGGCCCCGCGGCTGCCACTCCCAGCGCCACGTGTCCGCGCCAAGGCGCATCGTCGGCGACCCGAGCTCCTCGGCTCCAATTGTAAGTGAGGCGGAGACGGCGTCAGGCACGACCGGACACGTGACCTCGATCGACTGCGCATCCGTAGCCGGGAAATCAAGCCGTGCAGCAGCCACACCGTTGAAAGAGAGCTCGGGCAGCGATGTCACCATAATGGCATTGTACCCCGGCGGCACGCCTCAATGCCTCTGTTAGAATGCTGAGATGAGCGAGAGCAAGCCGGCAGTGCGATTCTGGGCGGTGGTGAACCGAGGGATCGAGCCTGTCGCCGGCGACGAGATCCACGAGCAGGTCCCGGAGGCACGACCGGAGGTGAGCTACCGCCGCGTGACCTTCGAGAGCAGGGAGGAACCGCAAGCACTGCTTGCATTGCGTACCGTCGACGACCTCTTCGTCGATCTCGGCACATGGCAGCCGATCGGGCATACGCGCGCGGCGCTGGGACTCCTCGGGCAATATGCCGGCGAGCTCGATCTCCGCACCGCCGCCGCCATCTGCGGAACTGTCCGTGACCTTCATACACCGCCGTCCTTTTCTGCGACCGCAAACTTTGTCGGTCGCCGCAACTATACGTCGGACGAAATCAAGCTCGCCGTCGCCACGAGCATCGAGGCAACACACCGCTGGGAGTATCAGTCCCGCGATGTCGACGCCGATCTAAACGTTCGGATTTTTCTCGAGCACACGACTGCCTTTGTCGGACTACGCCTCGGCCGGATGCCTTTGCACGAGCGCCCCTACAAAGTCGCGACGATCGCGGGGTCGCTGAAGCCGACCGTTGCGGCCGCGATGGTCCGTCTGGGAAGATTCGGCCGCAGTGCGCTCGTCGTCGATCCCCTATGTGGAGCCGGGACCATCGTGCTCGAGGCAGCATTGATGGGTCTGCGACCTATGGGCGGAGATCGGGACAAGGCTGCGATCGAGGGCGCGCGCGCCAACACAGCGCATGCCGGCGTCGACGTTCCTTTCGAGGAGTGGGATGTGCGACAACTTCCACTCCCCAGCGGAAGCGCCGATGGATTCGTCTGCAACCTGCCGTGGGGACGTCAGGTCGCGATGGAGGAAGAAGCCGCGACCTTTTACAATTCCTGCCTGAGCGAAATGCGGCGCGTAGTCCGCCCGGCGAGTCGTCTGGTGATGCTGACGAGCCACCGGCAGCTGCTGCACGAGGCGGCAGGTCACGCCGGCTTGGAGGTCGAGGCGGAGATCGAGATCAGCCTGTCAGGCCAGACGCCGTCCATATTCATCCTCCGTCGCGACGTCTGAGTCTGGCAGCCAATTCCCGGCAGCATACTCCAATCTTGAACGGAGCAGCATGTGTCACTTGTAAGCATTCGCGTGGCGACGCAGCAGCAGATGCAAATGGTCGACATCACCCGTCAGGTACAGGAAGTCGTCCGGGAGAGCGGCGTGACCGACGGAACAGCGTTTCTTTTCGCCGCGCATACAACCTGCGGCATCACAATCCAGGAAAACGCCGATCCCGGAGTGCAGGACGATATGCAGATGGTTCTCGGGGAGGTGGCGCCGCGCGAGGACAGCCGGTACCGTCACGTCGAGGACAATTCGGCATCACACGTCCAATCGAGCATGATGGGCTGCTCGGCCTTCGTCTTTGCCGACGGGGGGACGTTGGTTCTCGGCCGCTGGCAAGGCATCTATCTCACCGAATTCGATGGGCCGCGCCAGCGGACCGTGTACGTTAAGGTGCTGGCTGACCCGCGGCCCTGACACGATTGCGAGCAAATTTCCGGTGACGTCGACAGGAGACGACCCTGCTCTACCACTTCAGCGCGGATCCGACGATCGAGTGCTTCGTACCTCGGGCGCCGCTGGCACGATCCGAGGTCGAGCCGCTGGTCTGGGCGATCGACGAGTGGCATCAGCCGCTCTACTTCGTTCCGCGAGACTGCCCTCGGGTCTGCTTCTGGCCGCTCCCGACGACCACCCCGGAAGATCTCGACCGCCATTGGTCACACGTGACCGACCGTATGGTGATCGCGATCGAATCGGTATGGTTCGATCGCTTGCGCACGACCACGATCTACCGCTACCGGCTGCCGGAAGCAACCTTCGAGGCGCTGGACGACGCATGGATGTTCGTGAGTCGCCAGACAGTTGTGCCGCTCGCGGTCGAGGCACTCGACGATCTGCCGAAGCAGCTGCTCGATGCCGGCGTCGAGCTGCGCATCTGCCGCTCGCTCGTCCCGCTCGGCAGGGCGATCATCCAGACGACGATGCATTACTCGCTCATACGGATGCGCAATGCCCAAAGGTGGGCAGGCACCAGAGCAGGATGAAACCGAACTTGACTCATCGTCAGGGCGCTTCCAGTACCGGACCCTGGCGAGGGCTGCTTGGTCGTTCGTAGCAAGGTAATGCTGGCAGCGCGGACCGCTTCGGCGGCTTTATCTCTGCTGGCGAAGGCTGCTTGGTCGTTCGTAGCAAGGTAATGTGCGTAGAATGACGCAGAAGGATGATAAGATATGCGGAACCGCCTGATTTACGAGACGATCCCGTACCTTCTGCAGCTTGTGCCTAATCGTGTCGACAGGAGGCTCCCTCGGTGACAACTTGAGCATCGTGCTCGTCTGGCGTGTATCAGATCCTTTGTATTCCCAACGGCAAGATCTACGTCGGAAGTACAGTTGATCTACAAGCGCGATGGGAACAGCATCGTGGCCATCTGCGTCGTGGCGATCATCATAATGTCTATCTACAATATGCGTGGGACAAGTATGGGGAGGCTAGTTTTGAGTTCTCGGTCTTGGAGTACGTAGATTCACCCGACCTCCTGAGTGTTGAGCAGGCATGGATCGATAGGACCGGGTGCGCGGACAGAAACATTGGCTTTAATATCTTCGAGACTGCCGGCTCACCAGGCAATGCCTTCGTTCAGACATGGCTAGGGTTTGTTGATCCGGATGGCAACGAAGTGACGATCACCAACCTTCAAGATTTCTGTCGAAAGAATAGCCTGGATTTTCCATCGATGCATCGACTGGCGATGGGACGAAGCAAACTGAAGTCCTACAAAGGCTGGACGCACAAGAACAGCATTCGCAAGCGGGAATATGTGAAGACCTACACCGGATTTCTTACCCCGGATGGCCAATCAGCTGGCCCCATCACCAACCTTGCGGCGTTTTGCCGCGAGCATGGACTAACCGCGGTCCGTATGCATCAGGTTAGGAGTGGCAGGCGTCGTAGTCATAAAGGCTGGATATGGAGGGAGGACGATGCATAACACGCACAGCGACCACGGCGCGCCTCGATACACCAATCGCTTGATCCACGAGACAAGCCCGTACCTACTCCAACATGCGCATAATCCGGTGAACTGGTATCCATGGGGGGAGGAGGCGTTAGCAAGGGCGAAGGCAGAAGACAAGCCAATACTGCTCAGTGTAGGCTATTCGGCATGTCATTGGTGTCACGTTATGTCAAGCGAAAGCTTCGAGGACCCAGAGACCGCGGCGATCATGAACGAGAACTTCGTGAACATCAAGGTGGATCGCGAGGAGCGTCCCGACCTCGACGCGATCTACATGCAGGCCGTGCAGGCGATGACCGGCCATGGGGGCTGGCCGATGACGACCTTCCTGACACCCGACGGTGTGCCATTCTACGGCGGGACCTACTTTCCCCCTGAGCCGCGCTACGGCATGCCGAGCTTCAAACAGGTGCTCAACGGGGTTGCACATCTTTGGACGGCACAGCGCGAGGATGCGCTCCAGAATGCTAATGCACTTCGCGAGCAGCTTAACAGCGCCACGGAGATCCCCGCCGGGCAGGCGGCACTGAAGCCAGAGATCCTCGACAAGGCGTTTGCTGCACTCAAGCGTAGCTACGACGCGAAGAACGGCGGCTTTGGCGGCGCCCCAAAATTTCCGCAGCCGCAGACGCTCGAGTTTGCTCTGCGCTACTACCTCCGTCAGGGCGACCCGGAGGCGCTGCAGATGGTCGAGCATACCCTCCAGAAGATGGCTCGCGGCGGTATCTACGACCAGATCGGCGGCGGCTTCCACCGCTATAGTGTCGACGACCATTGGCTCGTGCCCCACTTCGAGAAGATGCTGTACGATAACGCACAGCTAGCACGCGTCTATCTGCATACCTTTCAGGTGACAGGCAACCTATTCTACCGGACGGTCGTCGAGGAGACGCTCGACTACGTCGTGCGGGAAATGGTGGACCCTGAGGGCGGTTTCTACGCGACGCAGGATGCCGACAGCGAGGGCGTCGAGGGGAAATTCTTTGTCTGGAGCGCCGGCGAGATTCGGAGTCTGCTCGGCGAGGATGCATCTCTGCTCATGGCACTCTACGACGTACGCACTACGGGCAATTGGGAAGGCCACACGATCCTGAACCAACCCCGAGACCCCGCGGCGGTAGCTCGCGTGCTGGGAGTGACGCCGGAGCGCCTGGAGGCCGCTGCCACCCGCGGACGAAAGAGACTGTTCGACGAGCGCGAAAAACGCGTTCACCCCGGTCGCGACGACAAGGTGTTAGTCGCGTGGAACGGGCTGATGCTGGCGGCCTTCGCAGAGGCAGGACGCGTGCTTGGCCGGGCCGACTACGTCGAGGTTGCGCGCCGCAATGCAGAATTCGTACTGGGACGCATGATCACCGGTGGACAGCTCCATCACGTCTACAAGGACGGCAAGGTCAAGGTAGACGCTTTCCTGGAGGACTATGCCCTCTACGGCGAAGGACTCCTGGAGCTTTACCGGGCCACCTGGGAGCCCCGGTGGGTTCAGACAGCTCGCGACTGGGCCACGTATATCCTCGATCATTTTTGGGACGACGGAGCCGGCGGCTTCTTCCAGACGAGCGATCGACACGAGGCACTGATTACACGGCCGAAAGACCTCTTCGACGAAGCCGTGCCGTCGGGCAACGGCGCCGCCGTAGGGCTTCTGCTGCGACTCGCGGCGCTACTCGGCGCGCCGGAATACGACCGGCGCGCACGTACGACGATCGAGCTCGTCGCGCCCGCCTTGTCTCAATATCCGACGGCGCTCGGCAAGATGCTCAATGCGCTGGACTACGCGGTTTCCGGATCGTATGAAGTAGCGATTATCGGTAAGAGCGAGGCCGAAGCAACGCGCGCGATGATCGACGCACTGAACCGGCGCTACCTGCCGGCGACGGTCGTTGCACTGGCAGAGCCGGACGACGAAGTGGCAGCCCACGTTATTCCCCTCCTGCGGGATCGGGGACAGCGTGACGCGCAGACGACGGCCTACGTCTGCCGCTCATTCGCCTGCCAGGCGCCGACAACCGACGTCGCGCAGATGCTCCGCGATCTTGGATGCCAACCGTAACAGTGGCTTGCAGGCGAGGAAGCAGCGATGCGTGTTTTAGCCGTCGATATCGGGACGGGCACCCAGGATATTCTGCTGTGGGAGACGGATGGGCCGGTCGAAAATGCCGTCCAACTGGTCGTGCCGTCGCCGACAATGCGGGTGGCGAAGGCCGTGCGCGAGGCGACTGCGCGCGGGCACGGGCTGGCGCTCGACGGGAGGCTCATGGGCGGCGGGCCGTGCCACTGGGCGATCAATGCCCACCTCGAGGCAGGCCTGCCGGTCTGGGCGACGCCGGATGCCGCGCGCACCTTTAACGACGACCTCGAGTACGTCCGGAGTGAGATGGGTGTGGAGATCGTCTCCGAGGACGAGCTAGCGGGCCTTACGGACGCCGAGCGTGTCACATTCGGCGATCTCGACCTCCACGCCATCTCCACCGCATGCCGGGCATTTGACGCCGATCCAACCCATGACCTCCTGGCGGTAGCTGTCTTCGATCATGGCAATGCCCCGCCGGATGTGAGCGACCGCAAGTTCCGGTTCGACTACCTGGCCTCACGACTGGTGGGCGGCGGATGGCTGACCGACCTCGGATTCGAGCGCAGCGCGATCCCTGTCGAGATGACGCGTCTGCAAGCTGTCGCGGCCACGGCGCCACCGGGCCTGCCGCTGCTGGTGATGGATACGGCGCCGGCAGCCGTACTCGGAGCGCTCGACGATCCATATCTGGCCAGGCATGACGAGCTGATCCTCGGCAACGTCGGCAACTTCCACGCACTCGCCTTTCACCTAGCCGGTAGGCAGATCCGTGGCCTCTTTGAGCACCACACCGGCGAAGTAACGCCAAGCCAGCTCCTGGGCTACATCGACCGGCTGGCAGCCGGAGAGCTCACCAACGACGAGATCTTCTATTCACAAGGGCACGGGGCGCTTGTGCTGGATCGGGAGCCGGCGCACGACCCACTGCTCGCGACGACCGGACCGCGCCAAGCGATGTTGAGCTCGGTCGCGACGGTCTACCATGCCGTTCCACACGGTGCGATGATGCAGGCCGGATGCTTCGGCCTGCTGCGAGCCGTCGCCGCGAAGATGCCGGAGTTTCGTGACGCGATCGAGGCGGGATTGTCCACCTGAGCGAGAACGCCCGGTCTTAGTCCAGGGCGATGCCGGCAAGCTCGATCAGGCGCTGCCACTGCGTGTCGCTCACGGGCATCACGGACAGGCGGGGCTGGCGCACCAGCGCCATTCCGGCGAAGGCCGCGTCGCCCTTAATCGTCGCGAGAGAGAGGGGCTCGGCGGCGGGGCGCACGGCGCGCACGTCGACCACGACCAGCTTCGGGTCGCCGGCCTTGGGATCGGGATAGGGATCGCTTTCGATGCGGGCCGTGCCGACGACGGCGCGCTCGTCGCCGCTGTGGTAGATGAGAGCCTGGTCGCCCGCGTGCATCGCGCGGACGTTGATCAGCGCCTGGGCATTACGCACGCCATCCCAGACAGTCTGGCCATCGCGCTCGAGGTCGCTAAAGCTATAGCTCGACGGCTCCGTCTTGAGTAGCCAGTAGGCCATAGGGTACTCCATAAAACCCTGCGAGCGCCGGCGCGGTTCGCCTTGGGCGCCACGAGCGTTCCGTATGATACAGCTGGGCGACTGTCAGTCGATCACGGCCGGGAGGCCGAGCGCCTCCCGTGCAGCAGCCGCGACGAAAAGCGAGCCTGCGACGCAGATGAGGTCGTCCGGTGCAGCGAGGGCACGCGCCTGCTCGAGCGCGGGCGGTATGTCATCTGTAATGAAAAGCGGGCCATCAAACAGCGGCCTGACCGTCGGGGCGAGCGTTGCGGGGCTTGCCGAGCGCGGATGCCGAGAGCGCGTCAGGATCACCGCGGCGGCACCCGGTACGAGCTCGGCGGCAATCGCCGCGACATCTTTGTCCTGAGATGTCCCGAGAACAAGCACCAGCTGCCCAAACGAGAGCGCATCCAACGATTCGCGCAATCGAGCCGCGGAAGCCCCATTCATTGCGCCGTCGATGACGATCGTCGGCGATCCTTCTACGACCTCGAAGCGTGCCGGCCAGCGAACGGTTGCCAGGCCGCGAGCGATCGCCTCCGGCGTGATCCTCCAGCCACGTTCGCCGAGCAGCATGAGCGCTGCTATCGCCAAGCGCGCGTTATCCGTTTGATGGGCACCGCGGAGGGCGATCGCCGCCGGCGTAACGTCGACGGGGTAGCGGCGCGGCGGGCCGGACGCATTGGCCAGAGGACGCAGAGCATCTGGCGCGGCCTGCCAAAGCGGCGACTGTGTACCCGCCTCGTGGACAATGACGGGCTGCGCCTCTTCCGACTGTGAGGCGATCACGACCGGGACGCCCGGCTTGATGATACCAGCCTTAGCGTAAGCGATCTCGGCCAGCGTGTAGCCCAATACGGCGGTGTGGTCATATGAGATCGGCGTGATGACCGAAAGGAGCGGCGTGACGACGTTCACCGTGTCGTACCGCCCGCCGAGGCCGACCTCGAGCACGGCAAGATCGACCTCTGACGCAGCAAAGTGGGCGAACGCCAGCGCCGTGGTCAGCTCGAAGGTCGTCGGCGGGCCAAGCTCGGCGGGAAGCCGAGCCACGATATGGCGCAGCCGCTCGACCAGGGCGACTACCGTCGTCTGGTCGATCAATTCACGGTCGACCTGGACCCGCTCGCGCCACGTGTGGAGGTGGGGCGACGAGAAGAAGCCCGGCCGGTAGCCTGCTGCGCGTAGAATTGCCTCGATCATCGCACAGGTCGAACCTTTGCCTTTCGTTCCGGCAACAACCACGCTCGGCCAGCGTAGGTGCGGCTGCCCCAGCTCGTCGAGTAGCCAGCGCAGACGGTCGAGGTTGAAGCGAGCGTGCTGCCGGTCAGGCGGCATGCGGTTCTCATAGTTGATGAAGCTGTATAGATAGTCGAGCGCCGCTTGGTACTCGGCGTGCACTCCGCTCGACATTTCCGGCATGGACGGCTTCTCCTAGCTTGGTAGAATAGGAGCCAGTGATGACGATGGGCTCCACAGATGACGCGATGCCGCGATTATAGCGCCCTTTGCCGGAGAACGCTCCGCGACGGCGCGCTTGTGCTGCTGCTCGCCATGGTCGCCGGGTGTACCGCGCCGGTCCTCGGGACGACGTCGTCCGGGAAGACCTCCGCGGCCGTGCAGCCCCGGACGACTGCCACGGGCGCCACATCGCGCAGCTCGAATGAGCAGATGCTTCAGCTCGCGCTCGAACAGCGCGCGGCGGGCGAGTATGCGGAGATGGAAGCGAGCCTGCTCACGCTTGTACGTCAGGCGCCTCCTACCACACTGCTACGCCAGGCTCAGTTCCACCTGGCCGAGGCGCATCTTCTCGGCGGACACGCGGATGCCGCCGTAGGAGAGCTCACAACCTTTCTCCGGACGGATAGTCAGGACGAGTGGCGTGCGCGAGCGCAATTTCTGCTCGGACGTGCTTACGAAGAGATAGGACACCACGCCGAGGCGATCGCGGCGTACCAGGCATATCGGAAGCTGCCGACGCTCCTCGCGGCCTATGCCGCCCAACGCCAGGCCGCACAGGAGCGGGCCATCGGCGACACGTCGGCGATGCTCGCGGATTACGAGTACGCAGCGCGGCAGCCCATCGCGGCTCCCCGCCGGGCGGAGATGCTCGAAAGTATGGTCCAGAGCTACCACGAGCAGGGCCGCGGGGATTTGGAGATGGCACGCTACCGCGATCTGCTGGCCCTTGCACGCAAGCCGGAGTACCGGGCGGAGCTCCTGTTCCGGGCGGCAAGCCATGCTGCCGACACCGGCCTACACACCGAGCAGATCGCCTGGCTGCGCGAGATCGTCGACCAGCATCCGAACTCGAGCCAGGCCTTGGACGCGCTCAAGGCGCTCGGCGAAGCCGGCCAGCCGGTGGAACCGTTTGTCGCCGCCCAGATTCTCTTCTGGCACGAGCAGTACGCCGATGCCGTCCCTCAATTCGACGCGGCGCTCGGCGGCCAGCTGGCCGAGGTCGCTCGCTTCGAGGCGCGGCGGCTGCGCGCTCTGGCGCTGCGGGCGACAGGCGACTTCGACGCAGCGGCAGCGGAGCTCAAGGATCTGGCGACAGAGGCTCCTACTTCGCCCGCGCAGCGCCAGGCGCGCCTCGACTACATTCAGACGATAGGACAGGCGGGCAACCGCGGCGCCGCGATCGAGGAGTACCGCCGATTCGCGGCCGCGTATCCCACCGACGCCTTGGCTCCGGAAGCGCTCTGGCGTGCAGTACAGATCGAGCAGGCAGCCGACGAGGAGGCGGCGATGCTCGCCGCGATCGACCTCGGGCGACGGTATCCTAAGAGCGACCAAGGCCAGGTCGCACTCGACACTGCCGCCCGCTACTTTCAAGGTAAGAGCCGGAGTCAGGCCGCGCTGGCCGCCTGGGAGAGCCTCAGCTCTAGCGCGAGCGGCTGGGATGCAGCCGAGGGCCACTTCTGGTACGGGGCGACGGTGCAGGAGTCCGGCGACAAGGGCCAGGCTCAGCAGCAGCTCCGGGCCGCACTGAAGGCAGCTCCGGAGTCGTACTATGGTGCGCGGGCGCACGAGATCCTTGGCGAGCACGACACCGGGGAGGTGCTGCTCGGCGCAGGCTTGGTGAAACCTGAGCGGGAGGCAGTCGAAAGCTGGATCGCTACGTGGACCAAGCGGCCGGCGGTTCACGTCGACGCGAGCTGGCTCCCCGAGATCGCGGGAAGTCCTGAGCTCCTTCGTGCCCGGGAGCTTGGCGCCCTCGACCTGCGGGCGGAGGCGCTCGACGAATGGCTCGCAGCGGTCGAGCAATGGCGCGAGGCGCCGGAGAACCTCTGGCAGATCGCGGTGCTTGCAAGCCTGGAAAACCAGCCCTACGTTGCGCTCAAGGCGGCCGAGCGCATCGTCGCTCTGTCGCCCGCCAAGCGTATCACCCCGGACACCCCCGCGCCGCTGCTCCGGCTGATCTATCCCGCACCGCATGCGCGGGTGACGCGCCAGATCGCCCAGGAGTATGGACTTGATCCACGTCTCCTCTATGCCCTTCTGCGCCAGGAGAGCCTCTTCAATCCTGACGCGACCTCCTCGGCCGGGGCGCTGGGGCTGGCGCAGGTCATGCCTGCGACGGCCGCCGGCATCGCAGGCAATCTCAGTCTGCCGGACTTTCAGCCAGGCCTGCTCTACCGCCCGGTCGTCGGACTGCGCTTCGGCGCCTACTATCTGGCACGCCAGATGCGGGCATTCGACGGCGACATTCAGGCGGCGGCGGCCGCGTATAATGGCGGACCGGGCAATGCAGTTCGCTGGCGCGAGCTATCGACCGATCCCGATCGGTTTACCGAACTGATCGACTACCACGAGACGCGCGATTACGTAAAGCGGGTCTACGGCAACTGGGGCATGTACCGCATGCTCTACGGCAACTAACCAGCCTCACGGCGCGGCCGCCCGCCGAGGCGGACGAGCGGGCCGGCGCAGACCCGGCCAGGAGATGACGATGGCTCACGAGGTCGCCACACCCGACTGGGTGAAGGATGCCGTCTTCTATCAGATTTTCCCAGATCGCTTCGCCAGCTCGCCGTCGGTCCCGAAACCGTCCAACCTCGAGCCATGGGAGGTGCCCCCGACGCTGCATGGCTTTAAAGGCGGCGACCTGATCGGCGTCGCCGAGCACCTGGACTATCTGCAGGATCTCGGCATTACGGCGATCTACTTTACACCGGTTTTCCAGTCGACCGCGAACCATCGTTACCATACCTACGATTACTATCAGGTCGACCCGATCCTCGGAGGCAACGAGGCACTGCGTCGGCTGCTCGACGCGGCGCATGCACGCGGCATGCGGGTTGTGCTGGACGGCGTCTTCAACCATGCGAGTCGGGGCTTCTTCCAGTTCAACCACATCCTAGAAAACGGTGCTGCGTCACCCTATGCCGACTGGTTCACCATCTTTAGCTACCCGATGCGTGCCTACGAGCGCAGGCACCAGTACAAAGGCTGGATCGGCCTGGCTGCATTACCCGAGTTCAACACCACTACGCCCGCCGTGCGCGAGTTCCTATGGGGCGTGGGACGTCACTGGATCGACTTCGGCATCGACGGCTGGCGCTTGGACGTGCCCAACGAGATCGACGATGACACGTTCTGGCACGAGTTCCGTCGCCGCGTAAAAGGTGGGAATCCCGAGGCCTATATCGTGGGCGAAATCTGG
This sequence comes from Chloroflexales bacterium, assembly GCA_038254585.1. Taxonomy (GTDB): domain Bacteria; phylum Chloroflexota; class Chloroflexia; order Chloroflexales; family Kallotenuaceae; genus JBBSGA01. Next base: position 8,313 of record JBBSGA010000043.1, on the reverse strand, counting down.
TCTGACGCGCGGCGCTGGCTGCAGGGAGACCAGTTCGACGCGGTTATGAACTACCTCTTCACCCGTGCCTGTCTCTCCTTCTTCATCCGCGACTTCGACCGGTCGATCACGCGAAGCGTGGGGCCGCACCGCATCGCGCGGCAAAGCGCGCGGAACTTTGCGCAAGCGATCGACGATCTGCTCAAGCTCTACCGCCCGGAGACGACTGCCGTCCAGCTCAACTTGCTCGACTCGCATGACATGCCGCGATTTCTCTCGCTCGCCAGGGGCGACCGCGCGGCGCTCAAGCTGGCGACGATCTTTCAGATGACCTATCCCGGAGCTCCCTCGGTCTACTATGGCGACGAAATCGGATTCGGGCTGGGCGCCGAACCGGGACGGCGCCCGCGCTACGACACCTCGACCGACCCGGATACACGCCGTGCCTTTGTCTGGGACGAGCAAGGATGGGATCACGATTTGCACGCATTCTTCAAACGCTGTATTGCCCTGCGCCGAGCTCACCCTGCTCTGCGGCGGGGCAGCTTTACCGCATTGGCATCCTCCGGATCGAGCTACGTCTTCCAGCGCAAGCTCGGCGCCGAGACCTTCGTCGTCGCACTCAACACCGGGCTAACCCCCGCCCGCATGAACTTCGCAGCAGGTTCAGATCTACCGGACGGCACCGTGCTCACCGATGTGTGGGGCGGCGGGGCGGTCCGGGTCGTACGCGGTCGCATCGTAGGAGACAACCTGCCGCGACGGGAGGGAGCGGTATGGCAGGCGCAGCTGCCGCAGACGCCAGCAGGCGGCGAGGAGTAACATGGCCGATCTCAGCGACACTCAGGCGCGCGTCGTCGAGCTCTTCGGCTCCCTGCCACCGGAGGCGCAGACGGTAGCACTCGACGCGCTCCAACATCTCAATAAACGCGACCGCATCGCCGGTCCGTTCGGCTGGCTGGTAGGCTATCGCTATACGTCGCACGGCTCGGGAGAATGTGAGTGCGAGATCGAGGTCACGGCGAGCCACCTTAATCCCGGCAGTATCGCCCATGGCGGCGTCATCTACACGCTGGCCGACGCCGCCATGGGCGCCGCGGTAATGGCGCTGCTGGAGCCGGGAAAGCGCTGTGTGACGGCCGAGCTCAAGGTCAACTATCTCAAGCCGGTCGCCGCGGGCCGGGTCACGGCCCACGCAACCGTCGTGAGGCTGGGCCGCCACCTGGCGACCGTGACCACCGATCTGCGCGACGACGATAGGGAAGTCGTCGCGATTGGCCTGGGGACCTTCGCGATTCTCTCGCGCCATTTCCGAGAGGAGTCGACGGGGAAGGAGCAATATTAAGGCGCGCCAAGCATCTCGTCGATGCCTGCGGCGACCGCCGTATACGCTTTTAGGAGGGAGATGAATCATGGGTGAAGAAGCGCTCGTTCTATCCGACATCGACGGCGCCGTGGCCACGCTAACGTTGAACCGGCCGAAAGTGCTCAATGCGCTGAGCGCGGAGCTGATGGCCGAGCTAGCCGGTCTCGTCGAAGCCCTCGACGGCGACGACCGCGTTCGCTGCATTGTTCTGACCGGCGGGCCGCGTGTTTTCGCGGCGGGTGCTGACATCAAGGGCATGGCGGAGCGTACTCCCACGACAATGGTCGAGACGCAGAGCTTTGCCACGTGGGATCGCATAGGGCATAGCCGCAAGCCGCTCGTCGCAGCGGTGAGCGGCTATGCGCTTGGGGGCGGCTGCGAACTGGCGATGCTGTGTGACCTGATTGTCGCGAGCGAGACCGCCCAGTTCGGACAGCCCGAGATCAATATCGGCATCATGCCTGGAGCGGGCGGAACGCAGCGGCTCGCGCGCGCGATCGGCCCCTACCGCGCAATGGAGATGATCCTCACCGGACGGACTCTCAGCTCGCAGGAGGCCTTCGCCGCGGGTCTGGTCAACCGCGTCGCAGCGGTCGAGGACTTTCTCGCGGAGGCGCAGCGTGTGGCGGCTGAGATCGCAAAGCGGGCACCTATCGCGGTGCAGATGGCACGCGAGGCGGTTCGATACGGTGTCGAGACGACCGTGCGCGACGGGCTAGAGGTCGAGCGCCGCAACTTCTATCTGCTCTTCGGCACGGAAGACCAAAAAGAGGGGATGCGGGCCTTTATCGAAAAACGGCCCCCAGAGTACAAAGGTAGGTAGGCTGAATCGGCCGGAAGATCGACGAGGAGCCGAGGCCGCCCGACGTCAGTACGACCGTGCAAGCTCTCGGATGATGCGGTAGAAGAGCAGCAGGGTCCCGATATCGACCCACTCCTGATGAGAGTGTAGGCCGGCGCCGGCGGGCCCGAAACAGACCGCGGGGATCCCTGCCTCACTGTAAAATCGGGCGTCCGACCCAAAGTGTTCGCTACGGAACTTGGCCCGCGGGCTGATCGCGTTTGTCACGAGCTCCGCTAGCCGGCGTACGTGGGCATCGTCTTCAGCTGTCTCGAGCGGGCTCCCCCTATGCAGGTCGACGACGCTGCTGTCTTCGAACCAGGACCGGATCGCGGCCAGGACCTCTTCAGGGTTTTCCCCAGGCACGTAGCGGACATCCAGCTGCAGGAAGCACTCGGATGGAACGCGGTTGTGCGCGTCTCCGCCGTGAATCACAGAGGGCGTAATCGTCGTGCGCCACGCGGCCTCGGTCGGGACCGGATAGCGCTCCAGCAGTTTTGTGATGCCGCGGGTTAGGGGAAGGATTGGGTTCGAGCCGTCCCAGGGGCGCGAGCCATGTGCGGGGTTGCCCGCCTGACGGAGATTCAGCCAGAGCATGCCCTTGGCACGATTAACGATCTCCAGGTCGGTCGGCTCGCCTGCAACGAAGAAATCTCCGATGTAGCCGCGGGTAAAGAGGTAGCGCGTGCCGTTTTCCCCGCCGATCTCTTCGTCGGTCACGAATTGCCAGGCGACGCTCGGATGCTCTCCAGATGATGCAAGCTCCTTCAAGAGCAGCAGCATCGCCGCGGCCGCACCCTTCATGTCCTGCGTACCCCGGCCATAGATGCGCCCTTCAAGCTCGTAGGGTTCGAACTGCTCGGTACGGGCCGGCACGACGTCGACGTGGGCATTGAGGATCAGCGACTTCCGCGGCTCCGCGTCGAAAGCAGCGACAAGGGAAGGCACGCCATCGGACTCGTGGCGCGCAACGTGAACACCCGGAAGGTGGGAGCAGTAATCTTGAATGAAATCGATGACCTGGAGGCGGCCCGCGACGTCATCTGAAACCGAGGGAATCGCGACCAAATCCATCGTGAGCCGGACAAGCTCATCACGCACGGCCATACAAGCTCCTCTCTACGGCATAGGAGTCCGAACAGGCTACCCTCGCTTGATTGGTTCGGAAGACCCGCCGATTCGGCTATCTCAGGATAGCGCGAATCACCCCAAATCACCAAATGAGCTCCGGCAGCATCAATTTACACAGCCAAGGCTGCGTAAATTGACTCTTCACAAACTCCCTGCTACACTAAGCCGTGATGAGTAGTATGGAACCAGCGAAAGAAGAGGGGCCCTGGGGCCAGCGCGGCCCGGCCGCAGAAATTCTGCGGCTGATTCAGCGACGCGGACCCCAGAATATCAAGGCGCTCGAGACCAGCCTGGGCGTGAGCCAAAACGCGGTACGGGAGCAGCTTCAGCATCTCCTGGCGGCCGGGTTAGTCACGACCGCGAAGGTACGGCGCGGCGCGGGCCGGCCCGCACACGTCTATTCGCTGACCGAAAAAGCGCATGGGCTGTTTCCGCAAGTCTACGATGTCCTGCTCAAGCTATTGCTCAAAGAGATCGTGCGGGTGGACGGCGCCGGACACGCTCAAGAGCTGTTGAACGCAGTGGGCGAGCGGCTAGCCGACGACGTCACCGGCGGCGTGCAGAGCTCGGACCTTGTCGATCAGCTTCGCAAAGTATCTGCAGCGCTCGACGAGCGCAGGATGCCGATCGCGATCCTGGAACAAGAGGGTGTGGTCGCGCTCCACGAATGGAGCTGTCCGTACTATAGCCTTGCGCGCGAGCATCAGGGGATCTGCGAGATGGAGCAACACATGCTCGAGCGCGCGCTCGGAACAGAGGTAACTATTGCCGAGCGCATGGTCGATGGGCATGCGGGCTGCCGGTTCATAGTCAAGCGGAAGGACGGCCACGCGGCGAACTAGGGCGCTGGCCGAGGCTTTGCTTTGGAGATACGCGATCATAGGAGCAATACAGAAAATGTCAAATGGTAATGGCGATAACCTCGAAGTACGTGATCTGCACGTAAAGATCGAGGGCGAGGATCGGGAGATTCTCAAGGGCATCAATCTGATCCTCGAGGCCGGAAAGACGCACGCGATCATGGGGCCGAACGGCTCTGGGAAGTCGACGTTGGCCTACACACTGGCTGGCCATCCGCGCTACGAGGTAACGAGTGGAGAGGTCTTCTATAAGGGCGAGAATATCCTCGATCTCAAGCCCGAAGAGCGTTCGCGGCTTGGGCTGTTCCTGGCCTTTCAGTACCCGGTAGCGATTGCCGGCGTCAGCGTAGCGAACTTCCTACGTGCTGCCGTCAACTCGCATCGGACGGAAGAGGGCCGGGATCCGAAGCAGACTGCTGTTCCCGTCGCAGAGTTCCGCAAGCGCATGCAGCAGCGCATGCAACTGCTTGAGATGGCGCCGGACTTTGCACGGCGCTACCTCAACGAGGGTTTTTCCGGCGGCGAGAAGAAGCGGCTGGAGATCCTCCAGATGGCGATGCTTGAGCCGAGCATGGCGGTCATGGATGAGACGGACTCGGGGCTCGACATCGACGCGCTGCGCATCGTCGCGAATGGCGTCAATACCGTCAAGCAGCAGCGGCCTGAGATGGGCGTGCTCGTCATTACCCACTATCAGCGCCTGCTGAACTACATCAAGCCTGATTATGTCCACGTTTTGATGGATGGGCTCATCGTGCGTGAAGGCGGTCCGGAGCTTGCGCTTGAGCTCGAGGAAAAGGGCTACGATTTCATCCGGGAAGAGGTGTTCGGCAATGCTTCCTAATGTTGAAGCTCAGATGCTCCCGACGATCGGGAAGCTAACTGCCGAGACACTCGGCTTGGAGGGCGAGCGCGGTGCTGCGCTAGCGACGGCCCAGGCGCTGGATCTACCGTTCTGGAAGCGCACGGATCTGGCCGGTTTCGACCTCACGACCCTCCGGCCAGTCTATGGCACTGTCGAGGTCGAGCCTTCGCAGGCCGGCCAGGGAGTCTACGTCGCCGATCTGCAGACTGCGCTCGCCGATCGGCCGGACGTCGTCCGGAGGTTCTGGGGCCAAGCTGTCGAGGTCAGTTTCAACAAGCTTACGGCGCTCAACGCTGCATTGGCGCGCGACGGCATCGTAGTTCACGTTCCTCGCAACGTCGAGGTAGCGGAGCCGATTCACGTCAGGTACTGCATTCCCGAGGGTGGCGTCGCGATCTTTCCGCGGACGCTAATCATCGCGGAGGCCAACAGCCGCGTGACGGTCGTAGAAGAATATGTGTCGGACGATCTGGGCAGCAACGCACTTTCGGCGCCAGTGAGCGAGGTTTTTGCGCTCGACGGCGCGGAGGTCCGCTTCGTCAGCCTACAAACGCTTGGCAAGCAGGCTTATCAACTGGGCGCTCAGAAGATCGTCGCAGCCCGCGACGCACGGGTGGTCTGGATCAGCGGGGCGGTCGGCGCACAGGTCCAACATATCGACACCGACGTCCGGCTGGAAGGCAATGGCTCGGAGCTCAGCTGGCTCGGCTTTACCTTCGCTACGAAGTCGCAGCAGCTGCTGTGGGCGCCGCGCGTGCACCACATCGGCCTCTCGACGACAGCCCAGATCGAGTGGAAGAGCGCGGTTGCCGACAACGCCTACGTCGTCTTCGACGGCATGATCAATATCGAGCGCGGCGCCCAGGGCACCAACTCCGACCTGCGCGACCACGTGCTCCACCTGTCCAGTAAGGCACGATCCGACTCGATTCCAGGGCTCGAAATCGACGCCAACGAGGTCAAGGCAGGGCATGGCTCGACCAGCGGGCAGGTCGACGAAGAGCAGCTCTTCTACCTACGAGCACGTGGTCTTTCGCGCGCCGAGGCGATGCGGATGATCGTGCTCGGATTCTTCGCCTCGATCGTCGAGCGCATTCCGGTCGAGAGCGTACGTGATAGGGCCCTCGAGCTGATCGACGGGAAGTTCTAAGCCCAGCACCGTGAGGGAAGATAAGCCGCCGTCCGAGGGGAGAACATGCTAAAGCAGGCAACACACCCGGTCGAGCTGGGAGTGGTCCGGAAGGATTTCCCGCTCCTCGAGCAGCTCGTGAACGGCTATCCGCTGGCGTATCTCGACACGGCTGCCACATCGCAGAAGCCGGGAGTCGTGATCGACGCGCTCGACGACTATTACCGGCGCTACAACGCGAACGTCCATCGCGGTGTCTACCAGCTCTCTGAGCAGGCAACCGAAGCGATGGAGGGCGCGCGGGCCAAGATTCAGTCTTTGATCGGCGCACGGAGCCCGCGCGAGGTGATTTTCACCCGCAACACGACCGAGAGTATCAATCTGGTCGCCTACAGCTGGGCACGAGCGAACGTGAGGCCGGGTGAGCGGATCTTGTTGACCGAGATGGAGCACCATGCGAATTTGATTCCGTGGCAGCTCGCCGCAGCCGCCACTGGGGCGGAGCTCGACTTCATCCCCGTCGACGGTTCCGGCCGGCTGGCTCTCGACGACCTCACGGCGCGGCTCGCGCATGGGACACGGCTGGTGGCAGTGACCCAGATGTCGAACGTCCTGGGGACGATCAACCCCGTGCGCGAGATCGCGGCAGAGGCACACCGGCACGGCGCGCTGGTCCTCGTCGACGGTGCCCAGAGCGTTTCACACATGCCGGTGGACGTGCGCGAGCTCGGCTGCGATTTCCTGGCATTCTCCGGGCATAAAATGTGCGGACCGACCGGTATTGGCGTGCTCTGGGGGCGCCGGGAACTGCTGCAGGCGATGCCGCCTTTCCTGAGTGGAGGCGGCATGATCGAGGAGGTAGGACTGCGGAGCAGCAACTGGGCTGAGCTCCCCGCGAAGTTCGAGGCGGGGACGCCCGCGATCGGCGAGGCGATTGCGCTTGGAGTAGCGGTCGATTACCTTCGGAGCGTCGGGATGGAGCAGATCCACGCGTATGAGCAAGCACTGGTAGCATACGCGATCGAGGTCCTCGAGAGTATCGAGGGGCTGACGATCTACGGCCCGCCGGCCGCAGATCGCGGTGGTATCGTCGCCTTCAACCTCGCAGACGTCCACGGCCACGATGTCGCCGCGCACTTGGACCGGCGCGGGATTGCCGTTCGAGCAGGCAAACACTGCTGCCATCCTTTGATGTCGGCGCTTGGTACGCCCGCCACGGCCCGCGCCTCGTTCTACCTCTACTCGACGGTAGACGAGGTAGACCGACTTGGCGCCGCGCTCGAAGAGTGTAAAGCGTTTTATGCGTAGAACCCGCACGTGCAGCGCTTTTGTAACATGCTAGGGAATGCGGTATAATAGGCAGTAATGGACGATCTGGCGCAGGCGAATATTCTTGACCATTACAAGCATCCGCGCAACCACGGAACGCTCGAATACCCGACGGCTTCGCGCGAGGAGATTAACCCGCTCTGTGGCGACAAGATCCGTCTGGATCTGCTGATCAAGGATGGAGTCGTCGAAGATCTGCGTTTTACAGGACGGGGATGCACAATCAGCCAGGCAGCGGTATCCATGTTGACAGAAGCGTTGAAGGGACAGCCAGTCGAGGCGGCCAAGGCGTTTGGTAAGGACAACGTTCTCGATCTACTCGGCATCCCTATCGGCTATACACGCATGAAATGCGCACTACTCGGACTGAAGGCTCTGAAGGTTGGCATCTACGCGGCGGGCGGCGATACGTGGAACCAGGACGAGCTTTAGAGCCCGTTCTAGCGGTGGGGTTAGCGATCTCAAGATTCGGTCCGCGACAGGCGGTCACGGGAAGACAATAGACAGGAGGTGAGCGATGGCAACCGCTCCCAAGCAGCAACTAGAGTTTGATTATTCGAAGTACGGCTTCCGGGACGAAGAACGCTACACCTACAAGTCCGAGAAGGGTCTGAATGAGGGCGTGGTTCGCACCCTATCGCGGATGAAGGGCGAGCCCGAGTGGATGCTCAAGCGCCGCCTGAAGGCGCTCGAGATCTATTTCAAGAAGCCGGTCCCTACGACGGGCAACTGGGCCAACGCGAAGCTGGCCGAGCTCGACGACCAGGATATCTATTACTACGTCCGGCCGGGCGAGAAGAGCGAGAAGAGCTG
>JBBSGA010000042.1:0-25737 GCA_038254585.1 Chloroflexales bacterium | reverse complement strand
TCGGGCTTAGTTTTTTTGTGGGTGACTATGGGGGGGCCCCACCGCGGGGGGTGTCTAGCCGGCGGGGGGGGGTGGGGGGTTTGTCGGGGCGTATAAAATACCGCAAAAAAACCCGTCCACACGCTGCTTGACGGGCTACCTAGCGCCGAACCGGCACTCGATCGCGCCGGCCAGCCGGCTGCTCCAAGGGAGCCGGCGGAGCCACCGCCGGGCGTGTCTTTTGCTCGAGGTAGGCGCTGTAGCCACCTCCGTAGAGCGTGAGCGACGCGTCCCGGACCTCGACGATGCGATCGACGACACGATCCAGGAAGTAGCGGTCGTGGGAGATCACGACGACGGTCCCGCTGTATTCGGCCAGCGCCCGCTCGAGCACCTCGGCGGAGGCGATGTCCAGGTGGTTCGTCGGCTCGTCCAGGATCAGGCAGTTGGGCGCCTGGAGCATCAGCCGCGCCAGCTGAAGCCGCGATCGCTCGCCGCCGCTCAACGATGCGATGCGCTGAGTAACCATGCGGTAGGGAAACAGAAAGCTTCCCAGGAACGCGACCGCCTGCTCCTCGTACATCGGCTTGACCGCGCGGACGGCCTCCAGCGGCGTCGATCGCATCTCCAGCGTCTCGTTGCCCTGGGCGTAGTAGCCGACGTCGATGCTTGGGCCACGCCAGACCTCGCCCTCGGTCGGCTCAAGGTCTCCGGCCAGCAGCCGCCCAAGGACGGTTTTTCCGGCGCCATTCGGGCCGACAATGCCGACGCGCTCGCCGCGCAAAATCGTATGCTCGAGCCCGAGCAGGATCACATTGTCGTCGAAGGCGAGGCTGACATCGCGTAGCTCGAGCGCTTTCTGGCCGCCGCGCTGGGCAGGCCGCAGTCGCAGGCTCATCTGCTTGCGCTGGAGCACCGGGCGCTCGACCTTTTCCATCTTATCGATCTGGCGCTGCTTATTACGCGCCTGTTTGATGTGGCGCTCGTTGACGACGATGCTGGCCCACAGCTTGAAGCGCGCGATCGCCTCCTCCAGCCGGGCGATCTCCTTCTGTTGAGTGACGTAGAGCTCTTGCTGCCGCAGAAGCCCGATCTCCTTCGCGACGGCGTAAGCCGAGTAGTTGCCTTCCCAGATCGTGAGCTTGCCGTCTTCGATCTCGGCAATCGTCGTCACCGTCTCGTCGAGCAGGTAGCGGTCGTGCGAAATGACGACGACGGCGCCCGAGAAGTCACGGACCAACGCCTCGAGCAGCGCCTTACGATCCAGGTCCAGGTGCGTGTCGGGCTCGTCGAGCAGTAGCAGATCGGGCTTCTGTAGCAGGCAGCCGGCGAGCGCGACAAGCTTGCGCTGCCCGCCGCTCAGCAGACGCGTCGGCGTCTCCCACTCGTCGTCGCCGATCCCCAGCGAGCGGAGGTAGCCGCTCGCCTCGTTGCGCACGCGTGGCCCTCCAAGCTCGTCGAGCCGCTCGAGCAGACAGGCCTGCCGGTCAAGCAGCACATGCAGCACTTCGCCGTTGCCGGCGACCTCGGGCGAGGCCATTCGCGCCTCAATCCGCTGGAGCTGGGCCTCGAGCTCGGCGATGTCGGGGCGCTGGGCGAGCACAGTCGCAAGCACGCCGATATCGTCACCCACGACCTCCTGGGGGAGGTAGGAAGTGCGCAGCGACTTGCGCCTGACGATGATGCCGTTATCGACCGACTCAAGGCCGGCGACCATACGCAGCAAGGTCGACTTACCCGCGCCGTTCGCCCCGACAAGCCCCGTGCGCTCTCCGGCGTCGAGAGCCCAGTCAAGTGGCCCGAAGAGCGGCCGTCCGGCGAACGATTTCGTGCTTCCCTGGATACTGACGATCGTCATGGTAGCCTCCTGATTGCTCCGGTGGGCGTATACGGCCCACGGCACTCGGAGACACACAAAAGCCGTGGACCTGTACTGGCCCACGGCTTCGGTAGCTCTTGCATGTGTTGGTCAGGCGCTACACAGCACGTTTTTTGGGCACAGCACTCCTATGGTCCACGGCGAAAGTGGCGCCACGAAAACCACCGCTGCTGTACCAGAATCCCGCTGCGAGCATCTGAGTATACCTCTTCAACCAACGTACGACAGATTAGCAGATGGCATTTTCGGTGTCAAGTTTAGGTTTTTTAATGGAAGGGTGGATGGTTCTCCGGCGCCGCCCAGTCAACTTTCATGCAACCTCGTGCTACACTTGTTCTCGTGGAGGTAGATCATGGATTCTCAGGATGTTACACTTTCCTTGCCCAAAGATCTCTTACAACAGGTGAAACTCGTTGCTGTACAACAGCGGACTTCGGTTTCTCACCTGATGACCCAACTGCTCGAAGATCTCGTTAGTCGGGAGACAGGCTATAGTATAGCTAAAGAGCAGAACCTCACACTGCTTGGTCAGGGCTTCGACCTGACCACCGCGGGGGACGCGCACTGGCGGCGTGAAGATCTTCATGAGCGATAAGGTCCAACGCCAGTTCGTAGATACAAACATTCTGGTCTATGCATATGATCGGACTGTGGGGCACAAACGTGACCACGCCCGAGCTCTTATCGCGGAGCTTTGGGAATCGGGCAACGGTTGCATCAGTATTGCGTTCTGGGACGCCATGATTATTCAAAGCGCCACCAAGTTGGGATGTGCCATTCTGTGGTCAAAGGATTTGAACTCGGGACAGGTCTACGAAGGTGTGCGTGTGCTTGATCCATTTGTCGCGGCATCCTGACAACTGCACAACGCACACTTCGTCTACGCGGCATCCGCGGGTGCGATGCCGGCGATCTGGTCCTCGTTCATTGTGCGTACGGCACGCTCCAGGAGGCGGATGAAGAGCTCCCGTTCCGCCGGTGCGAGGCCCTGCAGCAAGAGCTCCATATGGTGGAGCCGGCCTTCATAGAGCTGGTTCAGCAGGCGGCGTCCTTCATCCGTGAGCGACAGCAGCACCACCCGCTGGTCGCGCGGATGATTCTGGCGCTGGACAAGTCCAGTTTGTACGAGACGGCGGGTCAAAGCCGTGACCGATGGCGGCGTCATGCCCAGCTGTTCGGCGAGCTGCTTCATCGCCAGCGCCTTGTCCGGCAGGAGCAGGTGCATCATGCGCAGGTGGGTGAATGAGAGATCGAGCTCGGCAACACGCTCAAATGCTGGCGCGGAGCGCTCATGCCGCATACTCTCCAGGAGCTCGAGCATCCGCCCCGCGTGTTCTCTAATTGTCGTCATTGACGCCTAAGCTTTATTTAGTTGGATAAACTAAGTAATTATAGTGTAGCGCGCTCCAGGCCTTTGTCAATAAATAGCTAAGGCATGGCTCAACAGTGCTTGACAGCTCGTACTCTCTCACATTGTTTTTTAGACCACATGAGGAGGAGGAGACCGTTGTCCCGGAGCCACTCGGCGGGCACCACGTCGTCTGAACCACCCTCTTCCACCACAATGCCGTCGCCGCTATAGGCGCCAACCTCGGCAAGGAGCGACGGGGAGGGTGATCGGGGGAGGCGCCACATGACGAGGGCGGTGCGCTCGTAGCGGAGTGGATCGAGGGGTGTGCCCCAGGGCACGACGAGGACAAAGCGCGGGGTCGCCTTTTCCCACGGAGGCTCAGGCGCCGGCCGGGCATAGACGGCAACCCGATCGAGGTAGCCGATCGCATGTGGCCACGCGGCCCGGAGGTCGCGGAGCTCAGCCGGGTCGGGAAGCACGTCCTCGATCAGCACATCCCACACGATCGTCGGGTTTGCTGCGGCGATCGGCCAGACAAGACGCCGCAGCTTAGCCGCGTCGAAGTTTCGGACGCGGATTGTGACACGGCTCGCGACGTGGCAGGCGAGCGCCCGACCAGCCGTATCCCACCGGACAGGCGCCTCACAGTCGACGTCGAGGTAATCCACGAGGCGCGGCAGCGGCTCCCGGCCGGACGACCAGATCCCATGTTCGGAGCGATAGCCGGCAAGCTCGGGCATACCCTCGACCTCACGAGGGTCGAAGCCGGCACGCTCCTTAAGCTCCCACCGCAGGGCTCGGAGGGTCTCATACGGCATGCGGTCCGTGGCGAGCACATAGTAGGGAGGCCGGTCCTGAAATTGCAGCGACCAGCGCGCGGCATGCTCGCGCACGCCCGTGCCCGGCAGAACCTGGAGCGTGAAGATGTCGTAGGGACCGAGCTTTTGCTCGGCGATCCAATCGAGCGTGGACAGGACGGAGGTTTCGTCGTCGGCCGGCAGGCCGAGAATCACGTCGAGAAAGACTTCGACGCCATGCTCATAGAGGCGGCGTGCGCCGGCCGACCATTTCAGCAGATCGGTGCGCCGATCGACCGCGGCAAGCGCCCGTGGATTGGCCGACTGCAGGCCCACCTCGGCGGCGCGCAGACCGGCGTCTACGAGGGCGCGCACACTCTCTTCGGACAGCTGCTCACCGCGCAGCTCCGCGTAGAGCTTGATCTGCGGATCCGTGTTAATGTCTTGAAGCGCAGCCGTCAGCTGACGGAAGTAGGGCAGCAAGTTGAGATTCGCCTCTACGAAATGGACGGCGTCCGCGCCATGCTCGCGCGCCCAGGCCACCTCCGCGACCACGCGCTCCACAGGGAAGAGGCGATTGCCGAGCCTGGTGCCCATGTTACGGCCGTAGAGGCAGAAGGAGCAGCGGTATGGACACCAGCGCGAGCACTCGACCAGGGCCATATCGCCGGGCCGCAGCGGCAGATAGCCAAGCAGATATGGCGACGGTACCTCGCCAAGATCCGCGAGCGCCGTACGTGGCGGAGCGACGGAGAGCATTTCGCCGTGGCGATGGCCTGCGCCCGCCACGGCGCACAGGGGGCAGGGCCGGAGAACGTCCAAGGAGTGATCCCGATCGCGCTCGGCCAGAAGGGTGCGCAAGAGCGCCGCGAAGGTCTGCTCGCCTTCGCCGAAGACGACGACGTCGACGGCGGGATGGGCTAGAACCCATGGATTGTCATGCTGAACTTCCGGGCCGCCCACGACGATCAGCAGATCCGGCAGCAGATGCCTGACACGAGCCGCGAGCAGGAGAGATCGCTCGCTGTTCCAGGTGTAGAGCGAGAGACCGAGGACATCCGGACGGCGGCGGGCGATCTCGTCTACGATCAATGTCTCGCCGCCTGCATCGACCACCGCGCGCGACATGATCTCCACATCCACCTGTTCGAGCAATCCCTGCTTGTGGGCGTATGCCTTCAGATATCCGGCCGCCAAGGGGATATTGGCGCGCGGGTTGTTAGGCACGGGCAGCTGGAGAAGGAGAACTTTGAGTTTCTGATCCGACATGATGGAATGAATGATAACACCGGGCATGCCCAATGCAGGTTGTGCGGCGCCGCATATGCAGTTATTGTTCGCCGAACTCTTCCTCAAAACGCTGCCGGATCAGCTCAGGAAGTCCAGAGCAGAAACGCCGGTAGCGGGCGACGAGCTCGCGTCCTTGATCCGTGAGACGGGTCGAGCCGCCCTCAGGTCCACCGGTACGACTGTCGAGGAGCGGAAAGCCGAGGCGCTGCTCGATCTCTTTGACTTACCCCATCCCACGCGGTAGGCGACGTTCATGCGAGCACAACCGCCGGCCAGCGACCCTGCAGCGTCGATCGCCTCGAGTAGCTCGATGCGCCAGTCGCTCAAGACCAGCTCTCCCGCGTGCTCGACCCAGAATTTCGACCGAACTGTTAGCTCCACAGATACCCTCAAAGCTCCGCCATTACAACCTGCTGCGTCTAAGATAGCACGATTGTCGCGTCGGGTGCTACACTGAAGCGCGCGAGGAGAGAGGGGAGACGCCATGCCGGAGCCGCTGCAGGAGATCGACTATATCGACTATGATGGGACCAACACGGTCGCCGTCCACCGGCCGGTTATTGCCGAGACGCCGTGGGTGCTCTACGTCGACGGGCAGGAGCTCCTTACGTTTATGTGCTCGCCGGTTCGCCTGCATGCGCTGGCGCTGGGATTCCTGCAGTCCGAGGCGATAATCGAAGGCTTGGACGACGTATGGCGGCTCAAGGTCTACCTCGAAGAGAACCAGGTCTATCTCTTCTTCCCGGAGGCCGGGCTCGACGAGCAGATGGCGATGCCGAGCTGCGCGGAGGCGACGGGCTCCATCGACGTCCGGCTGCGGCGACAGAGACGCGCGCAGCCTGCACGGCGGATCCTGACCTCGGGCTGTGGAGGCGGTATCACCTTCGACGACCTTTCAGGCGCTCGCTCGCCGGTCGACTCGCCGCTAGCACTACCCGCCTCGCGGATCATCGACCTGATGCGCGAGCTGAACTACAGTGCCAACCTGTATCGTATGAGCCGGGGCGTCCACACCTCGGCGCTGGCTGATATAAGCGGGCTGCTGGTGGTGGCGGAAGACATCGGCCGGCACAATACCCTCGACAAAATCCGCGGCGAGTGCCTCCTGGCGGAGATTCCCACGCGCGATCGGCTGCTGCTGACCTCGGGCCGCGTCTCATCCGAGATGATCACCAAGGCGCGCAAGATGGACGTGCCGATCGTCGTCTCGCGCACGTCGCCTACGTCTACCTCGGTCCGGCTCGCCCGAGAATGGGGCATGACGCTGATCGGCTATGCTCGCGCCCCGCGGCTTCGCGTGTATGCCGGCGCCGAACGCGTCATCTTCGACCAGGGATCGCGGGAGACCGAGGCACCGACGTTGATGAAAGAGCGCCGGCTCGTGGCCGACGAGTGAGCACGGCGCACAAAGGAGATAGCACATGGCGACACCAGGACTGCAGATCGAGAAACTTGCTACAGGGACGGGCGCCAAGTCGAAGCGGGGCGACACTGTGAAGGTTCACTACACGGGATGGCTGCTCGACGGCAAGAAATTCGACAGCTCGGTCGATCGCGGGCAGCCGTTTGAGTTCGTCCTCGGGCGCGGCCAGGTGATCAAAGGATGGGACGAAGGCGTGGCGACGATGCAGGTGGGCGACAAGATTCGGCTGACGATCCCACCGGATCTCGGCTATGGGGCGCGGGGAGCCGGCGGGGTCATTCCGCCGAACGCAACGCTTGTCTTCGAGGTCGAGCTGCTGGATGTCCGCTCATAAGCAACAGGTGGCTGGTGGTAGTCGGCGACTGGGACTGAGGGAGGAGCAACACCCGTGTACTTCTACGATCCATCAGAGCGGCAGTCTAAAGAGCTCGCACCGGGCATCCTCGCCCGAACCTTTTGGGGCAAGGAGATGCTCGTCGCCGTCGTGGACCTCGCGGCCGACGCCGTGCTCCCACTGCACAGCCACGCCCACGAGCAGGCCGGAATCGTCCTGGAAGGCGAGCTCGAATTCACGGTCGGGGAGCAGACGAGGATTTTGATGGCCGGAGATGTCTACGTCATCCCGGGCGACGTCGAGCACCAGGCAAAAACTGGGAGCGGCGGGGCGAAAGTGATCGACATCTTCAGCCCGGTCCGCGAGGAGTACAAATATTAGGCCGGCGGCAAGCTCGAATGGCAGAGCGAAGGCGCATCCTGTGGATGCGCCTTCGCTCTGCCGGATGAGTATCAGAGCGCCTTATTCTCCGCCACACCGCGGCGCCCCGAGCCTACCGGCTCCTGCCGAGGCTCGTCGCGGCCGGGCGCGTTGAAGCGGTTCATGGCCGCGACGAGTCCCTCGCGTACGAACAGCTCGACCGCGTCGGCGACGCGTGTATAGAGCTCGGGGAGCTGCTCGGCCTGCTCGCGACTCCAGGTGCCGAGCACATAGTCGCGCGGGTCCCAGCCCTGGGGTGGGCGGCCGATACCCACGCGCAGACGCGCGAATTCCTGCGTCCCAAGCTGCTCGATAATCGACTTCATGCCGTTCTGGCCGCCCGCGCTGCCGTTCGCGCGCATGCGCAGGGTTCCGAAGGGCAAGTCAAGGTCATCGTAGATGACGAGAAGCTCGCACTTGACGTCGATCTTGTACCAGCGCGCGAGGGGCGCCACGGCCTGACCACTCGCGTTCATGAAGGTAAAGGGCTTGGCGAGGACGACGCGCTCTCCTGCAATTATGCCCGTCGCAAGCCGCGCCTTGCTCTGTTTTTCAGCGAACGAGAGGCTATGCCGGCCGGCCAGGTAGGTTACACACTGGAAGCCGACGTTGTGCCGGTGCTTAACATATTCTTCGCCTGGGTTGCCCAGGCCGACGATCAAATACATACTCCGAATCCTTATAGACGCAGATGATTCTACCATCTGCACACGGCCGTGGTTGTTCCGCTTCACGTGGGTTACCATAGTGCCGGTCCGAACAGGGTTGCGTGCGCGCATGGAAGCCGTCTCCGGCGGAGATTCAGCCTGCCTCTCTGTCATCATGTCGTCAGAGAGATAGCATTGCTGCCGGAATCGGCGCTTTCTATACTTAGCGAGAGCGATGGAAAAAATGAAGCCCCTTAACCTCGCCGTGGCGACGGGCATTACCTTGGACGTCGCGGGCGCGCTGCATGTGTACGGCCTAGCCGACGCAAAGGGCGTGAACCGCGAAGTCATCACCGCCACGCTTCTCCTCGCCATAGCAGGCCTATGGCTTCTCGTCCGTCCAGGCAGGCGCGACATGGAGGACGATCGGCCGGCGGTCTGGGTTGCCCTGCTGCCGGCGATGGCCGCCGTCCTCTCGATCTCGGACATCATGACCTATGTAGCCACGGGATGGACGCTTCCACGCGCGATCCTGTTCGGAGGCGCTACAATTCTGCTCCTGCTGCTGGCACTCCGGCATGCTTCGTCGGAAGTAGTAGCACTGGCAGCATTCGTGGTGGGTAGCGTCCTGCGGTACCTCAACATGCGCCATATCCCGATCGAGCCGGCCCGCGGCGATATGCTGCCGCTGGTGCAGCAAGCAATCGCCAGCCTGACCGGCGGGCGCGACCCGTACACCATCTACTCCATGCCCTGGCAGCTACCTCTGACCTACTTGCCGTTAACCTGGTTGGCTTACGCGCCCACGTATCTGCTCGGGCTGGACCTGCGCTGGACGAACGTCGTAGCCGAGGTGGGCCTCCTGGCAGCTCTGGGGTTCGTCGGCCGGCGCAGCGAGAATCGGCGGGGTGAGGAGACGGCGCTGCTGCTCTGGGCTTGGCTTTTCCTCTCGCCGACGGTAATCCACTGGGATCTCACGACAACCGCGCCGATCGGCTGGACGGCGATCGCCTGGACACTGGCGTTGGCCGCCACCTCGCGGCGTACGCTAGCTACGATTTCGCTCGGCGTTTCGGCAGCGGTTTCACCGCTGATCGTCATCTTCGCGCCGCTGATCGTACTCTGCTGGTGGCGAGCGGAAGGGCCAGCAGGCGCCGCGCGACGAGCCATTCTAGCGGCGCTGCTGGCGGGAGCATTGCTGCTGCCATGGTTTCTCTGGGGACCCGGCCCTTTCCTCGACGGGACAGTACGTTGGTTCAACGATCTCAACCGGTTTCCCCGGATGAAGTGGCAGACCGAGCATACCTGGGCCGAGATTACGGGTTTCTCGGGGCTTTTCTGGCTATGGGGTCTGGAGCGCCTCCTGAAGCCAATCCAGGCAGCCGCTGTGATCCTCGTCACGACGATCTTCGCGGTACGCGGTGCTCGGCCGGCCGATCTCGGCCGCCACGCAGCCGCCGCCTTCCTGCTCTTCATGCTCTTCAACCCGGTGCTCTGGCCGTATCTGTACAACCCCGCGCTGGTAGCCGGGCTGCTGGCCGTGGCGGGAGCGGGAGTTCTGGAGTCGATACGTCCCGCGGCGGCGTCGGCCGCGGCACGACGCCCAAGCGCTCGTGGGCATGGGAAGAAGCGGTTTTCAGACCCGACCATCTGAAGACCACGTGCGGAGCCGGCGCCGGCCGCACCTAGGGCGTCGATTCACACTGCGTTCATTGACTGCTTAGGAAAGTGACATCACCTGTGCTACGCTTACACCGACACCACTGGATGCCTCTCGTGATCGGGGTCACGCTGCTCCTGTCACCGGCTGCTCCCCACCACGCTGCCGCCGATGCCCCGCGCAGCCGGGCAGCCTTCGATCCGCAGCTCGACGCGGCGCTCTTCGACAACGGCTACAGCCGTAACGTCCTCGAGACGGGCGGGCGGCGGGTCTTACGAGCAAGCCAGCGCAATTATACCAACACGACCTGGTCGCGCGACCTGGATTATGCAATGGCGGGCTATGGGTACACGCTCCACGATATGAGTGGGTTGCGCGACAATCTCCAGCTCTTCCTCGACACCGCGGCTCCGGACGGCGTCGTCAGCGAGAGCTACGACCTGATCCTTGGGCGGGGGGTCAACCGCGAGACGTGGGACAGCATGCCCAATGCGATCAATGCCAGCTACACCTATGTTGCCAAGACGGGAGACGCCGACTGGACACGGTCCCAAATTGGCACCTTAGAGCGGATCACCGGCTGGATCGAGCGACTCGACAGCAACGGCGACGGACTGCCCGACCGCGACATCTTTCCCTACGGCTTCTACGATACAGTCCAGAGCAGCGTGCTACACACGTATGCCCTGGCGAAGTTCTACGCGGCGTATCGCGAGATGGCAGTGCTCGAACGCGTGGCAGGGCGCGACGGAGCACGCTACAACGTATTAGCGGCAAAGCTGCGCGCGGGCTTCGGGCTGGGCACAGCCGCGGGCGGCTACTGGCGCACCGATCAGCCCTGGCCGATCGCATGGCGCAAAGCAGATGGGCGCATCTTTCCGATGCTCGAGACATTCGGCGTCTTTCAAGCGCTTCGCGAGGGGCTGATCGGGCCGGAGGATGGCTGGCGCTATCGCGATCTGATGTCCGCGCTCCACGATTCGCTGGGAAGCCTGATCGCCGGGCCGACGCCGACCAAGCTCACACTCGGCGGCTATCCTACCTCGGTGCGCCGAGACATCGTACCGCCAACGCAGAACTGGATGCTCGACGCGGCGGCGCCTTGGATCGCCGGATTGCACGCTCCCGCGGTGGCAGCCGCGAGCTACCCGGAGGACGCGGCGGCCGTGCTCGACGCCTACAGCAACATGGCAAGAACGACCTCTCCGCCGACGATTGAGTTCGCGGCAGGCGACGGATCGCACTACGGCCCGGGCGACTCCGGCGACCGCGGGCGGACATGGGATAATGCGGCCTGGTTTACGGCAGTCTACGGCGGCCACTACGGGCTGCTCATGACCCCCGAGGCGTTGATCGTAGCGCCGCGGCCGATTAAGCAGATCGCCGGAGACCGTGTCGACGATTTCTTCTACCAGGGCGCCCATCTCTCGCTGGAGCTTGACGCGGCGGCGCGCACCTACCGCCTGTCTACCGACGCCCCGGTGCACGTGCGGCTACGGCCCGTGGGCGACGGCGCGACAGTGGCGGTGGACGGCGCAGAGCGCGGCCCTGAGTTCGTCGGGGCATTGGCAGCCGGGCAGTCGGTCTACGTGCAGAGCCTCGGCTACACGACCCAGCGCTCCGATCCATCCTTCGAGCAGGTCTGGCGACGAGCGGACGGGCCGATCCAGCGCGCCGAGACGACGCGGTCGTGGTTGTGGGGCCCGCTTCCATTTCGGACGACCGCCGAGCAATACGCGGAGAGCCCGGGCGGATATCGGCTGGTAGAATACTACGATAAGGCCCGCATGGAGATCACGCGTCCGGGCGGCGACCGGCGCGATCGGTATTACGTGACGAACGGACTGCTTGTCAAGGAGCTTGTCAGCGGCAAGCTGCAGGTCGGCGATGCGCAATTCGTCGACCGCGAGGCGTCGGCGGAAGCGGTTGCGGGAGACCCAGGGCCGGGCAACCCGGCGCCTGCCTACCGTGTCTTCGAGCCGTACACCTCCTTGAATGAGGATCGGCGCGCCGGGGCGCGCGTGGGAGGGGATGTTACGGCGACGATCGACGGCACAGGGCGCCTCGGCGACGATCCGAGTCGGGCGCGGCCCACGACGCGCATCGCGGTCTACGACCAAAAGCTGGGGCATAACGTTCCCGACGTTCTATGGAAGTTTCTCCAGAGCCAGCCGGACGACTGGCTCTTTGCCTTCGGGTATCCGATCAGCGAGCCCTACTGGACCGTCGCACGCGTCGGCGGCGTCGACAAGTGGGTGATGGTTCAGCTCTTTGAGCGTCGCGCTCTAACCTATACGCCCGACAATCCGCGCGGCTTCGAGGTCGAGATGGGCAACGTCGGGCAGCATTATCACCAGTGGCGCTACGGCTTTCGGCCGTGGGATTACTTTGGACGGAGCTTCTAGTCGCTCCTTTGCATTACATACCGGTGGAAGTGAGGCAGCCGCCTCGCACACCTACCACGTCCGGAAGGAGTTAGGGATGTCGTCCTCTCGTGCGCTTGTACTTCTGGGTCTGGCTCTGGTCTGGGTTGTGCCGCGCAGCACAGCCGTGAAGGCCGACGACTACTTAGCCAAAGCATACGACAAGAGCTCGCCTTTTGGAATAGTGGGCGGGCTCGGCAACCGGGTGCGCGACGACGAGCAGGATGCGGCGGTCTCCCTGATGCGCGAGGCCGGCGTACAGTGGGACCGCGAGGAGATCTACTGGGATCGCCTCCAGCCGCAAAAGGGTGGGCCGTATCTATGGGGTGGCAATGGCAGCGGATTCTACAACTACGATGCTTCTATCGATCGGCTGCGCAAAGCAAAGATCAACGTCCTGGCACAGCTTGACTACAACCCGGCTTGGTTCAAGAGCAAGAATCCGACGCTGGACGAATGGATCAAGGACTGGGGCGACTTTGTCTACAACACCGTCGCGCACTACGGGCGAGAGCGCGGGCAAGTCAAGTACTGGGAGATCTGGAACGAGCCAAATATCCGCAAATATGGCTACGAGAATGGGCTCTACACGATCCAGGATTTCGTGCGCATGCTGGACGTGGCGAAAGCCGCGGCAAAGGCTGCCGATCCTGATGCGATCATCGTGCTGGGCGGTGTCGCCAGCATCTGGGGTCCGCTTCTCACTCCGCAGGATTATGATGTCAATACCTACTTACGCATGATCCACGATGCGGGCGGGTGGAACTCGTTCGACATCCTTGCGATCCATCCCTACCGGCCGGGTGCGCCCGAGGCCGGCTCCTTGCGCCGCGACACGACCCAGGATTTCGAGGCCGAGCTGCGCGTCGTCGACGGCCTGCTGGCCGAGTTTGGCAACAAGCCGGTCTGGCTCACCGAAGTCTCATGGTCGACGTACAACGGCTTCTATGGCGTCTCGGAGACCGATCAGGCTGCGTTCCTGGTCCGCATGTATTTGCTTGCGATGTCCCACCCTTCCGTGCAGCGCGTCTTCTGGTATGACCTACGCAACGATACGTCCCCGCTAGCGCTGTATGACAAGCCTGTCTACGATCCCGCCGAGCCAGAATTCAACTTTGGGCTGCTCCGGCGCAGCTTCCCGCTCGACCCCAACCGCGCGGATCTGCGCAAGCCGGCGTTCGTCGCCTACCGCACGATGACGGAAGTGCTGGCAGGCATGGCGGCCGACGGCGTACTTGCCAGTGGTGATAACCCCGCGATGCCGGGCACCTTCGGCTATCGCTATACTGGAGACGGCCGGACGGCCGTGGTGCTGTGGCGCATCAACGCGGATACTGCGCCGGTGCTGACCATCGCGTGCGGCTGCAAGGATGCTCGCGTGCGCCAGTGGGACGGCAAGGTTCTCAGCGCGCTCCAGACGACGGGCACGATCACTATTCGCCTGGACTACGTCGGGGTTCCGCTCTATATCGAGTGGGGGCAGGATCGTGTGCAGGATGGCCGGCTCTTCGCCGAGACCGGGCACCGTGTGCCGGGAGCGTTCCTCCAGTACTGGACGGATCACGGCGGCCTTCAGCAATTCGGCTACCCAATCACGGCGGCAGTCAACGAGCCCGAGGCGGGAACCGGCAAGCCTAAGCTCGTGCAGTACTTCGAGCGCAATCGCTTCGAGTATTTTCCGGGGGCGTCGAACCCTGCTTCTAGTGTACAGATCGGACGCCTCGGCGACGAGCTGCTGCGCAAAATGGGCATCGACTGGACGGCTCTTCCACGCGAGACGGATACTCCACCTCCCGACTGTCTCGCCTTCCCCGCGACCGGCCATCGCATCTGCCCGCCGTTCCGCGATTTCTGGGAGCACAACGGGGGCCTAGCGCTCTACGGCATGCCCCTGACCGAAGCATATGATCAGAACGGTACGCAGGTGCAGTATTTCGAGCGCAATCGCTTCGAGTATCACCCCGATAAAGCGGGGACGCCCTTCGAGATCCAGCTCGGGCTGCTGGGGCGCGCCCTCTACAGCCGCTGGAGTGCCTGGCCATAGGCTGACCCCTTTGCAATTTGTGACTGTTCATGTCACATCTGTTCGCTAGAATACGAGTATCAATAGCAAGCAGATGTGAAGGAGCGGTGACATGAATGGATGGGGCGATACGGCGCGTGAGACGCGGCAAGTCCGGGTGTCCGGCCAATTCGAGCGTCAATTGCTGCTCATCCCAGAGGCGCCGCTGCTCCTTGCGCTGCTGCTGATCGGGTGGGCATATGACTTTCCGGCAGTAGTGAGCGCCTTCGTCGCGCTTGTCGTCGCGATCTTCCTCGTGCGCCTGTTCTTGATTACGTCGGCGGCACATCAACTCGAGCGAGCACGATACCGGCGGGCGAGCCAGCTTTCACGCGCGGCACTGCGGATCAACCCGTGGTCGGTCGATGCGCTGATGCTACAAGCGCAGGGGATGCTGCTGCAGGGCGACGACACCGGGGCCGAGCCGATTCTCCGGCGTGCCGCGCGGCTTGCGCCGGAGAGCGACCTGATCCACTGCGCGCTTGCCGGGACACTCCTCGCGCGGGGTAAGTTCGCCGCCGGCCGGGCATGTGCGTCGTACGCGGACCGGGTTCGCGGGGGATCGCCCTACGCGGCGCAGCATCTCGCCTGGCTGGCGCTCCACGTCGACGGCGACGCAATCGCGGCGCAGCGGATTCTCAGCACGATCGATCTGGAGCGCACGTCGCCGACGCTGGTGGCGCCGGTTCTGGCCACGCTTGCCGAAGCGCAGGTCGCGCGTGGAACCGTTCGAGCCGCGCATGCCACGCTCGTCGCGCTTGAAGAGATGCTCGATAGCTGCCCTGTGCCACAGCAGGCCGAATTCCTCTATCACCTGGGACGGATACAGGAGCTGCTGGGCGAGGACGGGGGTTCTTACTTCCGACGTAGCGTGGGGGTCGATCCGCGGGGCCGCTACGCGCGTGCGGCCTGGAGGGCGATGCAGCCTGGCGAGCCGGCGCAACCACTGGCCGCATCCTGAAGCAAAAAGGGCGGTACGCAATTTGGAGCCGAGACGACAAACCGGTTTGTCGTCTCGTACTCTGTCCAGCATGATCCGAGGGGTTGTAGAGCTGTTCGCAAGCATCCCACCGGTTACATGCAGCCGAACTTACTGTAGTGTCAGCTGCGTCTGCTGCTCACGTCCGCCGCGCAGGAAGGTGACGGTGATCGTATCTCCTGGATCGGCCGAGGTCTCGATCACGTTGCGGAGATCGCCCGTCGAACGTACCGGCACGCCATTGATCGCGACGACGATGTCGCCGTCGACGGGATACTGTTGGCCATTGATATTGACTCCGTGCGTGGCGCCCTTGAGTCCGGCCTTATCGGCGGGGCCGCCCGGCGTCACGTTCGCGATGATCACACCACTCGTGGTCGGCAGATTGAGCTGCTGAGCGATCTGGGGAATAATCCGGTCGACGGTGACCCCCATCTTGGGCCGGCTGTACTGGCCCTTTTCGATGATCTGACGGGCAACCCGCTTGATGCGGTTGACGGGCGTCGCGAAGCCGAGACCGATGTTGCCGGCTGTGTCAGAGGACTGGGCACGGGTAGCGATCAGCGTATTCATGCCCACGACGCGGCCTCGTGAATCGAAGAGCGGACCGCCAGAATTGCCGGGGTTAATCGCCGCGTCGGTCTGAATCAGCCCCTGAAGACTGGAATCCTCGGAGCTTGCCTCCTGACGACTGACGTCCTCGATCGATCGGTTGAGCGCGCTTACGATGCCGGAGGTCACGGTTTGTTCAAGGCCGAGCGGGCTTCCGATCGCGACGACAATCTGCCCGACTTGCAGTGCCCCCGAATCTCCGAGCTCGACCGGCGTGGCGCTCTGCGGCAGTTTCTCGGCCTGCACCACTGCGATATCGCCTGCCTGGAAGGTTCCGACGAGCCGCCCGCGGGTGAAGGTCCGGTCGGCAAAGGTGATCTGGATCTGCTGCATTTCGCCGGCCACGTGGTTATTGGTGATGATATGGCCCTGCGTGTCGATAATATAGCCGGACCCTGTGACCTGTCCATCGGTCAGGTTGACGACACCGTTGATCGTGCGCTGGTAGACATTATGGATGACGCGCTCGTATTCCGAGACGAGGTTGCCATCTCCCTGGGGGATCTGCGTAGGCGTCGGCTGCGCCTGGGCCACTGCCACACCTGCCCCGCCGATCTGATCGTCGCGCAGTGGAGCGGAACTACGCGGCGTCGGCTGCGCAGCGGCTAGAGCGGGGCGCTGCGTACTGGCCGGGCGCTGCGTATTCGCCGGCTGCAGGCTCTGAGCCGGCTGCTGCGCTTGCTGGGTTGACGTGTCGCAGCCGGCTAAGGCGATCATTCCCACGAGCAATAGCGCCGAGCCGACGCGGCGCATCCGGTAGCTATTCATGCCGAGCTCCGCTAAATTGATTCGCGGATCAGGGTTGGCAAGAACGGTACCACCGCGCTGTCATGGAGGCATCATGGGCCATCGACGCGGTTTCGCCTAGAATGGGGAACCTCGGGCTCGCTCCGAGCGTCCTTCGGCCGTGAGCACTTGTCGGATCTTTGCCGCCAGCGGAGGCGCGTGGGCGACCCCGGGCGAGCCGTTTCCTGATAGCGCTCCCTCTGCGTCGGGAGTCTTTATGGCATTTCGCCGCGTGGCTTTGATCTACCTGCTGCTGCTGATCAGCGCGGCACCGGTAGCTGCCGTCTCTGGCAGTGGAAGCACAATCGAGATAGCCCCTTTTTTTGGCGGCTCGTTCAAAGCCGACCAGTGGCTGGCAGTGCGCGTCACGGTTAGAAACGACGGTCCTGACCGCAAGGCAGTTGTTCGCCTCGGCGGCGAGTCCGGCGCGAGCTTCGACACCCCTCTTGATCTGCCGCACGGCGCCCGTAAAGTGCTTGTGATGTATGTGCGGCCGGATATCTTCGTCCAGAGCATCAGCGGCCGGCTGATCGAGAACGAAGATGAGCTGGCAGAGACAAGCGCCAAAGTGACTGCCTGGCCGGCCCGCGCAGAGGTGTTCGGTCTACTGACGACCCGGCCGCTAGCCCTTCCGGCGCCTATTCCCGCGGACGACGAGATACCGGTGGTGGTCAAAACCCTCTCGCTCGACGATCTCCCGCCGCGCGCCGAGGGCCTCGCGTCATTCGACGTGCTGGTCCTGGATGGTCTGCCGCCCCCGGAGGTGAGCACCGCCCAGGCGACGGCGCTCGCCGACTGGGTCCGGATGGGAGGGCAGCTGATCGTAGGCACCGGAGACGGCGATCGAATGCTTGCCACCCTGCCCACGCCGCTCCGCATCGCCTCGGCAGGGGCGGCGATGGACCGGCCGGTGGCGGGAACTCTTCTCGCCGGGCTGGATCCGGAGGCCCGAATTCGTGCCGTGGCGCTCTCGCCGGCAGCAGGGGCTACCGCCATCGACAGTCTCGCGGTATCGAAAGAGTGGGGACGTGGACGCATAACAGTTCTCGGCTTCAGCCTCGGCGATCCGGCGCTGCAGCGTCTGGCGCCCGGCACACCCCTCTGGCCGCGTCTCGTGAGCATGAAGCGCTTCGATCCGAGCTTCCCGCCCGATGCTAATCCGGCGGAGATGCGAGCCCAGCAGCTTACCCAGGCGCTTTTCAATCTACCGGCGCTGGCGCTACCGCCGCTCACGGTGCTTGGCCTCCTGCTCCTGGCCTATTTCGTTCTCGTCGGCCCGGCTCTCTATCTCGTGCTGCGGCGGTTGGATCGACAGGCCTGGGCCTGGGTTGCGATCCCGGCGCTTACCGTGCTCTTCTCGATCGGGGCGTACGGCTATGGACTACGAATCCGCGGCAGTGACGTCATCCTGAACCAGATTACGATCGTGCAGCCAGGCGAGGAGCAGGCGCGTGTGCAGAGCTATGCCGGGATCTTTTCGCCGGCGATGCGGAGCTACGATGTTTCCATCGGCGGCGACGTTCTGACGCGGCCGCTCCCTTTCGACGGCAAGATGATGGGCCGCGCGACGACACAGCCCGGCCTCACCGGACACTTTCTCCAGGGCCCCAGCGGCGTTCGCGCGCTGGAGGTGGGGCAGTGGACGATGAGCGCCTTCGCGGCGGATGGGAGCGTCCCGTTTCCGGCGGCGACGGCTCAGCTCGAGCTCGGCGACGGCGTGCTGGCGGGGACTGTTCACAATGGGAGCGCTGAGATACTCAGGAATGCCGCGCTGATTCAGGGCGGCCGAGCGGTGATGCTGGGCGACATCGCGCCCGGCGCCGATAAGCGTGTCGACGTGCGACTCGACGACTCCGTCGCTCCAGGCGGGCAGCCGCTCTCCATGACGCTCTTTCGAGATCGCTGGAATTATAAGACCGGGCCGCCGCCCGAGCTGCGCATCCCCATTCAGGTCGTCGACTCGCTCTACGGCTACACGCCGTGGTCCACTACCAGTGATCCGACGGTCATCGCCTGGCTGGACCGAAGCCCGCTCCCGATGCACGTCGACAGCGGCCGAGTGCAGTATCAGCAGATGACGCTGCTCGAGATGCCGGTGCACGTCTCTTACGGCCGGAGGGTGACGCTCCCGCGGGGGTGGAGTCGGACGGAGTTCGAGACAAGGGGGCCCAAGCAGGGCGCCTGCATGACCCAGTGGGGGCCGGGCGCGGTATTGGCGAGCTCCGATCCTTTAACCGCGACGCTGCAGCTTCCCACGGCGGCACACAAGATCGCGGTCACCAAGGCGTCACTCTTTACGCAGGTCGAGGGTCCCCCGCCCGATCGGGTGCTCGTCGAAGCGTATGATTGGGCGGCCGGCACGTGGACGCAGCAGACGGAGACGCTCGGGACGGCCGACCTGAGCGATCCCGCGCGCTTCGTCCGCAACGGCGAGCTACGAGTCCGGCTCACAATCGGCGCCTCGACGATGAAAGGGGGCTGCGTGCACGTAGGGGCAACGATTGGGGGGACGCAGTGAGCGCGATCGAAACGACGAGCCTGACACGACGATACGGCCGCACGCTGGCGTTGCGGGGGCTCGACTTGCGGATCGAGCGCGGCGAGATCTTTGGCTTCGTCGGGCCCAACGGCGCGGGCAAGACGACGACGCTGCGGCTGCTAGCCGGGCTGCTGGAGCCGACATCCGGCGAGATTCAACTGCTCGGAGAGCGTCTCGACACACGGGGCCGCGTCGCGCAGCGGCTGGTCGGCTATATGCCGGACTTCTTCGGCGTCTACGACGATCTGCGGGTCTGGGAGTACCTTGATTTCTGGGCGCGCTGCTACGATCTCCCCAAGTTCAAGCGTCGCTCGACGGTAGACGGCCTGCTCGACCTGGTCGACCTGGCCCCCAAGCGCGATGCGCTGGTACAGACGCTCTCACGCGGCATGCAGCAGCGGCTCTGCCTGGCGCACGCCCTGGTCCACGATCCCCCGATTCTGCTGTTGGACGAGCCGGCGTCGGGCCTCGATCCACGCGCCCGTGTCGAGCTGCGGGAGCTCCTGCTCGCTCTACGCGAGATGGGCAAGACGATCCTGCTCTCGTCGCACATCCTGAGCGAGCTGGCCGAGGTGTGCAGCTCGCTCGGCATTATTCAGGGCGGCAAACTTCTGGCGAGCGGCTCCTTAGAGGAGGTACGCCGACAGCTGGGTGCCGGCAGCCGCCTGCGTATCGCCGTGCGGGCCAAGGCTTCGACCGCGGTCGCCGTCGTCCGGGCGACACCGGGAGCAGGCGGGATAGTGCTCGACCAGGATGGACATCACGATATGTCCGGGCCGAGCGCGGACCGCCTGATCGAGGACCTGGCCGACGGTCCTACGACACTCCTGGTGGACTGGAGCGGCGACGACGACGGTGCGTCGTCGCTCCTCGCGCGGCTGGTCGCCGCGAGCGTGCCGGTGCGCACGTTTGCGGATGAGCGCAATGACCTCGAAGATCTCTTCCTGCAGCTCACGGCGGCAGAACCCGAGGATGGCGAAGACGGTCCGCCGGAAAGCCGGACGTGAGGCGACTCTGAGGTGGATTCCATCGTCCGGCCCATAGCTAACAGGTATTATAAGTGGGCGAAGTCCGGAGGTTGTCTTGGAAGTTGCTCTGAACCCGATTATAGTCAAAGAGATCCGATCGCGCATGCGCGGCGGCCGGACCTTCGTTATCCTTTCGATCTTCCTGGCCGGACTCGCGGCGGTCTGCTACGCCGTGCTCAACGTCTATGAGCGACAGGCCAGCGCCGGGACGTTCGTCATTAGTGCACAGGTGGGCAAAGGGCTCTTCGCGGTTCTGGCGCTGGCGGAAACGTTGTTGATCACCTTCTTGACGCCGGCCGTGACGGCCGGAGCGATCAGCGGCGAGCGAGAGCAGCTGACGTATGATCTGCTGGCCGCGACACCTCTACGTCCGGGACGTATTCTTTCCGGGAAGCTGATCGCGACGCTGTCGTATATTTTGCTGCTGATCTTCTCCGCGGTCCCGCTCGGCAGCCTCGTGCTGGTTTTCGGGGGCGTCACGCCGCGAGATCTGCTTCAAGCACTGGCCGTGCTGCTGGTTACGGCGCTTACGTTCGGCATGATCGGGCTGCTCTGCTCGACGCTGGCTAGGCGCACGATCACGGCGACGATCCTGGCGTATGCGATCGTGCTCATGATGGTCGCGGGCAGCTACTTCGCCGTCGCCCTTAACCGCGCAGCAGAGCGCGACCAGCCGCCCGCGCCGTCGCGGCTGGTCGCGCTCTGCCCCTTCAGTGCGATAGTTTCGATCGTGGCACGGGGCGTTCAGGTGGAAGGTGGAATGAAGGCGCTCCCCGCGGGCCCGATGCCGCCGATGATGGATGGAACGGGATTGATGCTCAACATGCCGGGACTGGCCACTTTGAGCCTCGGGCTCGTCCAGTACGGTCCGAATGGACCGGTGATGCTGCCGATGTATCGGTGGACGATCGCCGGATATGCGCTCCTCGGACTGGGCTGCTACTGGCTGGCGAGCCATCTGGTCCGGCCGAGACGGCGCTGGGCCCTAGACGCACATGACCTACTGATTCTGGGCTCGATCATTGCTGTCGCCGCCCTGAGTGTCCACTGGCTCGGCATCGGACCGGGACTGACACGGAGACTGGGATTATGAGCCGGCGTCCACCCGCCGATGAAAATGCCTACACCGGAGATACCCTGCCGCTGGCGGCGCCGAAGACGGCCGGGCCCCCGGCTGCCAGGCGCGGCACCGCACCGGCGCGCAGAACCCCCATGTCGCTGCGGCGCATCGTCGCACGCGTGGGCGTTGGGCTGCTCGCCCTGTTCCTGCTAGCATGTGCCGGCCTCTTGGTTGTGCAGCAGCAGGTAGCCCAAGAGGTCGCGCTGCGTGACGTGCGCTCTAGCCGCCCGATAGCCCGGCCGCTGGTCGCGCCGATGAATATCCTGCTGGCGGGCGTCGACAGCCGGGCAGGGCATCCCGAGGAAGGCGTTCGCTCGGATACGATGCTGATGCTGCATCTGGATCCGCTCGGCGGATGGGCCAATCTGCTGGCGATCCCGCGTGACTCGCTGGTCGCGATCCCAGGCAACGGAAACGACAAGATCAACACGGCATTCTCATATGGGCACGATCAGGCCGAGGCGATCTACGGTCCCCGCACATCCCCCGAAGCGGGCGGTGCGGCCCTGGCTGCGACCACCGTCGAGCAGTTTCTCGGGCTGCGCAGCCTCGGGACGCACATCGACTACATGGCAACGGTCGATTTCGACGGCTTCGCAAAGATGATCGACGCGCTGGGAGGCATCGACGTGGATGTGCCGCGCACGATCGTCGACGACGAGTATCCAACGCCCGACTTCGGCACGATGCGAATCGAGATCCCGGCGGGCCACCAGCACTTCGACGGCGCCCGCGCGCTGCAGTACGTCCGCACACGGCATGCTGACTCGGACTTCGGACGCGGACAGCGGCAGCAGCAGGTGATCGCCAGCATGGTGACAAGCCTCCGGGACCGATCGCTGCCCTTCAAGGCCATCGCGGCCTACCGCCTGATGCGCGCCGCGGGCGCCGCGATCCATACGACCCTACCCGTGGGACGGCCCGACGCTCTGCTGCTTGGCGCGCTGATGCTGCGCCTGAATCCCGGTGAGATCGGCAACTACCGCATCGCACCCGACAACGTTACGCTGGTGGCCGAGCAGGGCTCCAACCTGGTATGGGATCAGGCGGGCGTGCAGAAGCTGGCACGTGAAGCCTTGGCGCGACCGGGTGAGGCACAGGAACAGGCGATCGTGCAGGTGCGCAACGGGGCAGGCGTCTCCGGGCTGGCGCTGAGCGTGACCGGCTATCTATCGGACAACGGCTTCACCACAGGGGAGCCGGAGACGGGGGAAGCGGCAGTTCGCTCGGCGATCTGGGATTTCACAGGCAAGCCACGAACGCGGGCCCATCTCCAGAAAACCCTCGGCGGCATGCGCGTCGAGACACACCCATCCGGGGATGCTCCGCCCGGCGTCGATCTGCTTGTCGTCCTCGGCGACGACTACACGCGCTTTATTCCAAAGCAATAAGAGGGCTCCACCCCCGGCTGGCTGCTTGGCGCACTCGCCCCTGCCACTGGCACGTTTTGGGCTCCGGGAGCGAGCGGGGCAGACATGTTCGGATAAGAGCTCCTGCTTCGTCGTTTGACAGGGCACCTGATTGTGATAAAATGCACATAATCCTGTTACGGCGAATTGGCAGGTCATAAGGAGCAGAGTTTCGATGAAGCTTCGACGATTTCTTACAGGTGGGACGATCGCTCTGGCGCTTATCCTCACGGGCTGTGGCGGCGGTGGGAGTAACACGGGCAGCGGTGGCGCGTCGGGAGCCACGACGATCAACATCGGCACCGACACGGGAGTGACCCTCAAGTTCGATCCCAACACGGCGGAAGCTCCTGCGAACACCCCGGTCAAGCTTACTTTCAGCAACAAGTCGACCCAGCCGCACAACTTGAGCTTCCAGCAGGGAATCTCGGCGAAGACGTCCGACAGTGTGGCGCCGGGTGCGAGCGAAACGATCAGCTTCACCACGCCCGCGGCGGGCACCTACAAATGGGTCTGCTCGATCCACCCCGGCATGGAAGGGACGCTGACAGTCAAGTAAGAGCTCGCGGGATGCGAGCAGCCAAAGCACAAGCGCCCCATCACTCAGATGCGATGGGGCTCTTCCTCTCCCGGCCGCCCGGCTAGCGTGATGCCTGTTCGCCGACGAGCCGCCGATGCTCGACCATCGTGCAGCGATCCATGATCACGGTGATGCCGGCGGCTCGAGCCCGGGCCGCGGCTGCCTCGTCGACGATACCGATCTGCATCCAGATCGTCTGAACGCCCTTCGTAATCGCCTCGTCGACCGTGGGGCCGACCTGGTCGGGCCGGCGAAAGATGTCGACCATATCGATCGCGTCCGGGACTGAGATCAGATCAGGGTACGCTTTCTCGCCGAGCGCCTCCGCGATCGTCGGATTCACCGGTATGATGCGGTATCCCTGGCGCTGAAGATAGCGTGCCACGCCATAACTGGGCCGGGACGGGTTATCGCTGAGCCCGACCACTGCAATGTTACGCGCGCCGATCAATGCCTGCCGTAAGGTTTCATTGTCCATCGTACCGCTTACCTCCTGGTCCTCGATCTACTCCTGGTAAGGTCTGGCCGGAGCGTAGCACGGACCGTGCCCCTCGCATTCATGTGCGCGTCTGACGTTCCCTGCCGCGGGGCGCGTTGTCCGGGTCCGCGCCAACCGACTGGTGCAGCAGTTCGGCAACATCCGTACGCGCAAGCGTATCGCCAACGCCGGTGTTCTTACATGAGTACGAGCAACGGGCGATACAAAGCGATACCACACACCAGCGGTTGTTCAACCGCTGGTGCTGCTCATCCTACGTTTTTCCGCGTGCCTATTGCGTGGTAAATGCAGCCAAAAGCTACACTCGCAATCATGGTCCGACAAAAACGCGCAGAATATCTTCTCCCTTGCGCATCATCACCGGACTGGCTTGATCTTTGGCTGCCGGTGCTTGATCAGTGTCTGCACCCAGGATTGTATCCGCATGACCGAGGGGTGCGGCACCGATGCTATAGATGGAGCGTCCATCGGCACGCGCGGTAAGCGTACTCGCACCTATGGGCTTTGTGAGATGCGACCGCCCGGCTTCTCGCCAGGTTAGCGTGTCAAACGTCCGAATCTCGTTAGCTGTCGCGACGTCTTCTCGCGTGCTGAGTCCAACGAACAGCTTGGTGCCATCAGGCGACAGTGCTACAGACCTTTCGGGAACAACTTGGTAATCCCGACCCAGACTGACCATTCGCGAAACAGTGCGCATCGTGACATCCACTACGGCAACCTGGAAAGCGTCGGTCACGACGTACAACGCACGACCATCTCGCGATAAGACGGAGCCTTTGATGCGGCCAGATATGCCCGCGAGCTTAGACACTCCCAGCGTTCCCAGCTGCTGCTCAACCCGGCGTGTATGGAGGTTAACAAAGCGTATATCGCTACTTCCTAAACACGTAACGTATAGCGAGCCTCCATCAAGTGAAGGGGTTAAAATGGCAGGACCACAGCCGGGGAGCGGAACGGTGTCTGGAGTTGCTTGCCCGGTGATGACATCTACGACGCCAATCCAATATGGCATCGGATCCTTCATTTCCTTCAAGTCTGCCTTGTATAGATAGAGCCAACGACCGTCGGGCGAGAGCGCCATGATGGATGGGCCTTCCCCAAACATGTAAAGCACGCGGTTTTCGAATGCAACGCGCCAGCGCTCCCTTCCTGTACGAATGTCAACCGCGAAGAGTTCGCCTCCACCAAGGCCGCGCTTTGCGTGGGTATCCCAGTCTGTAATATACAGAAGCGATCCATCGGACGACGGAACTACATCGACCGCGACACCTGTGGTAATGGAGTAAACCTCTCGCTGTGTTACAGGATCTAGAATGGTCACACGCCCCGCAACCGGGTTCATTGTTCCCACACGCTAGTTCGAAACTATGCACTTGAGTGCAAGGCTTTAGCCGCTACCCACCTCCGTGATGGTGGTAGGATGGGCTGCGATGGGACGCAATCGCCATGGCAGCCATACGGTCAGTCGCTTGACGGTGCACATTGTGTGGGTCACGAAATACCGCTACCACGTGCTCAAAGGCGAGATCCAAAAGCGTTGTCGCGTGCTCTTGGTCCAAATCTGTGATGCGGAAGACGTGCGGCTCCTGAAGGGAGTGGTCAGCAAAGACCATGTCCACCTGCGGCTTGAGTATCCGCCCTCGCTCTCGGTGAGCGACTTGGTCAAGCGTCTGAAAGGGCGCACGTCGCGTCTGCTGCAGCAGGCGTTTCCAGAGCTGCAGCAGCGCTACTGGGGCAAGCACTTCTGGGCAGTCGGCTATGGAGCCTGGCGTAGTGGCACCATCACGGATGAGTTGGTGGCGGAGTACTTGGAGCATCATCGAGATCCATCCAATCATGATACAGATCCACTCATCTTGGAATAGCTTGGGACTTTAGTCCCTTTCAAACCCCTGCACTTTCAGTGCAGGGTCGTTTAGT
>JBBSGA010000041.1:0-25743 GCA_038254585.1 Chloroflexales bacterium | reverse complement strand
GATCGAATGTGCCGGAGCTTGCTCCGCTTCGAAAACATCGGCGGCGAGGACGTCAACGCGGTCTAGCTTGCGCCCTACAGCGCCGGGGCCATGGAGCAGGCTCCGGCGCTGCTGGACTTCTGGTAACGCTCGGCAGCCCCCAGCAGGCCGGAGTTCGATCGGCGGTGATGTAGGTATGGCGCGGCACGATGGGAGATCGCTCGCATGCTACGGCATGGTCCTGCTTGCCCTGATCTTTGCCGGCCTCTGGGTCTGCGCCGGTTGGTGGCCCACCTTTGGCGCGACCATGGCTAGCCCCGTGGGGCCGGGCCATGAGATCGTCGTGAACATCTGGACGCCTGGCCCCACCTACGTTAGCAGCGATTTCGACCATGCGAGCCTGAATCCCGTCGTCGGTCCGCTGATGGTTATGATCTGGCACCAGAACAGCCGGACTACCAGCATGACTGCCCTCGCCACGCTGCACCTGCCGAGCTGGCCGCTGCTCGCGATAGCGGTAGGCATCGGCCTCGGAACGGCGCGGCTCTGGCGCCGAGCCGGCTAAGTGGCTAGCCTAGACGACGTTTACAGTAAGGGAAGCCACCGCCATGCCTGCCGCAGCTCGCGGAAGCTGTGTCCCGCGTCGTCGAAGTCGGCCGGAAGACGGATCGGAAGTTGCTAGGAGGACCTGAGGCGCGCTTCTTCGAATGCTTGTCCCGGCAGCGTCCAGGCATGTGAGCGCGGCGAGATTGGCACCCTGGAGCTCGCGGATGCCTATTACGGTCATAATATGGACTGGTTCTACGACAAGAATCCGTAAGCGGCAACGGAGACCGAAAGGAGGGGTCCGATGAAAGTAGCTGTGCGGGTCAAAGAGCTCGTCGACGGACGCGGCTGGAACGTCGAAGAGTTCGCACGGCAGGCGGGTGTGGATGCTGAGACGGCGCAGAGTCTCTACAGCGGCCAGACAACTGAGATCGAGCTCGGGGCGCTTGGGCGCCTAAGCCAGGCCTTGGGCGTAACACCGCCTGACATCGTCTCCGATGTCACGGAAAAACAACTGAGCGCTGGTCAAGCGCCATCGCCCCGCGCGCCCGAAGTTCCCGAGCAGACGATGGACGAGATCAAGAAGAGCCCGCCCGAGCCGAACGCGGGCGGTTGACGCCGAAGCGCAGATCCCCACACTTATGCAGGTGGACGCTGGCAGCGCCAGAGCCAGCTGCTGGCAAGGGCCATGCTGACGGCGATGAGCAGAAATGGCCACGCCGGCAGTGGCACGAGTGCGACGCGGCTCATCGTCGCGGTGCCGCGGTTTTGATACCAGAGGGCGATGGTCACGGGACCGGCGACCTGGTGGGCCAGCGCGTGGTTGGCTATCATGCTGGTGTGATCGTCCTGGGGCGTCCAGATGTTGACGCGAATCTCACGCTTCACGGCGATCGGTATCGCCAGGTCGACGACCCGGCCGCGCCACAGGTGAGCAACCGTCCACATGCCAATATTCAGCAGCGCCAGCAGCGCTGCGGCGATAAGTAACACTCGTCCATGACGCATGTCGCCGGCCATGCTACAATCGCTAAACTCGTGATGGAGGGACGTAATGGAAGTCGTGCACCGCCCCCTGCCGCGCCTGGACGTGCTCAAGATCAGTGGTCGCCTCGATCCGCTCGAAACACCGCGCCTCCAGGAGACGATTAACCAGATTTTCGCTCAAGGGCGCTCTCGCATCCTGCTCGATTTGGCCGATCTTGAATACATCAACAGCGCGGCCTTGCGCATCCTCGTCAGCGCGCGCAAGCGTGCGCATGAGATGAAGGCCGATGGGCCAGGTCGCGGCGACGTGCGGATCGTGAACCTACCTCCGCGTATCAAGCAGGTCTTCGACCTCGTCGGCTTTACGTCGTTGTTCGAGATCTACGACGATATGGTCGACGCCGTGGCCAGCTTCTAGATCTGGCCCGGCAGGCGGCTGGGCAGGCTGCGCACTCCGGGGTGGGGCCGTCCTGACGCACGTCCCGCCCTTTGCGCCGTCTTGGCCGGTAGATCAGCTCCCGACGCGGCCGGCAAGCTCTCGATCGACGGAGAACCACAACGCCTCGGGGATGTTGAAGGTATCGAACGAGTAGTTGGCCATCGCCAGCCAATACTCGTATGCTTCTACGGTTGAGCCTTGGAAGGTAAGGACGATCAGCCAGCGGTCGACGTAGATGAGCGCCGTCTTGCGCTTGCGCGTTACATTGTCATCTTGAAACGTAAAGGTACGCTCGAACTTGATCAGGTTCCCGAGCACGACCTCCGACTGATCCTCGATCGAGCACTCGGCAAACTGAGCCAAGCCCTCGTCGACGCCCTCCCGTAGATCTTCCAGATCTTCCGCCACGGCCGGGTGCTCCATCGGCGCGACCCATGCCGAAAAGCCGGTGAGCTTGTCGTCCGCCTCGGGTGCGTACATCACACCCTCGCGACCCTCCAGTTCGTACTCCGTCCAGTCCGTCGGATATCGGAAGTAAAATCGCCCAAACGGGTCGGTATACGTGCGCACCCCGGTAAATCGAGCGGGTCGTCGTTCTGCCATGAGCTCCTCACTTTAGTAAATAGAAAGATAGAGTCGAAATCCATCGTCTGCTAAGTTTACATCTTAATCCAATACCAGGAAGTCGCGCCACTGCCGAACTGCCGAGTGATGCAGATCTGAATGGAGCGCTGGTCAGTGGGCACCTGATACGAGCGCACCGCAGGTGAGGGCCACCATGCATTGGATGGCCTCCGGCACGGCCGGAGGCCATCCACCATTCCTACGGGCGGCTATCCGGAGCCCCCACCCTCCGGTGTCTGATTTCCTGCATTTCCCGAGATTTTTGCCCGACTTTTCCGGGAAAGCCGCCCTTCCTGCCGACCTCTCCGCGTACTATGCTTATCTCTGTGAGGTATCTCGCTGGTGTCCTCATCGTATCGCCCACCGCTTAAGGATTCATAAAGCTATAACTTCCCCATCGGGGCAGGAGGGAGCAGTGGCTGGACGCGGATGAATAGTGTAGTTCCATTGCGGACAGACGTCGTGTGCGTGGATCGCAAGCGTCGCCATCACCGCGTCGGGAATCGTCACGCCTGTCGCATACACCGTGGGGATCAAGTGCGCCTCGACCCTGAGCCCGGTCGCCGTCCGCGTCTCATGGAGATAGTGGAGCACCAGGTCAAACGAGCGCAAGGGACAGCCGGCCCACGTCTTACTGATTTCGCTGCACAAACGGTGCTCGATGGGGTTCCATTTGGACGCCCCGGTCGGATAATGACACACGGTCACCGTCAGCCCGAAGCGATTTGCCACCTGTGCTTGCAGCGCGGCCTTCCAGACGCGCGAACGCGCACTGTTGCTGCCGCCACTATCCGCTTCGATCAGCAACTGTGTGGCGCTGGGAAAGCGTGCCGGCAGTTCCGTTGCACACCCCTGGGCGCTGTTGTCGACTGCGAAGGCCGGCGTATCCGCCGACTGCCCGACATAGACCGTCCCGCAGTTGTGTTGCAGGTCGTAAATGCCGTAGGGCACGGCCCGCCCCACCGCGTCCTGCGGAAAGTCATGCGCATCGACCACTTCAGCCCCTTGACACCCGAGTTGACCAGCATTCGTGAAGTTACCGACCAACTCTTTTTTCTTGGTGTCCCCACTGATCACCGGCTGCCCCGCCGCCTGATGGGCCATCCGTTGCGCCCGCTGCTGCTGGAACTGCTGATCGCGCTCCGGATGCTGCTTCCCCGCGTGTTGTTTGACATTCGCCCGCAAGCTATAGCCGTGTGCCCGGAGCAGGCGGCTGCTGACGGGCTTACTGACCCGATGGCCGCGCGCGCCCAACGGCTGCCGAATATCGCTGAGGCGGCAATTGAGCCATTTCCGCTCGGACATGGGGTCGCCTGCCGTATGCGGGGCGACGATGTCCTGCAGGACGGTTACGAGGTGCGGATCTTTTTTTCGGCACGGGGCCGACCACCACCCGGGCGGCGTTGCCGCGAGGTCGCTTGGTCGGCCACGCCCAGCGCGAGGTCGCGGCGCCCGCGCCGAATGGTCTTGCGATCGAGGCCCGTAATGCGGGTAAGTTCGCTGTCGCTGGGCTGGGCAGGGTCGGCCGAGAGCGTGCCCACGTACCAACGACGCTGGGGTTCGGTGAGGCAACTGAGCAGCAGGTTGATCTGGTGGTGGCGTTGGGTCAGCGTAGGATCGGTACCAGCTTGGCAAGGATGACATTCGCACTGATGAACACTGCGTTCCACCTTCGGGCGCATGACGTAGCCTCCTCAATCGGAGCACGAAGTATACCATTCTGGGGAACTTGTACCTTTATGAACCCTAAGGACCGGCTGCGGCCTTTCCAGAGATGCGCGACCGCGGAAAGCGCACTACAATGGCTGTTGAGACAGCTTCATGCTTCCCGCTCGAGGCTGTCTCAGGGGCCGGGCGGCCTGGAGGCTCCTGGATTGTGCCTTGCTTGAATGGATTGCCGAGAGTTGGGTCGGGAAGCATATGAAACTTTTTAACACCCTTACCCGCCGAAAGGAAGAGGTCGTCCCGCTGCGGCCAGGACACATCCGCATGTATAGCTGCGGGCCAACGGTCTACCGCTATATTCACATCGGGAACCTTCGCACCTTCACGATGGCCGATTGGCTGCGGCGGGCGCTGATGCACGAAGGGCTCGCCGTCCTGCAGGTTAAGAATATTACGGACGTCGGCCATATGCGGCAGGAGCGCCTCGACCGAGGAGAGGACAAGCTTATCTCGCAGGCCCGGCAGGAGGGGCGCACGGCCGCCGACATCGCCGCCTTCTACACCGAGGCATTCCATGAGGACGAGCGACGCCTCAACATTCTACCGGCCCAAATCTTTCCACGCGCTACTCAGCATATTCAGGAAATGATTACGCTGACGAAGGCGCTGGAGGAACGCGGGCTCGCCTACAGCGCCGGCGGCAATGTCTACTTCGACGTCCAGCGATTCCCGTACTATGGCACGCTCTCTGGGAATCAGATCGAGGCCGTCGCCGTGGGTGTACACGAAGGCGACGATAGCGCTAAGCACAATCCAGAAGATTTTCCACTGTGGAAAGCCGCGGAGCCGGGCCGTGAGATGGCCTGGGAGAGTCCTTGGGGCCGCGGCTTCCCAGGCTGGCATATCGAGTGCAGCGCGATGGCGCTGCGCTACCTCGGCATGCAGTTCGACATTCACACGGGCGGCGTCGACAATATCTTCCCGCATCACGAGAACGAGCTCGCGCAGAGCGAAGGCTTCACGGGCCGGCGCTGGGTATCCTACTGGGTGCACGCCCAGCACCTGCTCACCGACGGTCTGAAGATGGCGAAATCGACCGGCAACGCCTACACGCTCGACGAAATCCTCGCGCGCGGCTTCGAGCCCATGGCGCTGCGGTATCTCTTCACGACTGCGCACTACCGGCACCGGCTCAATTTTACCTTCGGCGCGCTCACGGCGGCCCAGACCACCCTACGACGCTTGCGGGCTGCCGTGCGGAGGATCGAAGTCGAGGCTCTCGGGACACCGGCCGAGGCTCGCCTCGACTCCCTGCGCTCGGCCTTCGACGCCGCCATAGCAGACGATCTCAACCTTCCGCGAGCGATGGCCGTTGTCTGGAATCTGCTCCGCCGTCCCCCGGATGGGGTCGGGCGGGCAGAGCAGTGTGCCCTGCTTCGGGAGTGGGACATGCTGCTAGGTCTGCGGCTGTTTGAGGAAGAGGCAGCGCCTGCAACCCTCGAGCTTCAGGAACCGATCCGGCGAACGATCGCAGCGAGGGTGGCCGCACGCAGGGCGGGGAACTACATATTTGCCGATGAGCTCCGCGCCCAAATCGAGGCAGCCGGTCTCGCCCTGACGGATCTCCCGGGCGATACACGGGCCTATCGGCACGATCTGGGCCGTTCGGCGCAGCTATTGACGAGCTCCCGGGAAGCGCCGGATCGGGCCGAGCAGCCGGCACGATTCACGTGGTCGATCAATCTGATCGCGCGGAATAACCACGACGACCTGCAGCGCTGCCTGGCAAGCATCGCGCGCAACGCCTCCGGACAGCGCATTCAAGTCGTCGTCATCGACAACGGCTCGACCGACGAGACGCTGCCGTTCTTACAAGAGCTGTCGCGGCAGCCAAGCCTACCCGTGTCCGGGCAGGAGAGTATCCCTGTCGAAGTCCTGTTCGCCGATCATAACCTGGGCTTTGCCGGTGGGCGTAACGCCACGACACGAGCGTCGGAAGGTCGCTTTGTCGTCCTCCTGGATACATCGATCGAGCTGGCCGGCGAT
This sequence comes from Chloroflexales bacterium, assembly GCA_038254585.1. Taxonomy (GTDB): domain Bacteria; phylum Chloroflexota; class Chloroflexia; order Chloroflexales; family Kallotenuaceae; genus JBBSGA01. The sequence continues at coordinate 19,457 of JBBSGA010000041.1, read as the reverse complement.
ATATGGGCTCCGCTCCAGGCGGCACTTGAGGATCCGAGTGTCGGCGTAGCGGGCCCATATGGGCTTACAACCCGCGACCTGCGTGAATTCGAGGAGGCGCAGGGGCCGGACGTCGACGCCGTCGAGGGCTATCTGCTCGCCTATCGGCGCGAGCTACTAACCCAGATCGGCCCGCTGGACGAGAAGTTCCGCTTCTACCGGCTGGCAGACATTCACTGGAGCTTTTTCATCAAGGCCTGTGGTCTGCGGGCGGTGGCGCTGCCTGAGGTCGCCGCACAACTGATCAAGCATCCGCATCGAGAATGGTATAGCCTGACGCCGGAGGAGCAGGCGGCCAAAAGCAAGAAGAACTACGATCTCTTCCGCAAGCGCTGGCACCATGGCGAGAGCCTGCTCGTCGCCAATATGGCGGCCTCGCAGCGCTGGGCAAGCCACGACGATCGACGCCATCTCGACGCGATACATACACATTCTCCGGACGAGCTACCGCCGCCCGGACGGCTGCATACCCATCCACACCGGCATCTCGCTGACCACGAGCACGCTCATCCTCATTATCACGACAGCCTAGTCGAGAGCCCCGAACCGGAGCAGGACGCGGTGTCAGGATGAGCGAAGAGCGAACGGAGCCAGGGGCGGTAGCACTGGTAGGCTCAGGCGAATATACGGCGGCGATGGTACCGGTCGATCGACTCTTGGGCGAGACGATAGGAGGTGTAAGCCGGGCACGTGTGGTCGTGCTCCCGACGGCGAGCGGGCTCGAGCCGGGGATGCCCGAGCAATGGAATGCGCGCGGAGTCGCGCACTTCCGGGCACTTGGCGCCATGGTGACGCCCGTCATGCTCGTCACGCGCGACGACGCTTTTGACGATCAGATCATCGCGCCGCTCGCCAGCGCCAACTTCTTTTACTTCTCGGGCGGCAACCCGCAGTATGCCGTCCAGACCTGGCACGACACGCCCGCGTGGCGCTGTCTCGCCGAGCGCCACGGCCGGGGCGCCGTCGTAGCAGGCTGCAGCGCGGGAGCGATGATGCTCGGCCCGCATACGATCAGCGTGCGAAGCGTGACACAGGGGCACCTGCCGGACTGGGTTCCCGCGCTCGGGCTGGTACCGCAGATCGCGACGATGCCCCATTTTGATCGCATGCGCACCCTGGCTGGCGTCGACCGGCTACAGTCGATCATTATGGCCGTCCCTTCCGGGACGACGGTCGTCGGGGTGGACGAAGATACGGCGCTCGTCTATCACGGTGGCCAGTGGCAGGTGCTGGGGCGGCAGGGCATATCAGTCTTCGACCGAGTTGGCCGTGAAAGCCGCTACGTTACCGGTGAGATCGTAACGGGGCTCTAAGGCAGACGACGTCCCTCATGCATAGATTTTACGTTTCACTGATGAGGCTAACGTGATGCGCGCCCGGCACTCGGCGGTGGCAACGGATTCGGATCGGCCTGCGAGCGCGGCGGTAAGACCCTGAATCAGCCTGTGAGCGGAAGGACCGATCCATGACATCTTCTTTTCTCCCGCGGCCAATGGCAGCCCTACGCGCAGAGCTACCCGGCATCGTCGGCCGCCTCGAGGCACGCGCTCCCTATGCCGCGGTCCTCTTGTCCGCGCGCCAGGGGCTAAGTATCAGTCTCGACGACCGTGAAGAACAGGTCGTGGAGGAATCGCCGACGGCCGGCAGCGTCATAACTGCTTTCGACGGGGCGACCTTCCATGAGGCGGCGATCGGAGGCTTTGACCCACTTGTGCTCGGGCGGGAATCTCATGCGCTGAGCCAGTCGTTGAAGATTGCCGGAGAGCAGCAGATCGAGCCGGGTCCCGATCGGAGAGGCGATTTCATCACGCCGATGGGGATCCCTCCGGGCACGTTGTCGACCGAGGAAAAACTCGCGCGCTGCCACGACCTGCATCGGCGCGTGCGTGGGCTCGACGAGCGGATCGTGAACGTGCGCGTGGTCTACCGCGAGACTAGTGAGCTGTCGGTCTTCTGCAATCGCACGGCCGACCTTGCGCAGCGCGTTCAGCGCGTCTTTATCTTTCTCTCGGTTTTCGTGGCAGGACCCGATGGCGTTCAGCGAGATTGGACCAATAAATGGGCGGCCGGCGGGTGGGAGACGCTCACCTTTTCGGACGAGGAGCTTCGCGCCGTCGTGGACAGCGCGCTACGATTGCTTAGCGCGGAGCGGATCGATCCGGCCGAGTACACTATCGTCACCGGCCCAGGAGTGACCGGCACGATCTGCCACGAGTCGTTCGGGCATGGCGTCGAAACTGACATGTTCTTGAAGGAGCGGGCCAGGGCTGCGAAGTTCATGGGCGAGATTGTCGGCTCGCCGCTGGTCAGTATCTGGGACGATCCCAGCTATCCCGGAGCGTTCGGCATCTACTTCTTCGACGACGAGGGCATGATCGCTGCGCCGACGCAGATCGTCGAGAATGGCGTCTTTCACCGCGGGATTACGGATCTCTACTCTGCCATGGCGCTCGGCATCCCGCGCTCGGCTAACGGGCGGCGCCAGGATTTCAGCCGCAAGGCCTACGCCCGCATGAGCAACACTTTTTTCGCAGCCGGCACGACTCCCGTGGCGGATATCTTCGCGCAGGTGGACAGCGGTATTTATCTGGAGCGGTGGTCCTCCGGGATGGAAGACCCGCAGGGATGGGGAATCCAGGTGACGTGCCACTTCGGCCGCGAAATTCGCAACGGCCGGCTTACCGACCGCGTCTATGCGCCGGTCGGCATAAGCGGCTATGTTCCCGACGTCCTCAAAAGCATTCGCGCCGTGGGCGATGAGCTCGTCCTCGACGGAGGCGGCTGCGGCAAAGGGCATAAGGAATGGGTGCCGGTGAGCTCAGGCGGACCACATCTTCTGTTGAAAGCGAGGCTGGGCTGATGTTGGGCGCAATCATCGCCGCCCTGCAGGCTCGCTCGGATCTGCAAGGCTGGAGTGTGAGGCATATCGCGACTCGAGGCGCCCAGCTCTATGCAGTCCCGGCGACCGTCGAAGCACGGCGGACCGTCGAAAGCGAGCGGTTCGTCGTAAAGGTAGTGCGCCATACACCCGGCCCCGATGCCAAGCCGGCGTCCGGCACGGGCAATGTGACCCTGCTCCCCGGCGACGACATCCCATCAGCGCTCGACAGGGCAGCGCTGATGGCGGGGCTCGTTCATAATCCGCTCTACTCGCTACCACGACCGAGCGAGATACCCGAGGTGTCGCTCGTGGATCCGCTGATTCAGAATGACCCGGGACCGGCGCTCGACGGCCTGCTTACCCGGCTGCGGGCAGCCGCGGCTACTGTACCTGAAGTGCGGCTCACGGCCGCCGAGCTCTTTGGCGAGGAGCAGGTCACTCGCCTCTGCACCAGTCGTGGGATCGACGCCACGCAGACGGGCACGACGATTGATTTCGAGTGCGTGTTGCTGAGCCAGAGCGGTGGCCGCGAGGCGGAATCGTTCCTGGAGATGAGCCGACGTCGCGTTGCCGACGTCGACATCGAGGCTGAGGTAGCCCACCAGGCGCGGTACGCGCTCGATTCGCTGAGCGCCGGGCCACCGCGCCATTACGAAGGGCCGGTCGTGATACAGGGGCCGGCACTCGCCACCGTTTTGAACGGCGGGGTGCTGCAAACCCTCGGAGCCGGTGGAGCGAAATACGCGAAGGTGTCGTCGTGGGAGATCAGCCAGTCGATCTTCCGGCGGGAGGCGGAAGGCGATCCGCTGACTGTTTTCGCGAACCGGCGACTACCGTATGGAATACGCGCCAACCGGTTCGACGACGAAGGGCATCCGGCGCAGCGGGTCGCACTGATTCGCAATAACATCCTCCAGACCTTCGTCGCCAATCAGCGCTACGCCGACTACCTTAACATCGTGCCAACCGGAGCATTTGGGGACGTCGAGCTACCACCCGGAACGACGCCGGCGGCGGAGCTCCTTGTGGAGCCATACGTCGAGATCGTAGCATTCTCGTGGTTCAATCCGGACTCGATCACGGGCGAGTTCTCGTCGGAGATCAGATTTGGCTATATCCACGAGGGTGGGCGGCGAATGCCGTTCAAAGGAGGCTCGCTTGTCGGGAATCTGCTGCAGGCGCTGGCGAACGTTCGCTGGAGCAGCGAAACAGGCTTCTACGGCGACTACCAAGGCCCGACGACCGCACGCTTCGGAAGCCTGGCCGTGGCCGGAGAGCGCGAAGGCTGAATCGGTATCGTTGCCTGCATGGCATATTCGTAAACGCCCGATTTACCCTTGGATAAGCTCACGTCTTTGTGTACGGAACATGAACAGCTGCGAGCATCGGGAAATGCTTGCGGTTCAGCGTCACCAACACTGCCTGCTTGATATCGGCCGTCGCTGCAATCAACGCATCGCGGAGGCCAGTACTATGACTTCTGCTATAGTCGCGACGATAGAGCCCGCCTTTGAGTGCGATCTCTCGATCGACGCGCGCTACCTCAAACGCGCTAACAAATGCATCGAGCTTTGCCCGCTCATCTCCATCGCGTACACCGCTATAGAGCTCCGCAACGGTCACCGCCGATACCAAGAGTGGCTCGGTCAGATTTTCGAGGTAGGCAACAGCTTCCACTTGCTCACGTAGATTTTCGATGAGCACATCGGTATCAAAGAGAAAACGCTCGGCCATCAAAGGCTGTACCTATCGTTGAGCTCTGTCTAACTCTGCCCGTAAATCGTCTATCCCGGTAATATCCGTTCGGTCTCTCCACATACCGCGTGCCTGCCGCAACAATGCGGCACGACCTTCGTTCTGGAACTCTTGAATGAGGCGATCAACGGCTTCACGGACTAATTCATCCGGCGTTTTGCCTGTCTGCTGCGCTATTGCCTTGAGCGCATCGGTTTCGCTTTCGATCAGGTCGATTTGGGCAGCAGCCATTCTATGCCTCCCTTCTTAACGCGAGGTATGGTGGCGTACGACACGCTTCCGCCACAGATGAACGGGCACAAACGCACGCGACTCGGCGTCTCGCCGAGGTCACGCGCATCCGGGAGTGGTTCCAGCAGGTTATTGCTCGCGCTTCGGCTGCTTTCCCTTGAGACTGGCCACGATCAGGTCGCGGTTGAGGCGCGCTATGAAATCCATACCGATCTCCTTCGGACAAACGGACGAGCACTCGCCGATGTTGGTGCAGCCGCCGAAGCCCTCACGGTCCTGCTGGGCGACCATGTCGACGACGCGCTGGTAGCGCTCGGGCTGCCCCTGCGGGAGTAGACCAAGGTGGGAGACCTTGGCCGAGGTATAGAGCATGGCCGAGCCGTTCGGGCAGGCCGCCACGCACGCGCCGCACGCGATGCACGCCGCTGCATCGAAGGCAAGATCGGCGTCGACTTTGGGTACCAGCGTCGCGTTGGCGTCCTGTGCCCCTCCGGTTGGGGCGCTGATGTAGCCGCCGGCCTGAATGATCCGGTCGAAGGCGCTGCGATCGACGACGAGATCCTTGATCACCGGAAACGGCCGTGCCCGCCAGGGCTCGATATAGATCGTGTCGCCGTCCTCGAAGTGGCGCATATGGAGCTGGCAGACGGTCGTCGCCCGCTCCGGCCCATGTGCGATACCGTCGATCATCAGCCCGCACATCCCGCAGATGCCCTCGCGGCAGTCGTGGTCGAAGGCAATCGGCTCCTCGCCGCGCTCGATCAACCCTTCGTTGACGACGTCGAGCATCTCGAGAAACGACATATCTGGACTGATATCGTCGGCCTGGTATTTGACAAAGTTTCCCGCTGCCGCGGAATTCTCTTGTCGCCAGACATGGAGTGTCAGGTTCATCTACTTGTAGCTCCGCTGTGATGGATGCACATACTCGAAGGACAGCGGCTCACGGTGCAGCGTCGGCGGCTTGCCGGCTCCGTTGAACTCCCAGGCCGCGGTATACGAGAAATGCTCGTCGTCACGGAGCGCCTCACCCTCGGGCGTCTGGCTCTCGACGCGGAAGTGGCCGCCGCACGACTCGGTACGATGGAGCGCGTCGAGGCAAATCAGCTCGGCCAGCTCCAGGAAATCCGCGACGCGGCCAGCCTTCTCCAGCGCCTGGTTGAGCTCTTCGTTCTCGCCCGGCACGTTGACGTTTTCCCAGAACTCGGCCCGTATCTCCGGTATCCGCCGGAGGGCCTGCTTAAGGCTTTCGTCGGAGCGTGCCATGCCGCAATCGTCCCACATGAGCTTCCCCAGTTCACGGTGAAAGGAGTCGACCGTGCGCTTGCCGTGGATGTCGAGGAGGCGGCCCATGCGCTGCATGACCTCCTGCTGCGCCGCGACGAAGGCCGGTGCCTGGGGATCATTCTGGCCCGCTTTCACTCCCGCCAGGTAGTTGCCGATGGTATAGGGCAGGATGAAATACCCGTCTGCCAACCCCTGCATCAACGCACTGGCGCCGAGCCGGTTGGCGCCGTGGTCCGAGAAGTTCGCCTCGCCGGTGACGAAGAGACCGGGGATCGTGCTCTGGAGCTCGTAGTCGACCCAGAGGCCGCCCATCGTGTAGTGAATAGCAGGATAGATGCGCATCGGCACTTCGTACGGATTCTCGGCCGTGATGCGCTCGTACATGTCGAAGAGGTTGCCGTAGCGCTCTCGAATAACCCGTGCTCCCAGGCGCTGGATCGCATCGCCGAAATCGAGGTAGACGCCGAGCCCGCCGGGTCCGACGCCACGGCCCTCGTCGCAGACGGCCTTGGCGTTGCGCGACGCAACGTCACGCGGTACGAGGTTGCCGAAGCTCGGGTATTTGCGCTCGAGATAGTAATCGCGCTCGTTCTCAGGGATCTGATCGGGTGAGCGCGTATCGCCGGGATTGAGCGGCACCCAGATCCGTCCGTCGTTGCGCAACGATTCGCTCATCAGCGTCAGCTTCGACTGGTGCTCGCCGCTGACCGGGATACAGGTCGGGTGGATCTGCGTGAAGCAGGGATTGGCAAAGAACGCACCCTTGCGAAATGCGCGCCAGATCGCCGTGGTATTGCAGCCCTTGGCGTTCGTCGATAGGTAGAAAACGTTGCCGTAGCCGCCGCTCGCCAGTACAACTGCGTCGCCCGCATGTGTTTCGATCTTGCCCGTCACCATGTCGCGGGTTACGATGCCCTGTGCCTGGCCGTCGGCGACGACGAGCTCGAGCATTTCGTGGCGTGTATACATCGCGACTTTCCCGGCTGCGATCTGACGCTCGAGCGCCTGGTAGGCGCCCAGCAGGAGCTGCTGGCCGGTCTGGCCGCGCGCGTAGAAGGTCCGCGAAACCTGGGCACCGCCGAACGATCGATTGTCGAGGAGGCCGCCGTACTCACGCGCGAACGGGACGCCCTGCGCTACGCACTGGTCGATGATGTTGACGCTGATCTGCGATAGGCGGTAGACGTTGGCCTCGCGCGAGCGGAAATCGCCGCCCTTAACTGTATCGTAGAAGAGGCGGTAGATGCTGTCGCCGTCGTTACGGTAGTTCTTGGCCGCGTTGATGCCGCCCTGTGCCGCGATGCTGTGCGCGCGCCGCGGGCTATCCTGATAGCAAAAGCACTTAACGTTATAGCCGAGCTCGGCGAGCGAAGCGGCCGCGGAGCTGCCCGCGAGACCCGAGCCGACCATGATGATCGTGTATCTGCGTTTGTTCGCGGGATTGACGAGCTTCATTTCGAAGCGGTGCTGGTCCCACTTTCCCTGGATCGGTCCGGGCGGGATCTTGGAGTCCAATAGGTGGTCGTCCGTCCCAATCTGGCGCCGGTCGCCTACATCCAGTGGACGGGGGCGAACCTCGGTATAGATTGTCATAGATTCAGAGCTCCCTCACTACTTGACCACGCCGGCAAGCACGGCGAGCGGGATAGAAATGTTGCCTGCGGCGACCACGATCGCGACGATGATCGACAGCCAGCGGAAGAAGCGGTTATATTTGGCGTTGTTGATCCCCAATGTGTGGAACATACTCCAGGTGCCGTGGTACAGGTGGAACCCCAACGCCACCATTGCCGCGATATAGAAGGCGGAGACGTACCAGACCTGAAAGCCCGAGACGACGTTGGCGTAAACATTCCCCGGCTGAAAATCGGGGTGGACCGTGCCGGTGGTCAGATCGAGAATGTGATAGATCACAAAGAGCAGGATGATCACGCCGCCCCAGCGCATCGTCCGCGACGCGTAGGTCGCCTGGACTACCCGGTGGCGGGCGTATGGTACCGGACGCCCGGCGAGATCCCGGCGCGTCAGCTGATAGGCGGCGACGATATGGAGGACGACCGACGCCAAAAGCACGATGCGGGCGATCCAGAGCGCCTGCTCACGGCTCAACACGGGTCCACCCACCGTCCGGAGGAATACCGCGTAGGTATTCAACCGCTCGGCTCCCTCGAAAACATGCAAGTTGCCGAGCATGTGGCCGATCACGAACGCGACGAGGATGAACCCGGTCACGGCCATTACGACTTTCTTTCCGATCGAGGAACGATAGAATGTCAGTGCTGCAGCCATTTCAACCGGCGCGGACTAGTGCTACGGCTCCAGGCCGGGCCACGCGCCTCCCCCTTTCAGATGATACACCCGTTCTGCCGCGTCATGAATGGTCCTGCTCAAAGACGGTGAGCCGGCGGTTCGCGGCGCCAAACGCCCGGCACATATTGTAGCAACGTCGTATCGTTAATGAAAACCGGGCTCTGCAATGCACTCGCGAGGTCCCGGAGGAAGCGGTACAGGCGAAAATCGGCGATCTTGGTCGAAATGGTACGCGCCCGCTAGTCCTTCGGCTAGGGCGATCTGCCTTGACCACCTGGTATGCTTCGGCTCAACAACATGGGAGATGAACGATCGCCGTGATGATCTACCTTATTCGCCACGCGCTCGCACGCTACGATACTGGTACGCCATACCACGTCGCGCCCGGCCCACCGCTTGCCGAAGCAGGTATCGGGCAGTCAGCCGAGGCGGCGAAACTCCTCGAGCATGCTCGCGTCGAGCGTGTCGTAAGCTCGCCGATGCGCCGCTGCATTATGACCGCCGAGCCGCTCTGCGCGCACTTCGGCCTCGACCTCCAGCTCGACGACGATTTGGGCGAGATGCAGGCCGCCGAGAAGCCGGCTGAGATGGCGATGCGCATGCTGCGGGCAACGCTCGCTCAGATCGATGTTTCGGTCGTCGTGCTGGTTTCGCATGCCGCGCCGATCGAGCAGCTTGTGCTCGCGCTGACCCACGGCCAGGCCGTGCTGCCTGCACCCGGCGACCGTGGCGCTCGAATCGGAGTCGGGCACGTCTGGCAGGTCATGCGACACGACGGGAAATGGGACGCGCACCATCTGCCGAGCGGGGGCGTGCGCATGTAGGCAGGGACTGCGCCGATTCGGTTTCCGCTCAATGGATGGTGAGATAGACGCAACGCTAGGAGAAGATCGTGGCAAGCTGTTCGCACGTAGGGCAAATTCGGGATGTGACGCCAAGCGCAGACGGATGCGAGGAGTGCTTGAAGACCGGCGACGCGTGGGTGCACCTGCGCATGTGCTTGACCTGCGGCCACGTCGGCTGCTGCGACTCGTCAAAGAACAGGCATGCGACGAAGCATTTCCATGCGACGGAGCATCCGCTGATCCGCTCCTTCCAGCCAGGCGAAGACTGGCGGTGGTGTTACGTCGACCAGACGTACCTCTAGATTCCTTTAGATTCCTTTTTCACCCGGCGGGTAATCTAGCCAAATGTTCGTCCGCTTCGGGCCTTTACTCTCCTTCGCGCACCTGATACCATGATCACGCGCCCAACTACCCGGTAATCGCCGAACGACAAGCCATCCTCCGAATGCATTTATAGAGGTAGGCGCATCGTGGATGCCGCCGAAAGGAGTGAACGGTCATGGCTACACAGGCAGAGTGGACCTGGCTGATCTACATGGCGGGAGATAACAACCTGGAGGGAGCGGGACAGGACGACCTGGCGGAGATGCAGCAGGTTGGCTCGACCGATCAGGTCAATGTGATCGTGCAGTTCGATACCGAGGAGAACAAGACGACGCGCTACCGTGTGGAGCGTAACAAGCTCAAATCGGTCCAGACGATGCCGGGTGTGGACTGCGGCGACCCCAAGGTGCTGACGGCCTTCATCAGCTGGGGCATGCAGCAGTACCCCGCCCAGCACTACCTCGTCGACATCTGGAACCATGGCGGCGGCTGGGAGAACCTACCGGCCAACTTTGACTACAACTCAATCCGTGCTGCCAAACCGAAGCTGGCCAGCGATCTCAAGCGGGTCAAGCGCTCGCTCTTCCGCACGACCGTACACAAGATCGATCAGCTGCCGCCGGTGGAGCGCGCGATCGCGATCGACTGCGGCTCGCACGATTACCTCGACAACAAGGAGCTGCATGATGCGATCGCCAATAGCCTAGCAAACGGGCACAAGGTCGACATCTTGGGCTGCGACGCATGCCTGATGAACATGTTCGAGATTTGCTATGAGATGCAGGACACCGCGAACTTTATGGTCGGCTCCGAGGAGACCGAGCCCGGCGCGGGATGGCCGTACGCGGCGATCCTCGGCATGCTGGCGGCGAACCCCGCGATGAGTCCGTCCGACCTGGCAAAAACCATCGCCCAAAACTACGGCCAGTGGTACACACAGCACGGCGACCCGGTCAACGACAAATCGGCGACGCAGTCTGCTCTCGATCTTGGCAAGCTCAAGCCGGTGGCAGATGCGGTGAACCAGCTGGCGGATGCGTTAACAAAGGACATCCACAAAATCGCCGTGGCCGGTGCGGTGAGCCTGGCACGCGACAAGGCCCAAAAGTTCGAGTACCCGGAATATATCGACCTCGGCGATTTCACGCAACAGCTGCTCGCACGTCTGCCACGGAACGCGGCGGTCAAAGCAGCCGGTAAGGCCCTGTTGCAGGCGCTCCAGTCGCAGAACGGCAGCTTCGTGATCGCGAATGCAACCTGGGGACTTGGGGTGCAGCACGCGACAGGCGTCTCGATCTATTTTCCGCACCAAGAGGATTACGCCCCGGATTATGCCGCGCTCCGCTTCAGCCAAGAGGGCCACTGGAACAAGCTCTTACAGGCCTTATATCAGGCCTAGTTCGGCAGGAAGCCGCTGCCTTGGAGGGAGATGGGCACGTGCCAGACGATTCGGAGCACGATGTGCGACAAACGATCACGGTCTACTGCTCGTCAAGTGATGCCGTACCGGACGTCTATAAGCGCGCGGCGCATGAGCTCGGGATCGAGATCGCCCGCCATGGTTACCGCATGATCTACGGCGGCTCGCAGCGAGGACTAATGGGCGTGGTCAGCGAGGCGGCCTTTGCGGGAGGAGCGACGGTGCTGGCGGTCATGCCCTCGCTCTTCCAGGCCGCCAAGCTGCCCCACAACGAGCAGATCGAGCTGATCATCACCGAGGGCATGCGCGCACGCAAAACGTTGATGGAAGAGCGAGCAGATGCGTTCATCGCGCTGCCGGGCGGCTATGGAACGCTCGAAGAAGTGCTCGAGGTGATCACGAATAAGCAGCTCGGCCTCCACGAAAAACCGATCGTTCTGCTAAACATCGAGGACTACTATGCCCCGCTCCTGGCCCAGTTCGACGCCGGGGTGGAGGGCCAGTTCATCCGGCCGCAGTTTCGAAACCTTGCCTATGTTGCATCTACGCCGGTAGAAGCGCTGGATTACATCCACTCCTACATTCCTCCCGAGCCGCACGGCAGCATCTCGGCCTGAGACCTGCCAGCGGCCTTCGGAAAAAACTACGCGAGGCGGAAGCTACCGCGCTACGGGAAGGTATTTGGCGGGGTCGCGCTGGAAAGCTCCCTGGCAGACGGGGCAGCAGAAGAAGTAGGTTGCGCCCGCGTGGACGACCGAGCCATAAGCGGTGGCGGGCAGGATCGTCGCCTTACAGACGGGATCGACGACTGCTTCGGCCGGCTGGAGCGTGTCGTCGTCCGGGAGGCGGATCTCGAGGCGCGTCCCTCTCCCCGGAGGGGACGAGAGCTCGACCGAACCACCGAAGCGTGCGGCCCGCTCTTGTAGGCCGATCAGGCCCCAATGGCTGCCAAGGCTAAGGCCCTCGGCCGTCTGATCGGCCGGTAGTCCCCGGCCATCGTCCGCGACCGTCAGTAGCAGTGCAACGGGCTCGAACTGAAGCCGGACGGTAGCAGTCGTCGCGCCGGCATGGCGGCGAACGTTCGAGAGTGCCTCCTGGACCATGCGCAGTACGGCCAGCTCGCGCTCCGGAGCGAGGCGCCGGACCGGCCCCCCGATCTCGAGGTGCACCGGCGGTACGGGCGGCAGGCGACCGATCATGAGCTCGAGCGCCGGAACCAGGCCAAGCTCGTCAAGGGCCGGCGGGCGCAGACCGGCGATGATCTCGCGCAGGCCGGCGACGTCGGCGACGATCTCCTGCCGGGCCTCCGCCACGACGGAGCGCGCGCGCGCGGCGTCGGTATCGATCAGCCGGCCGGCGCGCTCCAGGCGCTGCCCGACGGCGATCAGAGATTGAACCGTCGCATCATGAAGGTCATGTGCAAGGCGGGCGCGCTCAGCCTCCTGGCCTTCGCTGATGGCGGCGGCGTAGGCTTGGCCGGTCGTCTGTGCACGGCGCAGATGGTCGGCCATGGCGTTGAGGGCACGCCGGAGGCCCTCGATCTCTGCAACGCCGGAGCAGGGTGACGCCAGGGCCTCCCATTCACCGGCGGCAAGCTGAGAGGCGCGCCGGGCAAGGTCGACGAGGGGGAAGATCACGACCCGCAGCAGGAGCCCGATGGCGAGCAGCGCCGAGGCGGCGACGAACGATGCCAGCCACGGAGCGGCGAATGGCAACTGCCAGACGCCGACAAGAGCGACACACCACAGCACCGCCAACACCGAGGCGGCAACGCCGACACGCTTGCCGGCGATACGCATACGGCTACTCTCCCAAGCCGATCAATCCACTGCGCAGCGCCGCCGTGACGGCCTCGGTGCGCGAGCGAACCTGCAGCTTCTCGAAGACGTTCTGTAAGTGGTTTTGCACCGTGCGATCGGAGATATTGAGCGAGACCCCGATTTGCTTGTTGGTGAGTCCGCGCGCTGCGAGCTGGAGGACTTCCAGCTCGCGTTCGCTCGGCGGGGGCGTCTCCGGGCCGCGCTCGCCGCGCCCCATCGCTCGATCGACGACCGCGGACATGATGCTCGGATCGAGCGCCATGCGACCATGGTAGACGTCGCGCACGGCGCGTACGATGTCGTCCCCCTCGGCCGTCTTCAGCACGTAGCCCTTCGCCCCCGCCTCGAGCAGCGCGACGACGTAGGGCTGGTCGTCATACGCGGAGAGCACGAGCACCTTGATCTGCGGCGCGTCGGCATGGATTCGGCGCGTCGCCTCGACCCCGGTGAGCACCGGCATGCGGACGTCCATCAGCACGACATCCGGTCGCAGGGAGAGTGCCAGATCGGCGGCCTGCTGCCCATCGCCGGCCTCGCCCACGACGACGAGGTCACCTTCGTCCTCGAGCAAATCGCGCATGCCTTTGCGGACGACGGCATGGTCGTCCGCGATGACCACGCGGATACGTTCAGGCATGCTGCGAGGCGAGGCGGGTTGCGGGCTTGCCGGCAGTAGGGACCGGCTCGATACGTGCCCGCCGTAGCCGTAGCGAGTTGGTGACGACGAAGATCGACGAGAACGCCATCGCGCCCGCAGCGAACATTGGCGAGAGCTGCCAACCTGTGAAAGGATAGACGACGCCCGCGGCAAGCGGGATCCCGATCACATTGTAGGCAAAGGCCCAGAAGAGATTCCACTTGATCGTGCGCATCGTGCGCTGCGAGAGTGCAATCGCCTGCGGCACGAGGCGGAGATCGCCGCGGAGCAGCGTAATATCGGCCGCCTCCATCGCCACGTCGGTCCCCGTGCCCATCGCGATCCCGATATCGGCCTGCGCCAGGGCCGGCGCATCGTTGATGCCGTCCCCGACCATCGCGACGACCTGACCGCCGTCCTGGAGGCGCTTGACCTCGGAGGCTTTCGAATCCGGCAATACCTCGGCCAGGACGCTCCCTGCCGCGAGTCCGACCTGGTCCGCGATCGCCTCGGCCGTACGCCGGTTGTCGCCGGTGAGCATCACTAGCCGGAGCCTCATCCGCTGAAGCTCGGCAATCGCCTCGGAGGACGTTTCCTTGACAGTATCGGCGATGCCGATCACACCATGCACGATCCCGTCCGACGCGGCGACCACTGCCGTCTTGCCCTCGCCCTGCAGCCGCTCGACGACCGCCCGCCATGGGCGCAGGTCCAGGCCACGCTCGTCCATCAACCGTGGTGATCCCACGACGACCGTCCGGCCATTGACGTCCGCCTCCACGCCGTGTCCCGAGAGCGCCGCGAAGCGATCCGGCCGGGCAAGGTCGAGCGACTGCGCCTCAGCAGCGCGGACGATGGCTTCGCCCAGCGGATGCTCAGAGCTGCGCTCGACGCTGGCGGCTAGGCGCAGCAGCTGGCGCTCATCTCCCGCGGCCGCCACGACATCCGTGACCGACGGCTCACCCTTGGTGATCGTACCGGTCTTGTCGAAGACAATAGTGGTCAACGAGCTCGCACGCTCGAGGGCCTCCGCATTCTTGATCAAGATCCCGTGCTCGGCACCCGCGCCCGTGCCGACCATCACGGCCGTCGGCGTCGCAAGGCCGAGCGAGCAGGGGCAGGCTATCACCAGCACCGCCACGGCGAAAATCAGCGCCCTGGTGAAGTCGCCGGTTGCGAAAAACCACGCAAGAAATGTGACCACGGCGATCGCGATCACGATCGGAACGAAGATCGCCGATATCCGGTCTGCCAGGCCCTGAACAGGTGCCTTCGAGCCCTGGGCTTCCTGTACCAGGCGTACGATCTGCGCCAGCGCCGTCTCTTTGCCGACGCGGGTCGCTCGGAACTGGAAGGCGCCCGAGCGATTGACCGTGGCTCCCGTGACCAGGTCACCCTCATGCTTCTCCACGGGCATGCTCTCGCCGGAGAGCATGCTCTCGTCTATCGTCGACTGTCCGGCCGTGAGGACGCCGTCGACCGGGATTTTTTCCCCGGGCCGAACGGCAACGATCTCGCCTGCCCGTACCTCCGAGACCGGGATCTCCGTTTCGACGCCGCTCCGCAGGACGCGAGCGATGCTTGGCTGAAGTCCAATCAGCGCCCGGATCGAGGCACTCGTCCGGCTCTTGGCACGCGCCTCGAGAAAGCGGCCGAGCAGGATCAGCGTGATGATCACGGCCGCCGTCTCAAAGTAGACGTGGCCGAACCAGCCGAAGAGCAGCACGGCAAGGCTATAGAAGAAGGCGGCCGACGAGCCCAGCGCGATCAGGGTATCCATGTTCGCGGCGCCATGGCGCAGCGCCTTCCAGGCATTGCGATAGAAATCGGCACCCGAATAGAATTGGACGGGAAGTGCCAGGATCAGGAAGAGCCAGTTAAGTGCATTCAAGTTGGCCTGATGATGCTCGCCCATCCCGCTGACGTGCACCATCTGGCGCGCGGATCCCCACCACCACGGGTCGATTAGCTTGAGATCCTGCGCCATCGCCAACAGAAAGAGCGGCAGACCGAAGGCGATCGCCACCATCAGCTTGCGTCGCTGGTCGGCGACCTCGGCGCGGCGCGCCGCCACCTCGACATCCTCGTGGCCGGCCACGTCCTCGCCGGCAGGCTCGATCACACCGTAGCCCGCTGCTGCTACGGCCGCCTTGAGCGTAGACCAATCGGCGACGCCGGGAGCATATTCGACGCTCGCGCGCTCCGTCGCAAGATTGACGTTGGCCTGCAGCACGCCGTCCACCTTGCGCAAGGCTTTCTCGACACGGGTCTGGCAGGAGGCGCAGGTCATACCGGTCACCGGAAACTCGACGTGGTCGGTGATAACACCGTAGCCACTATGTTCGATCGCCGAGACCAGGTTCTTGGGTTGGGCCTGCTGCGGATCGAAGCTGATCGTCGCCTGCTCGTTCGCCAGGTTCACCTGGGCCGCTTCCACACCGGGGACCTTCTTCAGCCCACGCTCGATCCGGTTGGCGCACGATGCACAGGTCATGCCTGTCACCGGCAATTTTAATTGTTTGGTCGCCATAGTAGTACCTCCCGCCGCCATCTTCCGGGCGAGTTCGTAGAGACGTTATATATAACGTCTCTACAGCACGGTGACGTCGTCGTAGCCCGCCTCGTTGATCGCCTCGATCAGCTGTGCAGGCGAGACCTGCTCACCCGCGTTCACACTCACCCGCTTGGTGGCGAGGTCGACGTTTACATTCTGCACGCCGTCGAGGCGTGAGACCTCCTTAGTAATGGCGTTGACGCAGTGCTGGCACGAAACCTCGGGAACACTGAATACGGTGGTCATGTACATCCTCCTTGCTACAGTTTTCGTAGCTCACTAGAATGATACCCCGCGCCCCGGGCGCTCACAATGCGCCAGATCGCCTACTCTGGCGCTGCAGCGGCGGGGAGGTCCGGCGCGAATGTTTGGCAGCGAGTGGCGGTCCCGTAGTATAAGGTCAGCGGCCGAGCGTGGTGCCCGGCCGCCTCAATGCTGCCCTGGCCTGATCGAACCGGCTGATATCGCGCCGGCTCTCGGCCGCTATCTCATACCGTCTGACGGTCTAGCCGCTGAGGCAGGTGAGGGTTGGGCTGAGTCCGAAAATCCGCGCGTGAGCCATCCCGGCTCGCGCACGTGCTCCTCTTCGAGGCGGCGCAGGCGGGCTTCGATCACCGCTCCACGGCCGAGATAGCCCACGAGATGGTGCGGGTTGTTCCGCTCCACGACCGGTAGGCGGCCGATGCGATGGCGCAGCATCTTGACGAGTGCGTCGTGAAGCGGCTCGTCGGGATAGGTAACGACCGGCTGATCGCATCCGGCCTCGAGCACTGTCTTGGTGGTTCCGGGCTCGGCCTCGAGCGCGCGGAAAACGTCACCGCGGGTGATAATACCGGTGAGCCGGCCCTCGGGGCCGACGATTGGGAGCGCCTGGCGACGTGTCAGCTCCGGATCACGTTTGGCGATGCGCTCGGCAAGCTCGGCCAGCTTCATGTCTTGCCGGATCACGGCCGGATTGCGGTCCATAACCTCGCCGACCGGTACCTGCTGGTAGACGTCGGCCTCGTACTCCTGGTGGACGCGCAGCCCGCGCCGGGCAAGCTTCTCGGTCATGATTGAGTTGCGCATCATGACCAGCGAGACCCCATCGGCGATCACGCAGACGAGCATCAGCGGCAGAATAGCGTTGTAGTCGCGGGTAATCTCGAAGGCAAAGATGATGAAGGTGAAGCTCGCGCGCGATGCCGCCCCAAATACGGCCGCCATGGCCACGAGCGCGTAGGCCGCGGGAGAAAGGTGCGCTGCCGGAAAGATCGTGTTGACGCCGATCGCGAAGGCGCCGCCGAGCGCGGCGCTGACCATGAACATCGGGGCAAGCAAGCCGCCCGAGGTTCCGGAGCCGAGCGTCAGCAGCAGCGCCAGGCTCTTGGCGACCATGATCAGCAGCAGGAGCGCCAGCGGAAGGCGATCATTGAGAATGTCCGTGATCGTGTCGTAGCCCACGCCGAGGACCCGCGGCACAAAGTAGCCGATGATACCGAGGGCAAGCCCACCGAGCGCCGGCCACCACGTATCGTCGATGGGAAGCCGGTCGAACTGGTCTTCGATCCAGTAGAGCGCGTTGCTGAAGACGACCGCCGCCAGGCCGCAGACGAGCCCGAGGACGACGTAGAAAGGCAATCCGTAGGGCATGCCAAAATTCATGGGCGAGACCGTAAACATCGGGCCACGTCCCATGAGCAGGTTATGGACGGTCGTCGCGAGCGTGCTGGCGATGACCAGCGGAATGAACGAGCGCGACTTATACTCGAAGAGCAGCAGCTCGATCGCGAGGATCACGGCGGCGATCGGCGTGCTGAACGTAGCTGCCATACCGGCCGCGGCACCACAGGCCAGGAGCACCTTGCGCTCCGTGGCCGTCGTGTGGAGGATCTGCCCCGTCAACGAGCCCAATGCACCGCCGGTCTGAATAATCGGGCCCTCGGCCCCAAACGGGCCACCGGTGCCGATTGCGATGGCGGCGGAGATCGGCTTCAGAATCGCAACGCGCGGCGCGATACGGCTCCGGTTTTCGAGCACGGCCTCCATTGCCTCCGGGATGCCATGCCCCTTGATCTTCGACGAGCCGTACTTTGCCATCACGCCGACGACCAGACCGCCCGCGACCGTCAGCGGAATCACCCACAAGCCAAGGTGATTTTGCTGCAGCCCCGAAAGCTGAAACCCAATACGGCCGAAGAAGAAGAGGTTCGTGAAAAAGGCGATCAAATTATAGAGAACAAAAGCGACGACGCCCGCGCCCAGCCCGACGCCGGCCGCCAGCAGCGACACCAGCAACATCCGGAAGTTCGCGGAGGGCTGCGCTCGCAGCTCGGAACGATAGTCGATACTCACCCGATCCAGCACGACAGACTCCTCAACATACTATGAGCCGCTCCCCGTCGCATTGGACGCCTGACAGTCAGAGCTGGCGCTGGTATTGTATGTCGCAGTACGATGCTTTTCAAGCAGTGGGATGGAGTGGCGTGTACCTGTAGGAAAGCGAAGTCCGGGGGAGCCTATAATGGATGTGTCCACTATGCCGAGGTCCCGCGAAGGGAAGCGAATGCAGGAACCGATAACCAAAGCGGAATACGAGGCCTTAGCGGCGTTCCGGTATGTGCTGCGCCAATTCTTGCGCTTTAGCGAGGAAGCGGCCCAAGGTGTCGGCTTGACTCCGCAGCACCACCAAGCGCTACTCGCAATCAAAGGATATCCCGGACGCGATCGGATCACCGTCGGCGAACTTGCCGAGCGCCTGCAGATCCGCCACCATAGCACAGTCGGGCTCGTCAACCGGCTGGCAGCGCAGGGCTTTGTCACTCGGGAGCCCGCTACCGACGACCAACGGCAGGTTTATGTCACTCTCACGGAGAGCGGCTGTGAGATGCTGACACAGCTCACGGCCGCGCATCGCGAGGAGTTGCGGCGCGTCGGTCCACAGCTCAACACGCTCCTGGAGAACCTCCTGATTGAGCCAGAGCCCACGCATCCCAGCCAGAAAGGCGCCGACGGCTATGGCCGGGCTGATCGGCCTGAAGACCGGGTGAAGCGATAGGTCACAGTTACGAGCCGGATCTATACTTAAAGAAGTGCCGTTGTGGAACGGCGTATGCTACTTCATATCGGCACAGCTATGATTCGACGGAGCCTAAGATCATGGTTACCAATCACGCAAAACTGCTCAAGCAGGTCCATGAGTATGTCGACGACTACATCGGCTACCTCGGCACCCAGCCAGAGTCGTCGTTGGTGGAGGCGAACGAGGAGCTTCGCAAAATCATCGGCGAGCTCGAAAACCTACAATCACAGCCGGACCAGCAAGCCGAAGCGGCGCGCCTGACGAACCGCATCGCCGATCAGCTTGGCCACCTC
>JBBSGA010000040.1:0-25911 GCA_038254585.1 Chloroflexales bacterium | reverse complement strand
TAGGCAGTTGGTCAGGAGGCGAAAAAGGCAGTTGGTCGGTTATTGCATTATCCCAAAAGCATAGTAGAAATGGTCCTGAAACCATGCTTCTGTGGGAAGAAATAGGCCAGAAACCGATGGAATTCGACGTTCCATCCCTATTTCTGGCCGTTTGGCGCGGGCGGCGGGACTCGAACCCACGACCGACTGCTTAGAAGGCAGTTGCTCTATCCACTGAGCTACGCCCGCACGCTGGCGGATTATACCATGGTGCGTGCTCGAAACTAGCTCGACAAGGATGGCCACACTTCGAGCTTTGTGCGCACGCGCCGGATGACCTCGTCGGTATATTCCGTGGTCGTGGCGTGACCCTGGAGGTCGGCGGTGCGGATGCCGTCGTAGACCGCCTCGAGACACGACTCAGCGATCGCGCGTGCTGCCATGGTCGCCTTTGGAGCATCGAAGTAGGTCAGGAGTGTGCCTGCGGCGAGGATCATCGCCATCGGATTCGCGATGTTCTTGCCCTGCAGCGCCGGCGCGGTACCGTGCGGCGCTTCGGCCATGACCGCCTTGACCTTCAACGCATCGTCCAGGGCCAGGAGCAGCGACTCCGCGCCGGCGATCGACCCGAAGAGCTGGAGCACGAGGTCCGAGAGGCAGTCGCCATCGCGGTTCAGCGACGGGATCACCAGCGCTTCGTCGCCGGAGGCGGTCAGCAAGAGCGCGTAGGTGGCGTCGATCAGCTGCGGAGCGTAGCGCACCCCGGGATGCCGCTCGGCCGCAGCATCCATCTCTTCCTTGAGCATCCCTTCGTAGACCGGCGAGACGGTATACTTCGGCCCGCCGAAGACCTTGCCGTGGGTTCGCTCGGCATACTGGAAGGCGAACTCGGACACCGACCGGCAGACACGCCGGCTGATCTTTTCGGTCCGGTAGGCCCACTCGTCCAGGCCCTGGCCTTCGCGGTACTCCTTGGCGCCATACGCGTCGTCGACGGCCATGCGCACGACAGAGATCGGCGCGTAGACGCCGCCGACCGGCCGGATACCGGGAATGCGGCGCCCGGTGCGCAAGATGACGCTCCCGTCGATCTCTTTGCGCAGGATTGCGTTGGGCGAGCCGACGTCTCCGGCCTCCTCCGGCGTGATCGTCGCCGCCTTGAGCCCCAGTCCCGTCTCGCGCATGCGCCGCGCCGCCGCGTGCACGACCTCGTTCTTGGTTCTGCGACGCTCCTCCAGCGCGAGATTGAAGCGCTCGAGAGCAACCTCTACGCCCGTGACGGCCGGGTCGACGACACGTAATGCCTCTTCGAGCAGCTCTTGCCCGGTCTGATCGCCTTCCAGCACGACTACCGTTCGGGACATAACTCCTCCTCGTCTGGCTCGCGCTCGTCCGCGGCGCGGATTTGCACCGAGCGGACCATCAGCCAGCCCGGCCCTATGCTCCCCCGACCACCGCTTCGAGCCGCTCCACGACGGTATAGAGAACCTTGATGCGTGCCCACCGCTTGTCGTTACCCTCGACGACGATCCAGGGCGCGATGCGGGTGCCCGTCTCGCGCAGCATTTCCTCGACCGCATGTTCGTACTGCGACCACTTCGTACGGTTACGCCAGTCCTCGTCGTTCATTTTCCAGCGCTTGGCCGGGGTTTCGAGCCGGCGCTGAAACCGGTGCAGCTGCTCGTCTGGGGAGATATGCAGCCAGAACTTGAAAATGATCGCGCCGTCGTCGATCAATAGCTTCTCGAACGTGTTGATTTCGCCGTAGGCGCGCCGCCACTCGTTTTCTGTGGCCAGTCCCTCGACGCGCTCGACGAGCACCCGGCCATACCAGGAGCGATCGAAGATCACCAGGTGGCCACGAGGCGGCAGCCTCGTCCAGAAGCGCCAGAGATAATGGTGCGCGAGCTCGTCCGGTGTCGGCTTGCCGATGCCATAGACTGTGAAAAAGCGTGGGTCGAGACGCTCAGTCAGGCGCTTGATGTTGCCGCCCTTACCGGCGGCATCCCAGCCCTCGTAGACGACAATCACCGGCCGCTCCTGTTCGGCAGCGCGAATCTGGAGCGGGCGCAGGGTCGACTGCAGCTGGTGTAGCTGATCTGCATATTCTTCACGCGGCAATGCGCGTGCGAGATCGATTGCCTCGAGCATAGTCACTCCTCGGACCGCTGACGCGGCCATGCTAGCACAAAAGCGGCGCGCCTGTGCCCGTACCTGGACCGTGGAATATGCGCGGTGATTTGTCCTAGCGCCGACCTTGTGGTAAAACTACCATGGCTTTGAAGCTATGCTAATCTGCTCCAGAGCCGAACGGCAGCCGCAATATCCCTGGCCAAGCACCGGCAAACGAAGGATGCTCCATGCTCGAACGTCTTGGCCGCCGCCTTGCCAGCAGCGTCCTGATCTGGGACATTACCCTGACGCTCATCTGCCTGTATGCAGCGGCGCGGGTGCGCCTGGCGATCGACCTGGGAAGAGCGCTCACAGCGCGCGATGTTATCATGCTCTGGCAGATCTTCCCGATTGTCGCGCTGATCTGGGCAACCGTCTTCCTGCTGGTCACACCGCAGCGCGCGATCTTCTCACGGCCACTCATCGAAGCCCTCGGACGCCTGTTGATCGCAGTTGTGCTAGCGGTGCTGACGCTCGCGGGATTGCTCTACCTTTCCTTTCGCGATGTGTCGCGACTGCAATTCCTCTACTTCGCCGGCGCCGACCTCGCGGCGCTGCTCGCGCTGCATCTTGGCGTGCGAGCGTATTTCCGTCTGGGTAGTCGCTACGACGACCGGCGACAGGTGCTGATTGTAGGCGGCGGACCAGAGGCAAGTCAGCTCGCCCAAGAGCTTGCCCGCCGCCTCTGGACGGGAGTGCGCGTCGTCGGTTGTACGAGCGACCAGCCTACCGAGAGCGACATACCGGTGCTCGGACCGGTCGGCGTCACGCCCAGGATCGTCATCGAGCAAAAGATCGACGAGGTCATCTTCGCGGGCGTGGCGCAGGACCAGATCACGACGATCTCACTCCAGCTCCAGCAACATCCGGTCATGCTGCATATGGTGCCGAGCATCCTCGACCTGGCCTTCGCGCGTACACCCGTGGCGACGCTGGGAGGCATTCCACTGATTAGTCTACGCGAGTCGGCGCTGACCGAGTCGCAGCGCGAGCTCAAGCGTCTCTTCGATCTGATGGGCAGCCTGATGCTCCTGATCCTTGTATCGCCGATCATGGCGCTGATCGCGATTCTGATCAAGCTTGAGTCGCCGGGGCCCGTCGTTTTCTGCCAGGAACGCATCGGCGAGAACGGCCGGCGTTTTAAGATGATCAAGTTTCGGAGCATGTACCAGGACGCCGAGCACAAATGGATGGAGGTCGCGCGGCGGAACGAGGACGGGTCTCTGCTTCACAAAACGCAGAGCGATCCTCGGGTCACGCGGGTTGGGCGCAGACTGCGGCGCACCAGCCTCGACGAGCTGCCCCAGCTTTTCAACGTTCTACGGGGTGAAATGAGCCTGGTCGGCCCGCGTCCCGAGATGCCGTACATGGCCGCGGAGTACGAGCCGTGGCAGTGGCAGCGCTTCCGGGTCCCGGCCGGCATGACGGGTTGGTGGCAGGTCAACGGCCGCGGCGAAAAGCCGATGCATCTTCACACCGCGGACGACCTGTATTACATTCAAAATTATTCGTTCTGGCTCGACCTTAAGATCCTCTGGATGACCGTCTCGACGGTCGTCAGGGGCCACGGTGCCTTCTGACCTCGAGCTGCGCCTTAGCGCGTCCTGCTTCGGGATCTGATCCGCGCCACCTGCAGCACGATCTGTCGCCTTCGGAAGGAGTTTCAGTGTACCGTTTCCTGTTGATCACGATCGTTGCCGGCGTGATATCTCTCGGCACTCCGTCTATGGAGGCGGCCAAGCCCGGCATTTGCTTTCCAGACAAACCCGGCATCCACGCGTGTTTCGCCGCTCCGTTTGCCGATTACTGGCAGGCAAACGGCGGCCTTCCGGTCTTCGGCTATCCGCTCGTCGACGCTAAGATGGAGCGCAACCCGGATCTGAAGGTCTCCTTACTCACCCAGTGGACCGAGCGCAACCGGCTGGAGGCGCATCCCGAGCAGCAGCCGCCGTTCGACATCTTGCTGGGACGCATGGGCGCCGAGCGGCTGCAGCAGCTTGGGCGCGATCCGGCGCAAGAGGGCCGCGAGCCCGGACCACGGGCCGGCTGCCTTTGGTTCGAAACGACCGGACACAACGTCTGTGACCAGGTGCGCGGGGTGGGCTTCAGGAGCTACTGGGAAGCGCACGGCCTGCGCAATCCGAAGCTGGATACCTATGGCCGGTCGCTGCAGCTCTTCGGGCTGCCGCTGACTGCGCCGCGATTTGAGACAAATGCGACAGGCGACACCGTTCTAACGCAGTGGTTCGAGCGGGCTCGATTTGAGTGGCACCCCGAGAAGCCTGACGAGTTCAAGGTTCTGCTGGGTCTCCTCGGCAGCGAACTTCAGGGCAGCGCCGCGGCGACGCGGCCGCCATCCGTTTTCGGCGTCGAGATCAACCCCGGGACGGCCGGCACGCTCGCGGCCAAAGCGGGCGAGGCGAGCGTGTCATGGACGCGCTACAACGGGATCCTCTGGTCGCAGGTCGAGGCGACGCCGGGCAACCGGGACTGGAGCCGTCTCGCAAGCTTCGAGCGCGAGATTACGTCGCTCACTGCCCAAGGACTAACGCCGATCGTCGTGGTCCGCGGCACACCCGCATGGGCGCAGAAAGTCCCGGGGTACGAGTGTGGGCCGGTCAAGCCCGAGGCGCTCGACGGCTTTGCGAGCTTCATGCGCGAGCTCGTCGCACGCTACAGCCGGCCGCCCTTCGGGGTGAAGTACTGGGAGATCGGCAACGAG
Source organism: Chloroflexales bacterium (assembly GCA_038254585.1). Classification (GTDB taxonomy): domain Bacteria; phylum Chloroflexota; class Chloroflexia; order Chloroflexales; family Kallotenuaceae; genus JBBSGA01. The sequence goes on along the minus strand of JBBSGA010000040.1, from coordinate 21,038 downwards.
CCGGATATCGCGCCATCGCTCGTCGCCGCCGACTCTCCGTTCGGCTGCTGGGGCGATGAGGCTGACGCCGATTACGGCGGAGGCTACTTCGCCGAGATGCTCAAGCACGTCTACCCTTCCATCAAGCAGGCTAATCCTTCGGCGCAGCTTGTCACCGGTGGTCTGCTCCTCGACTGCGATCCGACGCATCCGCCGGCCGGCAAGGACTGCAAGCCGGCCCGGTTCCTCGAAGGTATCCTGCGTAATGGCGGGGGAAGCGCCCTCGACATTATCGCCTACCATGCCTACAACTACTGGGGCCCGGGACCACGGGATCCGGATCGCGAGAGCCCGGCCTGGAGCCACCGCGGCGGGGCGCTGCTCGGCAAGCTCGACTTCCTGAATGCCGTCCAGACGCAGTACGGCGTGCACAAGCCGCTGCTCATGAATGAAGGAGGCATGCTCTGCCACCCGAGCACGGCAGCCTGCCCCAACGGTGACTTCTTGGAGGCGCAGGCCAACTACGCCGTCCGGCTCTACACACGCGCTTGGGCGAACGGCCTGCTCGGGGCGGTCTGGTACACGCTCAACGGGCCGGGATGGCGGGAGGGCGGTTTGCTCGACCAGCATCAGGCCGCGCGTCCCGCCTACACAACTCTGAAGTTTGTGTCGAGGCTGCTCAAGGATGCGGTCTACACCGGACCTCTGCGAAACGGCTCGCTGGAAGGGTACTCCTTCCGCCGCGGCGGGACGACGTACCAGATTTTCTGGACGAACGACGGTACGACGGGCACCGTCGCGCTCCCGTCCGGGACGCGCGCGGTTTACGACAAGGCCGGCCGTACTATCACGCCGTCCGGAGCGTCGATGATGGTCGGCTTTGAGGCGGTCGTGATCGAGGCGGGAGCTCCGTAAGGCAGAGGCGCTCGGCCCGGCGGTCGAGCGCCTCTGCCTTACGGAGCGTCGTGGGGGCGCGGATTAGGAGCGAGCGACAGTGCGTAAGGCCTGCAGCGTTCCCGCCGCGGTGCGCTCCCAGGAAAATCGAGCAGCTTGCGCCGGCCCGCGGCTCCGCAGCTCCTCGCGCAGCGCTGCATCGGTCGCGATCCGCACAAGGGCATCCCCGAGCGCCGCGACGCTCGTCGGATCCACGGTTAGCGCCGCATCGCCGACGACCTCCGGCAGGCTGGAGGTATTCGACGTAATCACCGGCGTCCCACATTGGAGCGCTTCCAGGGGAGGCAGCCCAAACCCCTCGTAGAGCGAGGGATAGACCAGCGCAGTGGCAGCGTTATACCACGCAGCCAGATCTTCGCGTGGAACGAATCCGGCAAAACGGACCCTTTCCCGCAGCCCAAGCTCGCCCACGAGCTCAAAAATCGGCTCGTACATCCAGCCCTTGCCGCCCGCCACCACCAGCGGCATGCCGACCACGTCGGCCACGCCCGCGTAGGCACGCAGCAATGCCGGCAGGTTCTTGCGCGGCTCGAGCGTGCCGAGAAAGAGCAGGAAGCGCTCGGGCAAGCTCTGCGTCTCTCGGAAGCGCGCCACGGCGTCGGCCGGGAGCGGCCCGAGCCGCTCGTCGCGGCCGTTCGGCGTCGCCGTGACCTTTTCAGACGGGACACCCAGGAGATCGACGACTTCGCGCCGGGTGAACTCAGACACCGTCAAGACGTGGGCAGCACGGCGCACGGAGAGGCGCGCAAGCACGGCAAGATAGCGCCTCCGGGCGGGCCGAAACCGCTCAGGAAAGCGCAAGAAGGCTAGGTCATGCACCGTCACGACGGACGGACGGCGCATTGCAAGCGGCACAACGTTGAGCGGACAGAAGAAGGCATCGAAACGATCGTGCAGCGCAAGCAGTGGAGCCAGGCACTGCTCCCAGACGATCCGTGCCAGGGGCTTCGAGGTGGGCAAGCGGCTTTCCCGCAGGCAGGTATTGGGCGGTGGATCGAGGACACGGCCGGCGCCGGGGGGGGCATAGACGGTCCAGCGATCGTTGGGGGCAGACGGCAGCAAGCACCGGAGCAGCTGATCGATGTAGACGCTGATACCGGCCTGACGATAGCCGCCGGCCGGTGAGAGCAGATGCGCGTTGACCGCGAAATGCATCGCTCGGCGCGGTTAGTGGGTGTCGGCAGCGTATATTGGCGACGGAATCACGCCCCATCGATCCTGTGGCCAGTATGAGACCCAGGCGCGCCCGACGACACGGTCGAGCGGGAGGCCCGGATCGGCATTCCACGAGCGCGAGTCCTGGCTATTGCTGCGATTGTCGCCCATGACGACGACCGAGTTAGCCGGGACGACGTACGGGTCGCAGAGGCGGCCGGTGCCGCAGTCAGTTCGCTGGCCGGGCGCCAGATAGGGCTCGGCGAGCGGGTGGCCGTTGATGTATACTTTGCTGTCGCGCACCAGCACGGTTTCTCCGGGCAGCCCGATCACGCGCTTGATGTAGTCCTTAGAGCTGCCATCATAGTCGGTGGGCGGGGCCTCGAGCACGACGACATCGCCGCGCTGCGGCATGCGAACCGGGTAGACGCTGTGAGCCGGCAGGCCACGGTAGCCGGGCAAAAGCCGGAAGGGCGCATTGCTATCAAAATGGAAGAAGAGGACCTTGTTGACCAAAATATACTGATCGTTGTGCAGGTTGGGCTCCATGCTGGAGCCGTCGATGCGAAAGTTCTGGATGAGACCCCGGACAATGAAGAAGATCAGCAGGATGAAGAGGACCGTCTCGAAGAGGTCGCGTATCGTGCTGCCGACGGAGCCCGCTTCTTCAGGTTGTTCATAGCCCTCTGCGGGGCGCCATTCCGGTTCACCGGCACGTTGCACCGCCGGGTCGGGAGTTCCGGGAAGATCCTTGAGCATGCCTATCATCCCTATCTTTAGCCGCAGGGTGAATTATAATACGCTAGATGCGCTTCGGTGCAATCTTTGCACCACCTCCTCGTACGGAAGGAAAGCTGCCAATGCGGCCTAGCCTGTTCCAGGCCCCCCTACCTCAGGAGGTTCGCCGCTGCGACGTCTGTCAATGGCGCTGCGAGCTCGCGCCGGGCGAGACCGGCCGCTGCGGGGTACGCCTGCACCACGCCGGATCGATTCAGTCGGAGGCCGACGGCGTTGTCAGTGCGGCGACGATCGGGCCGATCGAGGACCAGCGCCTGTGGCACTTTTTTCCTGATGCGCAGGTTTTTAATGTCGGATCGTATGGTACCCCAATTCTTACCGAGCAGGCGGCCCAGTACGGCCAGCTGCCGGAGCCGGCCGCGCGGAGGCAGCTTCCTGCCGAGCGCGTGGCCGACTTCGCGCAGCAGCGGCTGTGCCGCGGCGTGGTATGGGCGTATAATGACCCGGCAGTGACGCTGGAGTGGACACTGGATGGGCTGAAGCTGGCGCGTGCCGGTAGTCGCTTCACGGCCGTCGTCTCCTCTGGTTACTTCAGCTCAGAAGCGATCGAGGCGATTGGGCCGTATCTCGACGGTATACGGCTCGACCTTCTCGGCTTCAGCGACCAGGCATACGTGGAGCTTGGCGGCATTCAAGAGTGGCAAGGGATCATGGCCGGCGCCGAGTGGCTGCGCGAGCGGTGGAACACACATATCGAGGTAAGCCTCCGGCTGCACGCCGGCGTGAACGACCGCGAGACCGAGATTGAGACCTTGGCACGCTGGATGCGTGAAAAACTAGGCGCGCTTACGCCACTGCATCTCCTATCCAGAGACGGCCAGCCGACCTGGGAGCATCTGGCCGACGTGGCACGGGCAGCCGGACTCGAATTTGTCTACGGCCCTGATCCGGACCAACCTACACGTTGCCCTCAATGCCGGTGGGTCGTCATCGAGCGAAGCGCTGGCCCAACGCAGCTTACCGGAGTAAGCGGCGAGGTGTGTGAGAGCTGCGGCACATCTCTGGGGCTTCGCACTTCCCTCTTTCGTCGGCAGACGCGCTATCAGCGCGGCGGCTAGGGCGTTCGGAGCACACGCGAGCTTATACTACCCGCGTTGCGTGTGCGTGGGCCTGTTCCAAGCGGCGGAAGCAGGCGCGACACCCTCCTACCACCATCCCGTGGACGACGATCTTCGGGAGCTTTGAGACAGTTGGTCTTTATCTTGCTAGGGCAGGTTCGAGAGGCGGCAGCTCACACCGGCCAGAGGTTGGCGTGTCGCCAGAAAAGGATCGTTCGGCCATGCTCGACCGTTTGCATAAGATTCTTGCTCGCGCTGGCGTTGCGGCGCTCCGTCCCGCGGAAGATATGATCCTACAGGGACGGGTCACCGTGAATGGACGCACCGTGCGCGAGCTAGGTGCGCGGGCCGATCCCGCGACCGATGTCATCGAGGTCGACGGGCAACGTATCCATATCCCGGAGCGCTCCGACCCACACCGTTACCTGCTCCTGAACAAACCGGTCGGCGTAATCTCCACGGCACACGATACGCACGACCGGCGGAAGGTGGTCGACCTGGTTCCGAACGACGTTCGGGTCTTCCCGGTCGGACGCCTCGACGCGGAGAGCGAAGGACTGATGCTGCTTACGGACGACGGCGATCTGGCCTATCGCCTGACTCATCCGCGTTTCGCCGTCGACAAAGAATATCGGGTTCTGGTCGACCGGACGCCACAACTCTCCGAGCTGCGACAATGGCGCACGCGGGTGCGCCTGCCAGACGGTGATCTTACGGCCGGCGCGTGGGTCGAGGTGCTCGAGCGGAGCTCGGACGGCACCTGGCTACGGGTCGTGATGCAGGAAGGGCGGAAGCGCCAGATCCGCGAGGTCGCACGCACGCTTGGCCTGCGCGTCCTCCGGCTGATGCGGGTCCGCGAAGGGACGTTAACCCTTGGCGATTTAGCGCCGGGAAGCTGGCGTGAGCTCACACACGGGGAAGTTGAGGCGCTGCGCGCGCATACTCAGCACATCCCGTCGCGTGAAGCCGACGAAGAGTGGGAGCGAATGATGTCAGACGAAGAGACCGGCCGGCCACGGCGCTTGCACGTGGTGCGGCGCCCACGGCGCGACGCCGACACGACGGACCGGGGACCGGGGAGCGCGGCCACCGAAGGCGGCATGCGCGACGCGCCGCCGGAGGAAACGCCTAGCGGGCAAGACGGGCCGGAGCGAGCGGATTTCCGATCCGAGCGACCGCCACGGATGGAGGGCGGACAGCCGGCACGCGCCGCCGGACAGCGCGGACGTTTCGATCGGGAAGCTGAAGCACCGGAAGAAAGGCACGGGCCGGACCGGAGGCAAGGCGCATCCAACTATTCGCGAGACTATCCGCCGAGGCAGCCTGGAAGGGGCAGCGATCAACGCGGCGAACGTGAGATGGAGCAGCGCGGCCCTGGACGGGCTGCTCCCTACGGGCGCACCGGAGCTCCCCCTACTCAGCGGGGCTTTGGCCGGGCGCCGGCGCCGTCGGGCACGAGGCGTCCACCAGCACGGGGCGAGGGCGATTATGGCCGCGGCAGGAACGAGCCGGCCGGACGCGGCTTCGAGCGCCGCGGGCCCGATCGCGGTCCACAGCGATCGCCCGCTCCCACGCGCGACGACCGCCGCGGCTTTGGCCAGCGCCCGCCGGCCCGCGATGCGCCGCGCGACAGCCAGGGACGTCCTTTCGCCCAACGCGGGACCGGGCCGCGCCCAGAGAGTGGGCCGCGGCGGGAGTACAGTGGGGAGAGCTCGACACGTGGAAATATCCGCGGCGGCGTCGGTCAAGGTCGCGGCACAAGCCGCGGTGGTCGCTGGAACGATCGACGGGGACCGGCGCCGGCCGGCCGCCGCGACGACGACAGGCCGGAGGTCGACGGCAATGTGCGGGAGGAGTTTGGCGGCGACCGATCTCCACGCGCATACGGTGGGCGCAGCCGAGAGGGCTCGTCCTTCGGGACGGAGCGCGGCCGTAGCGGGGAATCGCGCGGACCAAGCGGCGGGAGTCGTAGCTTCAGCCGAGAGCGCAACGAGCGCGCGCCCGATCCGAACCGCGCGGGAGGCCCCCGGCAGGCACCGGCGCGATCAGGGACGTCCGGCGCCTTCGGGCGCCGGGAAGGGAGCGGCCGGCCCGGCGGGGAGACGCGGGGAGGGTTCGGGCAGCGGCCCTCCGGCGCACGGCGCGGCCCACCCCGCCGTGCGGGATCGACCGCCGGCCCTCGGCCGCCGCGCCCCAAGCGGCGCGACGACGATTAGCTGCCAGCAGTGCGCCCGAGCGAGATCTGCTCGGGCGCGCAATGGTTGCGCGTCAAGGGCGCAGCCACGTGGCCTTCTCAGGGCTGCGGCGTGGGCGTTACCGTCGGCATCAACAGTGGAAGCGTCGCAGCCGGTGGCGGCGGGGGACTCGTCGCAGTAACGTGTCCCTGGATCACGGTCGTGACTGTCATAGACGGCCGGGGCGTCGGCGTCAAGGTGGGAGCAGCCGTCGGGATCGGCGGCGAGGTTGAGGCGGGCGTTACCGTCGGCGATGTCGGCGCAACCGTGGGAGGTGCCGTCGACTCGGCCGTCGACGGGACGGCTGATGCCGTCGTCACGACAGGCGGCTGGGTTAAAGCCTCGCTGGGCGCAGCTGTCGGCGGTATGGGTGACGGCGGAATAACCTTCGGCAGCGGGGCGGGCGCCCTGGTCGGCTCGGGTGGTGCCGGTGCCACCGTGGCTCGCAGCGTGGGCGATATCGTCGGCGATGCAGCTGGCGCCGGCGTAGTGGTCGGCCTGGGTGTGAGCGTCGGGCGCCGACGGGTAGGCGGCGGCGTGGCGGACGCGGTCGGCGTGACCGTGAGCACGGACAGACCCGGGGTTATCACAAATGCCGGGGCGGGCTGCTGAGTCACTGGTGGCAGCGGCCCACGGAGACCGTTCCGGCTCAACGAGTACAGGTAGGCGATGGCAACCCAGACGGTGATAATCAATGCGAAGAGCGTCACCAACGCGAAATAGAAGCCTCGATCGCGGGGCGAGACGCCGGCAAGCATGCCGCGCGCCGTAGTGCCGCCCCGAGTGAGCGCGAGGGCGGCGCCGGTTCCCTGCGTAGAGGCATCCCACTGGCCTGTGTATAATGGACAGGCACGATGGTTGGGGCTGAGGCAGTAGCTACGCTGATCGACCGGGATATCGTCCGGCGTTCCGTTGCGATAGCAGCGATGTTCGGGCGTAGGTGCGGCGAAGCGAATCGCGCGATTCTGCCGTAGCCCGAGGTATGGACAATGGGCGGGCTCGTTCACCTGAATACTTTCAAGTTAGCTGCGTCCTCTAAGCTGCGCTGCTTGGCCGCAACCTTCGGCGACCGGTGCCGGCCCACCCTGCATCTAGCATAGCCGGCAGCAGGAGCAGCGCTACGGCCGACTGCCTGGAAAACTGCGCCAACCTATCCACCGCTTTATGTCCGGTTCAAATGGCAGTAGTGTAGTATACGGGAGTGAAAGAGCAGCGTCAACGGGCTGTTCGCCTCAAAAGTTATGCAGATAGCGCTCGTATCCGATATTCACTCGAACCTGGTTGCTCTGGAGACCGTGCTCGATGCTTTGCCCAGCCACGACCAGCTATGGTGCCTGGGCGACACGATCGGTTACGGGCCGCGTCCGAACGACTGTCTCGCCCACATGCGTGCTCTGGCCACGTATGCGCTCACCGGCAATCACGATCTCGCTTGCTTGGGTGAGGTCTCCCTCGCCGATTTCAATGCCCTGGCCCGCCAGGCGAACGAGTGGAATAGCCGGCAACTTTTGCCGGAACTGCGAGCATATCTCCACGCACGGTCTACACGGCTGGCGGTCGATCCGATGGCTACCCTGGCGCACGCGAGCCCGCGCGATCCGATCTGGGAGTATATTCTGGACGCCGGCACCGCGCTCGACAACCTCGCCTATTTCACCACGCCGATCTGCCTGGTAGGCCACTCGCATGTGCCGACGCTCTTCGCCAAGCACAAGGATGGACGGGTAGAGTTTGGTCGCGGCGAAGCCGGGCAGAGCGTACGGCTCCGCCCGGGCTCGCGCTACATTTTCAACCCAGGCAGCATCGGACAGCCGCGCGATGGCGATCCACGCGCGGCCTATGCCCTCCTGGATACCACGGCCGGAACTTTGCGCTTCGAGCGGCTGACCTACGATGTAGCCACCACGCAGCGGCAGATGCGTGACGTGGGGCTGCCCGCGCCGCTGATAGAGCGTCTCCACTATGGGCGCTGAGGAGACGCCATGACGATCGAAGAGCATTACCGGGCACGCCACCAGAGGTCGCAGGAGCTCTACGAGCGCGCCAGGCAGCACTTCCCGAGTGGAGTGACCCACGACGCGCGGTGGATGGAGCCCTTCCCGATCGCCGTCGAGCGCGCCGCGGGCGCCTACAAGTGGGACGTAGACGGCAACCGGCTGATCGACTATTGGCAGGGACATGGCGCGCTGCTTCTCGGCCACACCTATGGCCCGGTCGTCGAGGCCATTCAACGGCAGGCAGCACGAGGCACGCACTACGGCGCGAACCACCTGCTCGAAGTCGAATGGGCCGAGGAGGTCAAGCGCTGCTTCCCACACGTCGCGCAGCTCCGCTTCACCTCCTCGGGGACCGAAGCGACGATGCTCGCGCTGCGCCTGGCACGGGCGCACACGGGCAAGCCCAGGGTCGTGCGCCTGGCGGGCCATTTCCACGGCTGGCACGATTTACTCGCGGCAGGCGCAGAGGGCAGCCCCGCGCTGCCGCCGGGTGTTCTACCCAGTGTTGCCGCGGGAACCGTAATCATCCCGGCAGAGCTGGCGAGCCTCGATCGCATTACCGGCACGCGTGACGACCTAGCCGCGGTGATCCTCGAGCCCTCGGGGGCATCGTACGGCAAGCAGCCGCTGGACGACACCTTCCTGCGCCATCTACGGGCGATCTGCTCGGACCGCGGCCTGCTGCTGATCTGCGACGAAGTTGTCACCGGCTTTCGGGTGGCACCGGGCGGCGTGCAGCAGCGGTCAGGCGTTCAGGCGGATCTGACCTGTCTCGCCAAGATCCTGGCCGGGGGTCTTCCGGGCGGTGCGGTTGCCGGCCGCGAAGACATTCTGCGCCGCCTAGCCTTCGGCGACCGGACCTGGAATGAGCAGCAGAAGATTACACATCACGGCACCTTCAACGCGCATCCGCTCGCAGCAGCGGCCGGCATCGCGGCACTCGAAGTCGTGCGGACGGGAAAGCCGCAAGAGCGCGCCACGAAGCTGGCCGCACAGCTGCGCGCGGGGCTGAACCGGGAACTGCGTGCGCGGCATCTGCGAGGCTGTGCCGCGTATGGAGATGCCTCGATCGTCCACATCTTGCTCGGCTCACCCCACTCCTTCCCGCCGGGCGAGCCTGACGGCGACATTCCCCTGGTGGAGCTCAAAGCCGGGGTACCGGCGCATCTCCGCCGGCCTTTCAGGCTTGCGATGCTCAACTATGGGGTCGATCTGATGAAGGGAACGTCGGCGTTCGTCTCGGCAGCCCATGCCGAGGAAGATATCGCGGCAACAGTGGCAGCCTTCGGCGCGGCGCTGGACATGGTGAAGGATGAGCGCGAGATCTAGCCGGCTCCGCTCAACTGGCGTAGGCGTGGAGCACTTCATAGCCGGACTAGCCGAAGCGAGCTCAGTAGTATATTCTTGCTCATGACGAAGTGCGCGACCGGGGGACCGGGCCTGACAAGTTGCGCCTAGAGCCCGGCGGCGATCTCGCGCGTCGCATCGCGCTGGCGAAGGTGCCGGATGGCCAGGATAAGAGCGAGGACGACGATCGCGACCAGGCTCACGACCTGGGCCGTGCGCAAAGCGCCCGCGCATGAGCCGCCGATGCCGTTGCTGCAGAGGCTATCCGTGCGGAGTCCCTCGACCCAGAAACGGCCGATCGAGTACAGAATACCGTAGAGCATGGCGAGGTCGCCGCGAAGTAGGCGTCGGCGGAAACGGCGCTCGACGAGCACGAGCGCGACGAGGACGCCGACGTTCCAGAATGATTCGTAGAGGAATGTTGGATGAAAACGAGTTTCCGGACCATAGGGCGCCTGGTCATACGGTCTGAGCCGGTGCTCGGCGTCGATGTTCAGGCCCCAGGGCAAGGTTGTCGGACGGCCGTACGCCTCCTGATTGAAGAAGTTGCCCCAGCGCCCGAGAGCCTGGCCGATCGGCACGCAGGGAGCGCCGATGTCGGCCCATTCCAGGAAATCAAGATGATTCAGGCGGGTATAGACCCACAGTGCGAGCAGCCCGCCGAAAATGCCGCCGTGGATCGCGATGCCGCCGGTGGCCGGATTGATGATGTAGAGCAGTGACTTGCCACGGAACTGCGGCCACTCGAATAAAACATACCAGGCACGCGCGACGGCAATCGCGACAATCAGACCGATCGCCAGAATATTCCAGACGTGTTCGGGATCGTGCCCACGACGCTCAGCCCTACGCGCGCCGAACCAGGCCGCGAGCAGCGCACCTCCCAGGATACAGACGGCATACCAGCGGATCGTCAAAAAGCCAAAGAGGTGATCGATTAGAAAAGGACCGAAGGGTGGGTGCATCAGGAATCCTCGACAACCATACGTGCGTACCTTCGCTATTGTAGGCACCGGCTCACGGCCTGTCAACCCCGTGGCGGTTCGCGGTGAGAGAAACATGGACGATCAGGTGCGCCCGATCATCGTCGGGCATCTCCATCCGGACCTTGACTGCCTGGCCGCAATCTGGTTGTTGTGCCGCTGGGGAGGTATGCAGGACGCGAAGGTGTCTTTCGTGCCGGCGGGCGAAACCTTCGGCGGGAAGCCCGTCGATAGTGATCCTCGCGTCGTTCACGTCGATACGGGAGGCGGGCGTTTCGACCATCATCGGACCAACGATTCCGAACTCAGCGCGGCCGAGCTCGTCCGCCGATTCGTCGCACCCGGCGATCTGGCTCTTACCCATCTTATCCGCCGTGTGACGCAGATCGACCACGCGCAGGTCGACGTGCCGCCGGTCTTCAACGTCAACGATATGATCGCCGGCTATCATGAGCTCCATCCGGACGATCCGGCTGCGGTCGTAGCCGCGATGCTGCCGAACTTCGACGCGTGGTACGCCTCCGAATCGCGCCAGTTGCGGCTGGAAGCGGCCTTCGCCAGACGAATCGAGTTCGACACCCCCTGGGGCCTCGGCATCGCGATGGAGAGCGACGACGGCGGCTCTTCGCGGCTGGCCTTCGGCCACGGCGCCATCTTGTACGTCTACCGCGACGGCCAGGGCCGGACCGGTATAGCGGCGCGCTCACGCTCCCACGTCGACCTGACGCCGGTCTACCGCGACCTGCAGCGCCTGGATGCCGGAGCCGACTGGTATCTCCATCCTTCCAAGCGCTTGCTCCTCTGCGGGACCGCCAAGGCGCCCGCACGTACACCGTCCAGGCTCAGCCTCGACCAGTTGGTAGGGGTGCTGCGCGGAGATTTCCTCTTTTGACACGCAGCGGCTCGTCGAGAGGGCTTGGAAGCTGGAGGTGTGCCGATGGCGCCCGGCTACGATCTACGGATGGGCGGATGGGACATGTTACAATTGCGTCCCGAGAAGGTGAGAGTATTTCCTGATGATTGACCTACGTTCGGATACCGTCACGCAGCCGACGGATGAAATGCGCGAAGCCATGGCGCACGCCAAGGTAGGCGACGACGTCTACGGCGAGGATCCGACCGTCAACCAGTTGCAGGAGCTCGCGGCCGAGATGCTCGGCAAAGAAGCAGCTCTTTTCGTCGCTTCAGGGACGATGGGCAATTTGTGCTCGGTGTTGGCACATTGCGGGCGTGGGGATGAGATCATTCTCGGCGACGAGTCGCACATTTTCAACTACGAGCAGGGCGGCGCGTCCGCCCTGGGCGGGTTGGTCTATCATACGGTGCCGACGACAACACGCGGCGAGCTTCCCGTCGATCTGATTAGAAGCGCACTTAGGGATGCGCGCGATCCTCACGCGGCACGACCAGGCCTCATTTGTCTCGAAAATACCCATAATCGCTGTGGTGGCACGATTCTCACGCTCGACTACATGCGGCGTGTCAAGGCGTTGGCAGATGAGCACGGCTTGCCCGTGCACCTCGACGGCGCACGCCTGCCCAACGCCGCGATTGCGCTTGGGGTCCCGATGCGCGCGATCACCGAGCAGGTGACGTCGGTCCAACTCGATCTGTCGAAGGGGATGGCGGCGCCGGTCGGAGGCGTCGTAGCCGGGCCACGGACGTTCATCGCACGTGCGCACCGAGCACGTAAGGTCGGCGGCGGCGGCATGCGCCAGGCCGGGATCATCGCCGCGGCAGGCATCGTCGCGCTCCAAAGCATGGTCGAGCGCCTTGCCGAAGACCATGCGCATGCACAGCTGCTGGCACGCGGGCTCCGGAGATTCCCGCAGATGGTGATCGACCTCGACACCGTCCAGACGAACATCATCGTCTTTCGCTTGCAAGATGCCGCCTGGAGCCCTGCGGCGTTTGTCGCTGCGCTCCGTGAGCAGGGTGTGCTCATAGGAGGCTTCGGCGACGACCGGCTGCGTATGGTAACCCACTACGGGATTGACCGGGCGGATATCGATGCCACGCTGGCAGCTGCCGGACGGATCCTGGCTCGATCCGCCTGAGATGTCATCTGCTCTGGTCGCGAAACGCAGCCTCCATGCGTGGTGGCGCGTGTCCATACTGGCTGCGCTCATCTTTTCGAGCCTGCTCGCCTGTGGGCGACAGCCGGATGCGGGGGCCGGCGGCAAGATACCGGTCGTCACGACGATGAGCATTCTCCAGGATATGATTCAGCACGTCGGGGGCAGCCAGGTTGAGGTTCGTAATATCATCCCGATGGGCGCCGGACCGGAAAGCTACCAGCCCAAGCCACAGGATGCACAGGCGATCGCCGCGGCCAAGATCGTTTTCTACAATGGCACGGGGCTCGAGGACTGGCTGAAGCGCCTTTTCGAAGCGGTGGGAGATGCTGGCCAGCGGCGCATCGGTCTGTCCGATGGACTGCCGGCGATCGACAAGAGCCCAGAGTTCGGTGCGGGCAACCCGCATTTCTGGCTCGATCCCGAGTACGGCATCAAGTATGTCGAGCGTATCCGCGACGGGCTGGGCGCCGTCGATCCGGCCGGAGCGGCGAGCTATGGCGCGAATGCACAAGCGTATATCGCAGAGCTGCAGGCGCTCGACGCGAAGCTCGCCAAGCAGGCGGCGCGGATTCCTGCCGGCCGGCGCAAGCTCGTCACCAATCACGACGCCTTCCCGTACTTTGCCAGGCGCTACGGCTTCGAGATCATCGGCAACATCCTGCCAAACGCAGAGTCACAGCTCTCGGCGGCTCAGATCAAGCAGCTTGTCGCAACGATCAAGACGGAGCACGTGCCGGCAATCTTCGCTGAGTCCCAGTTCCGTCCGGAGATCACCCACCAGCTCGCCAAGGACGCGGGAGTAAAGACGGTCGCGACGCTCTACACCGACTCGCTCGGCCCGGATGCTTCAACCTACACGGCGATGCTCGAGTACGACATGGATCAGATCGTTGCGGCACTGCTGGGGCCATCCTGAAATGGCTTCCGCGCTCCATAGCACCGCGATCGAGGTTCACGATCTCCGCGTGCGCTACGCCTCGGACGATGTCATTCACGACATCTCGTTTACGATTCCCGGGGGGCGCCTCGTCGGGATCATCGGGCCGAACGGCGGAGGCAAGACGACGCTGCTCAAGGCAATCCTGGGACTTGTGCCCACGGCCGGCGGCTCGGTCCGCGTCAACGGAGGGCCCGTGAACCGCCGCAACGGCGAGGTCGCATACGTCCCGCAGATTGCCTCGGTCAATTGGCGCTTTCCCGCGACCGTGCTGGATGTCGTCCTGATGGGCCGCTACGGTCGCCTCGGCTGGCTTCGCCGTCCGGCAGCACGGGACCGAGAAATTGCACTGCACGCCCTGGAACAGGTGCACATGGCCGATCTGGCAGCCCGCTCCATCGCGCAGCTATCGGGAGGACAGCAGCAGCGCGTCTTTCTGGCACGAGCGTTAGCCCAGGAGCCCGAAGTCCTGCTCCTGGATGAGCCGGTGAGCGGCGTGGATGTGCCCACCCAGGAGACGATTCTCCATCTACTGCGCGACCTCGGCATCGAAGGCAAGACGATGCTGGTGACGACGCATCATCTCCAGCATCTTCAGGAGCACTTCGATCTGCTGTTATGCCTTAACCGCACGCTCATTGCGTGGGGCCCACCGGCCGCGGTCCTCAACCAGTCCGTAGTCGAGCGCACCTTCGGCCAGCTCATTCTGGCCGATTCGACGACCGCGGCACTGCTCGGAACATAGAGCGATGGCGCTGTGTAACGGAATAGCGGATTGTCTCCTTGGGCCACTACTGCTGCCCGCGGCACAGCGCGGACTGATCGCGACAGTTATCATCGGTATCATCTGCGCCGTTATGGGTGCCTTCGTGGTCCTGCAGGACCTGGCGTTCATCGGCGATGCGCTCGCACACGCGGCATTTCCGGGGGTCGTCGTCGCGACGCTGGTTGGCATGCCCCTGTCGGTCGGCGGGGCCGTGCTCGGCATCGCGACCGCGCTCGGCATCGGCTACGTCACGCAGCGCTCGCGTGTATCGCTCGACACGGCGATCGGGGTGTTGTTCGCGGGCACCTTTGCGCTCGGCATCGTGCTGCTGAGTCTCCGCAGCGGCTATTCCGGAGATCTGCTGGGGCTGATCGTCGGCGATGTCTTGGCTGTCAGCCGGGCGGACTTGATCAGTATCGGGGTCCTGGCGATCGCCGTGCTGAGCATCACGGCGCTGCTCTACAAGGAGTTTGTGCTCATGGCGTTCGATCGGACCGCGGCCCAGGCGCAGGGCTTCCCGACGGCGATCTTGCACTACCTCCTGCTTACCTTGCTCGCGGTAACAATCGTGATTGCAATCCAGGTCGTCGGCATCGTGCTCGTCGTTGCGATGCTCGTCACGCCGGCGGCGACTGCCTCGCTGATTGCCCGCCGCTTCCCACAGGTGATGGTCTGGGCCGGGGTGCAGGGAGTACTGGCGGCGATCGTCGGTATCTATTTCTCGTACTATCTGAACGTTCCGGCCGGCCCGGCGATCGTTCTCGCCAATACACTCGTCTTTGTAGCGGTGCTCGTGCTGGCGCCGCCCTCGCGACGGCTGGGGCGCTAGCTATGCGGGGGCTTATCACCGGTATCAACGGCTTCGTCGGAGGGCACCTGGCCGAACACCTGATCAGCCAGGGCTGGCAGGTCGTGGGAATCGCCATGAGCTCGTCGTCGGAGCTTGCTTCCCTGCGAGACGCCGTGGAGGTCCATCACGCTAATCTGCTCGATCCGCAGGCCGTACGAATCATACTCGAGCAGACGCGGCCGGATGTCATCTTCCACCTAGCAGCACAGGCGCACGTTCCTACGGCGCTGGCGGATCCGGCAGCCACGATCAGCAATAATCTGCTCGGCCAGCTACACCTTCTCGAAGCGCTTCGCACGCTCGAGCTTAATCCCATCAGCATCATCGCGTGCACGTCAGAGGAGTACGGTGCAGTTCGTCCTGACGATATACCGGTCGACGAGGAGGCGCCGCTGCGCCCGAATAACCCGTATGCCTTTAGCAAGGTGGCCCAGGATATGCTGGCACTGCAGTATTTTCTAGGGTACGGCGCTCGAACGATCAGGCTGCGCCTGTTCAATCACATCGGCCCGCGTCAAGGCGATGCGTTCGTGGTGGGAGCTTTCGCCCGGCAGATCGCCCGCATCGAGGCAGGCCAGCAGGAGCCGGTGGTGCGTGTCGGGAATCTGGAGGCTCAGCGCGATTTCAGCGACGTTCGTGACGTCGTGCGGGCCTACGAGCTTGCCGCGCTGCATGCCGCGCCCGGCGAGGTCTACAACATCGGGACGGGGCGAGCGGTAGCGATCCGGCAGGTGTTGCGCATGCTGATCGAGCTGAGCACGGTGACGATCAGAGTCGAGCCGGACCCGGCGCGTATGCGTCCCGTCGACGTGCCGATCATCGCCTGCGATGCGACCCGGTTCCGGACGCGCACGGGCTGGGCGCCGCAGATTCCGCTGGAGCGTACACTCGTCGATATTCTTGACGATTGGCGCAGGCGAGTAAAACGAGATACCTAGAACGGAAAGATGCGACGTAGGATGCGAAAAGCGTAAAAACTGTGATGAACAGAGCAGCAACGAGGACACTTGACATCGAATACCACTATAAGGATAGATAGATGACCTTCTATGGCCTCATCATGGCAGGTGGAACCGGCACGCGGCTGTGGCCGCGATCGCGTAAGCAGCATCCAAAACAGTTCTTATCCCTCCTATCGGAGCGCACCATGCTCCAGGAGACGGTCGACAGGATCAGGCCAATTATCGATCCGAGCGCAATCCTGGTGGCGACAGGGCGTGAGTACGTCGGATTAGCCTGCGATCAGCTGCCGGAAGTCCCGACCGGCAACATCATCGGCGAGCCAAGCGGCAAAGGCACCGCGCCGTGCATCGGCCTTGGAGCGCTGGAAATTGGCAGTCGCGAGGCTGGTGCGACGATGGCCGTGCTCTCGGCCGATCACCTGATCCGCAGGGCAGATGTTTTCTGCCAAGCGCTCAAAGCGGCCGAGCACGTCGCACAGCAGGGCTACCTCGTGACGCTCGGCATCGCGCCGGATGGACCACATACCGGCTACGGTTACATCCAGCGCGGCGACAGCCTGGGGCACCATAATGGCTTCGAGGCATTCGAGGTTGTCCGGTTCGTGGAAAAGCCCGACCGTGGCACGGCCGAGGGCTATCTGTCCATGGGCGGGTATAGCTGGAACGCCGGGATCTTCATCTGGCGTGTCGACGTCATTATGGATGCGCTCGGCATGTACCTACCGGCGCTGCGGGAGCAGCTCGACGTCCTCGCAGCCGCCGGTGGGCCTGCACTACCGGAGGCTTTTACGGGAATCTGGGACCACGTACGCAGTATCACGGTCGATTACGGCGTCCTCGAGCGTGCACAGCGTGTCGCGATCATCCCGGTCGACATTGGATGGAGCGATGTCGGCGACTGGAACACGCTGGCCGAGCTTTCGGCGGCAGACGCAGGCACGAACGTAGTCCACGCCGATCATGTCGGCATCGATACTTATGGAACGCTCGTCTACAGCGACAGCCGGAGAGTGATCGCGACGGTGGGACTCGAAAATTTCGTGGTCGTCGACACCGGCGACGCCCTGATGATCGCGCCGCGTGAGCGCGCCCAGGACGTCAAGAAGATCGTAGACGAGCTCCGATCCCGCCAGCGCACTGAGCTTCTTTAGCACGATGGTCCAATCAATGCAAGCAGTCGTGCTCGTCGGCGGGCGGGGTGTGCGGCTCTATCCCCTGACCCAAACGACGCCCAAGCCACTTATACCACTGGCGAACCGGCCACTGATCGATCATATCGTGCGCTGGCTCGAGCAGTCCGGTATCGAGGAGGTCTTACTCCTGACGCAATACCGTGCACGCGCGTTCGACGCCTGGCTCTGCTCCTGGAACGGGATCCCGGTGCATACGATCGAGGAACCGGTTGCGCTCGGCACGGCAGGGGCTGTGGCCAACGTCCTACGCCGTCTACACGGGACGACGGCCGTGATTAACGGCGACAATATCACGAACGTCGATCTGCGTGCCATGGGCGCCGCGCACCGTAGATCGCACGCGACGGCCACGATTGCCGTCGACCACGTCGAGGATGTCACCGGTCGTGGCGTCGTGGTCGCAGGTCAAGCAGGGCGGGTAACACAGTTTCAGGAAAAGCCCGCACCTCCGTTGGCGCTGTCCACGACAGTCAATACCGGCACGTACCTGATCGAGCCGGAGGCGCTCGCCGGGCTTGCTCCCGGCGAGCCCGCCATGTGGGAAACGGAGGTATTTCCGGCGCTTATCGCCGCCGGGGCATCGATCTACGCTTTCGCACAGCCACACCTCTGGCTCGACGCCGGCACACCTGGCGGCTATTTTGCGGCGGAGCGAGCGATCCTATCCGGGATCATCTCCGCGCCGAGTGGCTCCTTCGTCGATGGCACCTGGGTCGAGGCGCATGCTACGCGCGATGCCCGCACGACCTGCCGGCCACCAGTTGCGCTGGGCGCGGGGTCTAGTCTGGCGGAGGGTGTTACGATCGCGGGGCCAGCGAGCATCGGCGCCGGCTGCCGGGTTGCAGCGGGAGCTCACATCGGGCAGAGCGCAATCTGGGACGGATGCATGATCGGGCCGGGCGCAATCGTGAGCGGGAGCATCATCGGCTACAATTGCACGATTGCGGAAAGCGCACGGGTTGAGGGTGCACTACTTGGCGATGGTGTGAGCGTGAAGGCCGGCGCGCATATACCATCCGGAAGCCGGATCGAGCCGATGAGTGTCGTCGAGTAACGACGGATGTTTTGCTACCCCCCAGGTGTTCACCACGAAGATAGACGCGGGTGTTGATGGGAGTCGATGTATATGGGTTCACCGATCAAGTTTGGGACCGACGGCTGGCGCGCGGTCATCGCCGAGGATTATACCTTTCCAAATGTGCGGATCGTGGCACAGGCGGTCGCAGAGTTCCTCAAAGCGGAGCAGCTTGCTCAGCGAGGGCTAATCGTCGGCTATGACACGCGCTTTGGCTCCGATCGCTTCGCCGCCGCCTGCGCTGAGGTGCTTGCCGCCAACGATATCCACGTCTTTCTGACCCAAAAGCCGACGCCTACACCCGCCATCTCCTACGCGATCCTGGATCGAAAGGCCGCGGGGGCCGCGATCATCACGGCCAGCCATAACCCGCCATCGGATAACGGTTTCAAGTACAAGCCCGAATATGCGGGCTCGGCCTCGCCCACTGTTGTCGGTAAGCTTGAAGCGCAGATCGGCGCAACTGCGGTCCAGCGAATGAGCCTTGACGACGCGGAGCGCCAGGGAAAGGTCGAGCGCTTCGACGCCGCTCCCACGTATCTTCAGCAGCTGGGCAGTCTCATGGACTTCGAGGCGATCAAGCGCTCGGGCAAGACGATCATCGTCGATTCGATGTACGGGGCCGGAGCAGGGTACCTTCCATCGATACTCGACGGCGGCGCGACGAAGGTCATACCGATCAACGCCGAGCGCAATCCGCTCTTTCCAGGTATGCGCGCTCCTGAGCCGATCGACGCGAATCTTTCGAAGCTGAAGAAGGTCGTCAAGGAAAGCGGCGCGGATATGGGGATCGCGTTCGACGGCGACGCCGACCGGGTCGGACTTGTCGACGAAAAAGGCCGTTTCATCAATCAGCTGCAGGTTTTTGGCCTGCTGGCGTACTACCTGCTCGAAATCAGGGGCTGGCGTGGCCCGATCGTGAAGTCGCTCTCGACGACGTCGATGGTCAACCGTCTGGGCGAGCTCTACGGGGTTCCCGTCTATGAAACGCCGGTCGGCTTCAAGCACATTGGCCCGAAGATGATCGAGGTCAAGGCGATGATGGGCGGCGAGGAGTCGGGAGGCTTCGGGTTCGAGCGTCACATTCCCGAGCGGGACGGCATGCTTGCCGCGCTGTTCCTGATCGATTTTATGCTCAAGCGGAACAAGGCGCCGTCACAGCTGCTCGAGGAGCTCTTCGGCAAGGTCGGCGGACATTATTATGACCGGCTCGACCTGACCTATCCGGCCGAGCTCCGGCCCAAGATCCTGCAGCGCGTGGCCGATGCACATCCCGAGGCGCTCGGCGGCCAGAAGGTAAGCCATACCTCGACCGAGGGCGGCTATAAGTACGTTCTCGAAGACGGGTCGTGGCTGCTGATCCGCTTCTCCGGGACGGAGCCGCTCCTGCGGATCTATACTGAAACACGATCTCAGACGGCCGTGCCCCAGCTGCTCGAAGAAGGCCGAAAGCTCGTGGGCATGTAACACCGATCCCGCTTGACATTGTGATTTTTTGCACATATAATAGCGCCATTCCACATTTCTGGAGGCAAGGATGCGGCAGGCGCTACAATTTCCGGTCGAGTACCCGGCCTGGGGGAATGGCGAGCTCGAGATTACCTTCGAAGCACTGGCTATCCCACCACGACACGATCTCGTATCAGCGGTCATTGGTTGGGTATTCCACGGTAACGAACTGTTATTGACGCGGCATCGAGAGCGTGGGTGGGACCTACCAGGCGGCCACCGCAAGCCCGGGGAGACCTTCCGCGAGACGCTGGCCCGCGAAGTCTGGGAAGAGGTGGGCGCCCTGCTGGCGAGTGGTCGGTTGATCGGCGCGACCCGTATAACGAACCATGGTCCACATGACCTGCAGTCGCCCTACGCGTATCCCGTAAGCTATATGGCCTCGCTCGTCGCGGACGTGCGCGAGCCGGTGCCGTTTTCGACGGAGTTCGAAGCCGAGGATCGAATGCTGATCGAGCCGGCGCTGATCTCCAAGCACCTCAAGCACTGGAGTCCACTGATGGATGAGATGCTGCAGTTCGCGCAGGCGGTTCGTATCCCCTCGCAGGTCGACGTCTTGGTCTAGAGGCGACGATCCGGGGCCGCGAGCAGCCGCCGGAAAGCTACCCCTCCGAACATATGCTGGCGCCACGAGCAACACGTGGCGCTCTTCGTTGCCGCCGGATCTCCGGCACATAGATTGCTCGTCAAGCCGTATATGCCGATCTTTAAAGAAATCCCGGCCGAGACGACAGGGCATGTCCCGGTCAAGATCTGGACCGATCAGATCGAGGCAAGCGCGGAAGAGCAGTTACGAGCGCTGGCCGCCTGTCCCTTCATCTTTCACCACGTCGCCGCCATGCCCGACGTCCACTACGGGCTCGGCGCGACGATCGGCAGCGTCTTCCCTACGGCAGGTGTGCTCCTGCCCACCGCGGTCGGGGTCGACATCGGCTGCGGCGTCCTCGCCCAGCCTTTCAACGTGCGCGCGGTCGATCTCTCGATGGCCTTCCTACGCGAGCTCCACGAGCTCACCAAGAAGCAGATCCCGACCGGATTCGCGGGTCACGCAGCACCGCAGGAGTGGGAGGGGTTCGACGACGAGACGCGCTACACCGCGGCCGTCGCTCCAATCGTCCGTGAGAAAGGCCCGATGCAGCTCGGCT
This sequence comes from Chloroflexales bacterium, assembly GCA_038254585.1. GTDB lineage: Bacteria > Chloroflexota > Chloroflexia > Chloroflexales > Kallotenuaceae > JBBSGA01. Next base: position 18 of record JBBSGA010000040.1, on the reverse strand, counting down.
CACTCGGCGGCGGCAATC
>JBBSGA010000039.1:0-26120 GCA_038254585.1 Chloroflexales bacterium | reverse complement strand
CAGTGCCCCAATGCCCCTATTTACTATTTCCTGGCCGTAGCGTCTCCCCCCGGCTCGGAGCAGGAGGAAACACACAAGCTCTGTCTTGTGGTAACTGGCGTGGGGGTGAGGAGGCGGGTATGAGCGAGTCCAATCTATTTAACATGGCACGCTCGTCCGTGCCTATGTACTACCTGACGTCTTGCCGCATGACCTCCGCCTCGGCCAAAACTCGATTCCGGCCAGTCGTCCCCATCACCTGCAAGCATAAAGCGGAATCGGACTCTCGTCATTCCCTTGGAAGGGAGTCGACGACCCCATCCGGTAGCAATATCTCAGGAGACAGACCGCACCACGGTACGGATGTTTCTTGAATGGGTACGATCACGACATAGTTATATGCGACCTGCATGGGCTTGTTTAGGAGCGTGAAATGCTAGGGTTCCAACTTGTCAGCCTGACCCTTCCGGGGTGGACGGAACCGTCCATCCCCATCGCAGCTAGCCGGGCTGGGGGCGTAGGGGTGCTGAATCTGGAGGGCGCGCGCGATCCGCACGTGGCACGTCAAGCTATCGTTCAGATGATCCGCCATGCCGACGTCCGAGTTGGTATCCGCCTCGATAGTCTGGACCATGGCCTCCTGGATATGATCCTGGCCGATCTTCCAACGCCTGTGAAGCTCGTTATTTTGACAAGCGGCGATATGGAAGCCCTACCTGGGCACGTGCGCGTGTTGCACGAGCAAGGTCGGAGCATCTGGCTGGAAGTTGCCAACGTAGACCAGGCAAAGCTTGCCGCGGCGTACGGCGTCGACGGTCTGATCGCGAAGGGACACGAGGCGAGCGGCTGGGTCGGCGACGAGACGACGTTTGTGCTACTTCAGCGCTTGTTGTCGGAGGTCCACCTACCGATCTGGGCGCAAGGTGGGATCGGTCTACATACGGCTGCGGCGTGTTTCGCTGCGGGAGCGGCGGGGGTGGTGCTCGACGCGCAGCTGGCTCTTACACGTGAATCCCAACTTCCAGAACCGGTCAAAGCAGCCATCGCGGCGATGGACGGCAGTGAGACGATCTGCTTGGGGACGGATCTGGGATTACCATTTCGGGTCTACGCGCGGCGGGGTTCGGCCACCGTCGATCGGCTGCAGACACTGGCGAACACACTTAGCGGTGGTACGAGAGCGGCCGAGCATGGCGCGCGCGAGTGGCACGCGGCCGTGGACGCAAGTATCGGCTGGGATAGTGCACAGCAGATTTGGCCACTGGGACAAGACGCCGCTTTTGCCGCGGCCCTCGGACAGCGCTACCGAACCGTCGGCGGCGTCTTCGCAGCGATCCGACAGGCAGTAAGCGGCCACGTCGAGATGGCACAGGCACTGCGGCCGCTTGACGAAGGTGCGCCACTAGCGCAGTCGCATGGGACACGCTATCCGATCATTCAGGGACCCATGACACGGGTCAGTGATACCGCGCCGTTCGCACTGAGCGTTGCCGAAGGTGGCGGCCTACCCTTCCTGGCCCTTGCGCTAATGCGCGCACCAGAGGTCGATGCCCTGCTTGCGGAAACTCAGAGTCTGCTTGGCGACCGGCCGTGGGGTGTCGGTATCCTTGGCTTCGTACCACCACATCTCCGCCAGGAGCAGATGGAGGTCATTCGTAAATACCGGCCACGCTTTGCCTTGATCGCCGGTGGGCGTCCGGACCAGGCGCATGTGCTGGAGCAGGATGGCATTCCTTCGTATCTCCACGTTCCATCGCCGGGGTTGCTCCGCTTGTTTCTAAACGATGGTACACGGCGCTTCGTCTTCGAAGGACGCGAGTGCGGTGGCCACGTTGGGCCCCGCAGCAGCTTCGTGCTCTGGAATACCATGGTCGATGTGCTGCTGGAAGCAGTGCCGCCGGGCGAGGCGCAGCATTGCCATATTCTCTTCGCCGGCGGCATCCACGATGCCCTGTCGGCATCTATGGTGGCCACCCTGGCCGCGCCACTCGTCGAGCGAGGGATACGTGTTGGCGTGCTGATGGGGACCTCCTACCTCTTCACTCAAGAAGCGGTCGTGGCGGGCGCAATCATGCCCGGTTTCCAGGAGGAGGCCGTGCGCTGCCAGCGGACGGCACTACTCGAGACGGGCCCTGGTCATGCTACGCGCTGCGCCGAAACTACCTTCGTCGAGAGTTTCCGCCGGGAAAAGCAGCGCCTGATGATCACGGGCGAATCCAGCGAAGAGCTGCGCTCCGCGCTCGAGGATCTCAATCTGGGGCGTCTCCGTATCGCCTCCAAAGGTATCAACAGGCATCCTCACTTCGGTCAGGACCCAGAGGCTCCGAAGTTCATCACAGTAGCCGACGAGGAACAGCGACGTGAGGGCATGTACATGATCGGCCAGGTAGCCGCGCTGCGGGACCAAGTCTGCACTGTCGAGGAGCTCCACCGGGAGGTATCGATTGCCGGTACTGAGCGGCTCCGTGAACTGGCCGCGACATCCGCGGAGCGGGATGCATCACGGCACGAAGAGCGCGCCAGTGATGTGGCGGTTGTCGGCATGAGCTGCATCCTTCCCAAGGCGCCCGACGTGCAGGCTTACTGGGAAAATATCCTGAACAAGGTCGACGCCATCACGGAGATTCCTAGCGACCGCTGGGATTGGAAGCGACATTTCGACCCTGATCGCAAGGCGCGCGACAAAATCTACTCGCGCTGGGGTGGCTTCCTAGAGGATGTAGCCTTTGACCCGACCAAATATGGTATTCCGCCGAATGCTCTCCGCTCGATTGAGCCGATCCAGCTGCTGGTGCTGGAAGCAGTACGCAGCGCACTCGGAGATGCGGGCTACGAGGATCGTCCCTTCCCCCGCGAGCATACTTCGGTGATCCTCGGCGCCGGCGGGGGCGCCGGTGCGCTGGGCGAGCAGTACTCCATGCGCGCTGGCCTACCGGAGCTACTCGAAGAGGTGCCCACCGAGATCCTCGATCAGCTCCCGGAGTGGACCGAAGACTCCTTTCCCGGCATCCTGCTCAACGTGATTGCCGGCCGGGTGGCCAACCGCTTCGACCTCGGCGGCGTGAACTACACCGTGGATGCGGCGTGTGCCTCGTCGCTCGCGGCGACGTATCTCGCAGTGCGCGAGCTCGAAAGCGGCACCAGCGATGTCGTGATTACGGGCGGCGTCGACAACGTACAGAACCCGTTTGGCTTCATGTGCTTCAGCAAGACCCAGGCGCTCTCGCCGCGCGGCCACTGCCGCACCTTCGACGACACCGCCGACGGCATCGCCATCAGCGAAGGGGTGACGATCGTAGTTCTCAAGCGCCTGGCCGATGCCGAGCGCGACGGCGATCGCATCTATGCCGTGATCAAGGGCGTTGCGGGATCGAGCGATGGGCGCGACCGGAGCCTGACTGCGCCCCGCCCCGAAGGTCAGGCGCGCGCTATGGAGCGGGCATATGCCAAGGCGGGCGTCTCTCCAGCAACCGTAACGCTGATCGAGGCGCACGGCACCGGAACTTTGGTCGGCGACCAAGCCGAGCTGGAGACTCTCAAGGGCGTCTTTAGCGCCTCGGGCGCGGCGCAGCAGGGCTGTGCCATCGGCTCGGTCAAATCGATGATTGGGCATACCAAGTGTGCCGCGGGCGTCGCCGGGCTGATGAAGGTAGCCCTCGCATTGCACCACAAGGTGCTTCCAGCCACGCTGGGGGTCGAAAGGCCGAATACCAAAGCCGGACTGGGAGAGAGTCCCTTATACGTCAACTCCGAGACGCGCCCGTGGCTCAACAGTGTCTACGGTCACCCGCGCCGCGCCGGCGTCAGCGCCTTCGGGTTTGGCGGAACCAACTTCCACGCCGTACTGGAGGAATATACCAACAGCTTCCTGCCTGCACCGCCGGTTGCTCAGAGTTGGCCGAGCGAGCTCTTCCTCTGGTCGGCGCCCTCGCGAGGTGAGCTGATCATGGCGCTAACGTCGTTGGAGAAGGCGCTTGCACCATCCGCGCGCCCCGAGCTCCAGGATCTGGCATACGCGCTCTACGAGGCGTACAAGGCCCAGGACGCCGCGCCTAACCTTCGTCTGGCGATCGTGGCAACCTCGTCAGACGATCTACGGTCGAAGCTTACCACGGCACGCGCGGTGCTTGACAGTGTTGCACCGCTCAACCTTCAGGACCCACGCGGAATCTATTGTACCGAGACGCCGCTCGCGAGCTATGGCAAAGTCGCCTTTTTGTTTCCGGGGCAGGGCTCGCAATATCCCAATATGCTGCGCGACCTAGCCGTTGCGTTTCCCGAAGTCCGGGAAACCTTCGAGCGCGCGGATCAGACGCTCTTCAACCGCTTCGGCCAAGCACTGAGCCAGTATGTTTTTCCCATTCCTGCGTTCGGCCCGGAAGACGAGCGGGCGCAGCAGGAACGGCTCACGGCCACGAACGTGGCACAGCCGGCACTTGGGGCAGCCGATATGGCCGTCGTCCGGCTCCTTCAAGCCCTCGGCATAGAGCCTGAACTGCTTGCCGGGCATAGCTATGGCGAATATGTGGCCCTTTGCGCGGCCGGGGCGATGGACGAAGCAACGCTTGCGACCTTATCGGAAGCACGCGGCCGTAGCATTATTGAAGCAGCGCAACATGACCTCGGAACAATGGCCGCCGTGCAGGCGGACCCTGCAAGCATCGCAGCACTGCTGGAGGGGATCGAAGGGGTCTGGATCGCAAATCTGAATGCGCCGCAGCAGACGATGATCTCGGGGACGCGCACGGCGGTGGCCGCGGCAGTGGAGCGTCTGAAGGCCGCGAAGATCGGTGCGAAGCCGATCTCCGTTGCCTGTGCCTTCCATTCGCCGATCGTCGCTCCAGCGCAAGAGCGCCTCGGCGAGGCGCTTACACGCGCTCCTTTGACCGCGCCGCGTGTTGAGGTCTTTTCCAATACCACGGCTGCGCCGTATCCGCGAGCGCCCGAGGCGATTGCCGGACTATTGGCAGAACATCTCGTCCAGCCCGTCCGATTCACGGATGAGATCGAGGCAATGTACACGGCCGGAGCACGCGTCTTCGTCGAGGTAGGGCCGCGCAACGTGCTGACGGGCCTGGTTCGCCAGATCCTGGACGCGCGCCCTCATATTGCCATTGCCGTAGACGCGCCGGCCAGGCCCGGTTTGACGCAGCTCCAGCACGCGCTTGCCCAATTGGCGGTCCACGGCGCACCGCTGGAACTCGAACGGCTCTTCCGCGGCCGGCTCACGCGACCCAAGCTCAACCTCGCGCGCCTCGCAGAGGAGACGGCGGACAAGCCGCTACCACCGACGACGTGGCTCATCAACGGCGGACGGTCACGGCCGATGCACGAGCCTAAGGCACCGCCGCACCATCCCGTGAAGCTCGTCCAACCGGGCAAGGAGAGGGAGGCGAAGGAACGAATGGTTACTGGGCCCGAGCGGAACAGTTCGCCCTCGTCGGCCACGAACGGCCACGTGCCGAGCATGGCTCAGGTGGCGACGCCGGTCTCCTCGCCGCCTGCACCCGCCGCCATGAATGGCTCGACCAACGGCAAGCAGCACCAGGTGGCTGGGTCCACTACCGACCGAATTGTATCGCCGCCACCTCAAAGTGTGCCGCCTACGACGGCGCCAATGCCCCTCGGCGATGGATCTGGGAGCGTGATGCTCCAGTTCCAGGGCTTAATGAACCACTTCCTGGAGACCCAGCGTAACGTTATGCTGAGCTATCTCCAGGGAACGCAGGGATCCCCTCCGGCCCAGGCGATCGAGCAGGCGTCGCCGCAGCTCACGGCCTCGCCGAGCCCTATCGTGCAGCCCACGGCTCAATCCACTTTCGATACGCAGGTCAGTATGTCTTCTCTGTCTCCAGTAGCCGAGCCTTTAAGCGGTCTGGATCGGATCGAGTCCCAACCTCCGAAAGATATACGCGTCGTGACGGAAGGCACGGCTCAACCACTGGGCGCTCCACCACCAGTGGACGTCCTCGCGGCGACAAATGGTCACGCCACGGCCGACGCGCAGGTCAATCGGACCGAGCTGACGGCGCTGCTGCTGGGCATCGTAGCGGAGCGGACGGGCTATCCGGCCGAAATGCTAGATTTAGATCTGGACTTGGAGGCGAGTCTCGGGATCGACTCGATCAAGCGGGTGGAGATCCTGGGGCAGCTCCGGCAGGCTCTGACGGCGCTCGGCTGGAATGAGCAGGATCTGGCCATGGACGAGCTCTCCGGTCTCAAGACTCTGCACAGCATTATTGAACTGATCGCGGGCAGCAAGCAGCAGGGCGTGGCACAAGCCGGCACGCCATCTAGCGGCCGCGCAACGGCGACAAGCAATGGCAAGGCAGATGACGCGGTCGACGAGGGCAAGCCGTCGGCGGCTGCACCTCCTGGTATGGCAGATTCGCCAGCGCCGCGACACGAGAACGGCCTCCAAAACGTGACCGGGATGGTTATCGAGCGGTTCACGGTACGGGCGGTCGAGCGCCGGCTCCCTCCAGAACGGAAAGAACTCGCGCCCGGCCGGGTCATACTGATCACCGACGACGAAACCGGTGTGGCACAGCAGATCGCGGGGCGGTTGCAGCAGGACGGCCATCCGGTGGCGCTGCTGCGCGCCTCTACCGAGCAGGCTACACTCCCGCCCGGGGTTTACGGGGTCGACCTCCAATCGGCGGAGAAGATCGAAGACCTCGTGGGTCGCATCCGGAACGAACGGGGTCCGCTCGCGGCGCTAATCCACCTTTTGCCGCTGCGTGTGCAGGTGCCATTTGAAGAAATGAGCTTCCAGGCCTGGCGGGAGCGACTTGCCTCTGAGGCGCGCAGCCTCTTCCTTCTCGGGAAGGCCGTACGGCAGGACCTGGAGGCTGCGGCGGAGGCGGGCGGAGCAGCGGTAATCGGCGCGACCGGGATGGGCGGCGTGTTCGGCAGCGGTGACCTCATACCGGACGCAGCCGGCTCCTTTCCTGGGGCGGGAGCCGTGGCTGGGGTACTCAAGACGCTGGCGATCGAATGGCCGACGGTACGGGTGAAAGCGGTTGATTTACATCTGACGGAAGGGACGGCCGCGCTGGCCGAGCACCTGCTGGCTGAGCTGCTTGCCGGCGACTCGCAGTCCGAAGTCGGATGGAGGGGATCGCAGCGCCTGGTGCTGGAGCCAGTCCCGAGCGCGCTTCCGGAGAGCGTGGCGTATGACATCGAGTCCGAGTGGGTACTGCTGATCACAGGCGGCGCGCGCGGCATTACGGCTGATGTTGCGCTCGAGCTGGCAGAGCGCTATCACGCGACTCTGGTGCTCGCCGGCCGCAGCCCGCTGCCGCCACGTGATGAGCAGGCGGATACCGCCGGCCTCACAACGCCACAGGAGCTCAAGGCGGCGTTGATCGCGCGCCTACGATCGCAGGGCCAGACGGCGACGCCGGCGCTGGTAGAAAAAGCGTACCACCAGTTGCTCAACGAGCGCGAAATCCGCGAAAACGTCCGTGCGCTTGAACGGGCGGGGGCGCGCGTCCATTACTACTCGGTAGACGTACGCGACGAAGTAGAGTTCGGTAAGCTCATCGACGAAATCTACCGCTCCTTCGGCCGGCTCGACGGTGTAATCCATGGCGCAGGCATCATCGAGGACAAGCTGGTCAAGGACAAGGCAGTCGAATCCTTCGACCGGGTCTTCGGCACGAAGGCCGACAGTGCCTTTGTGCTGAGCCGCCACCTGCGGCCGGATTCGCTACGATTCCTCGTCTTCTTCTCCTCGGTCTCTGGGCGTTTTGGCAACCGGGGGCAGGCCGACTACGCCGCCGCCAACGAGGTGCTCAACAAGCTGGCGATCTACCTCGACCAGCGCTGGCCATCACGCGTTGTAGCGATCAACTGGGGGCCATGGGACAAATTGGGGATGGTCTCGCCGGAGCTTCAGCAAGAGTTCGCCCGGCGCGGCGTCGCTCTGATTCCGCCTTTAGTGGGCCGCCGGATGCTCGATAGCGAGATCCGGCACGGGACCAAAGACGTGGCCGAAGTCATTGTCGCCGGGGCCACCAAACTGAGCGGCGCCCCCACACCACGACTAGCGAGTGCTTATCCGTTGTTGGAAGGATTCGAGGTGAAAGCAAGCGCTAGCGGCGTAGAGCTCAGGCGTACTGTGGACCCAGCGCGGGATCTCTTCCTCCGCGATCATCAGTTGGACGGCAAGCCAGTCTTTCCTTTCGCAATGGCCTTAGAGCTGATGGCAGAGGTGGTCCAAGAAGCGTGGCCTGATCTGAAGGTGGTCGGCCTGCGCGACATGCAGCTCTTCAAAGGACTGGTGGTCGAACACGGCCCGAAGGACGTGCGTGTGGCTGCACGGGCAGCAACGGATCCCCCGAGCGATCGGATCGGTGCCGACGTGATCGTCGAGATAACAGATGCCGAGCGGCCCAATCTCCGATACTATCGTGTCACCGTGGAGCTGGCCGATCGCATGCCAGAGGCGCCGCGGTACCAGGCGCCCGCTTTGCGCGGATTTCAGCCTTTCCCTCTCAGTGTCGAAGAGGCCTATCACCAGTGGCTCTTCCATGGGCCGATCTTCGCGGGTATTAGCGAAATCGAGGGCATCGCCGAGCAGGGAATCATGGCCGCATTGGCGCCTTCCTCGCCGCGGCGCTGTCTTAATCGAGTCGACGAGGGCGAATGGCTGATCGATCCGGTCGTATTTGACAGCGGGCTGCAGCTGGTGATCTTGTGGACACGGGCGTACCTGGATATGACACCACTCCCCGCCCGTTTCCGGCGCTACCACCGATTTGGATCGCTCTCAGCCTCGCGGATCGACTGCTATATGGAAGTTCCGAAGCCGCCCGAGGAGAACATTTTTACCATCAACATCTACTTCGTCGATAGTGAAGGCCGCCTCGTGGGCCTGCTTGAAGATATGGAGTGTCCATCCAGTAAGGCTCTGAATCGCCTTGCCGGAGTGGCTGCTGCTGACTAATGCGCCGGGTGCGCTTGGCGGTTCGAGCCAGGTCTTGCTTGTCGGCAGAGAAAGGGACCGAGGGGTAATGAGTCAACACGAAGAAAGAGACGGAAAGAAGGAGCTCACGGTGCTGGGAGATATCGCCATCATCGGCATGGCGTGCCTCTTCGCTGGCGCACCGGATCTCAACGCCTACTGGCACAACATCCTAACCAGATTTGATGCCATCACCGATCCGCCCCCGGAATCCTGGGATGCCGATGTCTTCTATAGCGCGGATTCCAAGGCCAACGATCGCGTCTACTGCAAGCGCGGCGGATTCCTTGGTCCCATCGCCCGCTTCAACCCGCTCAAGCATGGGGTTATGCCTTCCGCCCTCGACGGCAGTGAGCCAGATCAGTGGCTAGCATTGGAAGTCGCGCGCACAGCCTTCGAGGATGCGGGCTATAGTGGCGAGATCCCGGAGCGGCATCGTACAGCCGTTATCCTAGGTAAGGGCACCTACCTCAACCGGGGAAACCTGACGGCTGCACAGCATGGCCAGGTCGTCGACCAAACCCTGGTGATCCTGCGCTCGCTCCACCCCGAGTATACCGAAGCGGATCTGAAACTCATCCGCGAGGAGCTGAAAAGCTGTCTTCCGCCCTTCAACACCGATACAGCGCAGGGGTTGATCCCGAACGTCACCGTGGGGCGGATCGCCAATCGTCTGGACCTGATGGGGCCAAGCTACACGGTCGACGCGGCATGTGCGTCATCGCTCGTCGCCGTTGACATCGCCAGGCGCGATCTGCTCACGGGCCGCTGCGATCTGGCGCTGGTCGGCGGTATGCACGTCGTTACACCTGTCCCGGTATTGATGCTCTTTTGCCAGCTTGGCGCCCTGTCGCATCAGCAGATGATCCGGCCGTTCGACAAAGACGCCGATGGAACGATCCTGAGCGAAGGCGTGGGCATGGCTGTCCTGAAGCGCCGTGAGGATGCCGAGCGGGACGGCAATCGCATCTACGCCATCATCAAGGGGGTTGGGACTGCCAGCGATGGGCGTGCCCTCAGCGTGCTGGCGCCGCGGGTGGAGGGAGAGGAGCTAGCGCTCCGCCTAGCCTACGAGCAGGCAGCAATTTCACCGCGCACGGTCGGGCTGATCGAGGCTCATGGTACGGCGACCCTGGTAGGCGACGCGACGGAGATCCAGGCCCTGACGCGCGTGATCGGGGAGCGCGACGGGGAGCTGCCACGCGCAGCCTTGGGCACCATCAAGTCAATGATCGGCCACACAATGCCGGCAGCCGGCATCGCCGGACTGATCAAAACGGCGTTGGCGTTGTACCACAAGACGCTGCCGCCTACGCTGCATGTCGATCAGCCCAGCCCGCGGCTGGAGCTCGAAAAGACGCCCTTCTACATCAATACCGAGACCCGTCCCTGGATTCATGGCTCCAGCGAGGCACCGCGTCGAGCCGGCGTGAACGCCTTTGGCTTCGGCGGTATCAATGCGCACGTTGTGCTGGAGGAGTATCCCGTCGCGAACGAGCGGCTCACCCAGAGCCATCACCTCGAGTGGGAAACCGAGCTGTGCATGCTGCAGGGCGAGTCCCGTGCGGACCTGGTTCGCGAAGGCCGGCGCCTGCAGCAGTTCCTACAGGCTGGTCCCGACGTCCAGTTGAAGGACCTCGCGTACACTCTGAACACGCAGAATGCTACACTGGGCGCTCGCTCAGGTCTGCGGCTGGCTCTGATAGCTTCTTCGACAGAGGATCTGCAGCACAAGCTGGACACTGCGCTGGGGCGCCTCGTCGATCCGGCCTGCCATAAGATCAAAGATCGCAACGGGATCTACTTCTTCGACGAGCCACTTGGCCGGAGCAACAAGCTCGCCTTCCTTTTCCCCGGGGAGGGCGCTCAATATGTCAACATGTTGGCCGAACTGTGCATCCATTTTCCACAGGTGCGGGAGCGGTTCGACGAAATAGACCGCGTCTTCGAGAAACATGCGCGGGGCTACGTTCCGAGCGATTTCATCTACCCGCGGCCGGTTTTCTCTGAAGCCGAGCGCGAGGAAGCGGAGCGCCGGATCTGGCAGATGGATGTGGCTATCGAAGCGTTAGTCACGGCAAATCATGCGCTCTATACGCTGCTCGCCGATCTTGGCATCCGTCCCGACGCCATGCTAGGGCATAGTACTGGCGAGTTTTCGGCGATGCGCGCGGCCGGTATGCTCGAGACGGAGGGCTACGATCGCCGTCTCCTGAAGCTCAACCAGCGTTACGGCGAGGTCGCGGCACGAGGAGCTATTCCAGAGGCGACGCTGCTGGCGGTCGGAGCCGGTCGCGAGCAGGTGGAGGCGCTCATCGAGGAAGCTGACGCCCAGCTATTTGTCGCGATGGACAACTGCCCGCACCAGACGGTACTGGCGGGAAGCCGGGAAGCGACAGACCGGGCCTGCGATCTGGCGACTCGCAAAGGCTTTATCTGCGAGCGCCTCTCGTTCGACCGGGCCTATCACACGCCGCTCTATGCCCCCTATGCCGAGGTCGTACGGGCGGCGATGAGTGAGTGGATCGTGTCGCCTCCGGAACTGCCGATTTATTCTTGCACGACGATGGCGCCGTTTCCGGCGCACCTCGCCGACGCCCAGCGGATCGCCCACGAACACTGGATGGCGCCGGTTGAATTTCGGCGCACTATCGACGCCATGTACGACGACGGCGTTCGCCTCTTCGTCGAGGTAGGCCCGCGCGGTAATCTCACCGCCTTCGTAGAAGACATCTTGCGCGGCCGGCCTGCGCTGGTCGCACCCGCCGATGTGAGCCGCCGTTCGGGTATTACGCAGCTGAACCACCTGCTGGGCATGCTGGCCGCTCATGCCGTACCCATGCAGCTCGAGCAGCTCTACGTTCGACGCGCGCCACGCCCGCTGGATCTGGAACATCCCTCCGACCCGCTACATGCAGGCAAGCGGCCGGGAGTGGCGGTAAAGCTTGGCACGGGATGGCCGCCGATGGGCATCTTGGACGAGACCGCGGCGCGCCTGCGCGCGGAGCTCGCAGCACGAGTGGAGCAAAGCGAGGCGTCGTCATCCGAAAAGCTTTCGTTTGCTGCTCCTGCTGACGACCCGTCCCCTGTGATAGTACGCCCGGTGGAAGTTCGACCGCATCTCGGACCCGACACCCGTAACGGCCATCACAAGCCGGTTCCGACGGCGGCGCCACTTGCCATGACGACCAACGACAACGCCCCACCTGCAGCCCAGGAGGTCGAGGCAACGACGAACGGTTATCACCAGCCGGCTGCGCGCGACGTACCTGTTGCCACGCCTCCGGAGGCGACGATCGCATCCGTCAACATTGGCCCGGCGGAAACGAGCGCCCCGACCACACAGGTGATGTCGGCCTATCTGCAGACGATGGAGCAGTTCCTGGGGCTGCAACAGGATGTCATGCAGGCATACTTGGCGGGCCCGCCGGCGCCTCCGGCTACCAATCCACCATTGGTTGAGGTAGCGCTCCCTGTCGCCGTTCCACCTCTCAGTACGGCAGCGCCTGTTCCCGTGCCCAGAGTGGTGGTCGAAGAAACGCTCGCCGCAACGACAGCAGCTCAACCGCAGGTTGTCGAAGTCGTGGCACCCATCATCGTTGAGTCGCCAGTTCAGATAGCCGCTGCATCGGTCGTCGCGGCTCCGTCTCCGCTCAGCAGTAGTGCAGTCGACGCAGCCGTGATCGGCCAAACACTTTTGCGGATCGTGAGCGACAAGACCGGCTACCCCGCTGAGATGCTCGATCTCAACCTCGATCTCGAAGCCGATCTCGGGATCGACTCGATCAAGCGCGTGGAGATCTTGGGTGGCTTTCAGCAAGAGACGGGCATCCGCGTCGGCGATCAGATGGATCTCCTCTCCGCTACGCGGACGCTGCAGGGGGTCATCGATGCGCTGGTCGAGCGGGAATCTCCTCCTTCCCAGAGGGAATCCGAGCAGGGAAACCATGCCAATAGCAGCTCGGGCGCCGCGGAGGTTCGCCCCGCCTTCCCTTTTCTCGATAAGGTGGTCGAGCTGACACCCGACCAGACCCTGGTCGTGGAGTATGAGGTTAGCTTGGCCACCTGCCCCTTCCTGCGCGACCACACGCTGGGCCGGCAGATCTCGCGAAGCGATCCCAAGCTGACGGGGCTGCCAGTTATGCCGCTGACTATGAGTATGGAGATGCTGGCGGAAGCGGCGGCAGAGCTCATGCCGGGCTGGTGCCTAGTTGGGATGAAGGAGGTACGCGCATCGCGCTGGATCGCTCTGGACCAAGACTCGCTCACCTTGCGCATGAGCGCCCGGCGGACGTCCTCACGGGAGGTTCACGTCCAGATCCACGAGGCGGAGATCACCTCTCCGCCTGCTGGCGCAGCGCCAGCTCCGATCGTCGAAGGCACGATGGTCTTCGCGGAAGTCTATCCGCAAGCTCCGATGGTGGGTGCTTTCCCATTAAATCAGGAACAGCCGGGGAAATGGCGGCCGGAGCGGCTCTATGAAGAGGCCATGTTCCATGGCCCGGCCTTCCGCGGCGTGCAGTCGCTGGATCGAGTCGGCGACGACGGCGCCGAAGCGAGGCTGATGACCCTGGAAGCGGATGATCTGCTGCCGGCAGGCGCCGCACGCGCGCTGCTGACCGATCCGGTGCTGCTCGATCAGCCAGGACAGGTGGTAGGGTTCTGGGCTGCCCAATTGCTGCCAAAAGGCTATCTGGTCTTCCCCTATCGGCTAGAGGCACTGCACTTTTATGGCCCGCCCCCACCTGCCACCGAGGTGCTGATGTGCCAGGCGCGCATTGCGCTGCTCGGGGAACATCAAACGCGCTCGGATCTAGATATCATCCGCTCGGATGGCCAGGTATGTACACGCTTCATTGGCTGGGAGGATCGGCGCTTCGACCTGCCGCGGCCTTTCTACCGCCTTCTGCTTGCACCCGAGGAGGCAATCCTCGGTGAACCGTGGCCCGAACTGACGGCCTTACTGCCAGAACCGGAAGCGTTCCACGCCTACCGGCTGTCCCTGCATACCTTCGCCGATGGCCTGCTCACCGGCCACGGCGGCATCTGGCAGAAGGTTCTAGCGCGCCTAGTGCTCGGCCGGCGGGAGCTGGAGCTCTGGCGGGGCCTGCGAATGCCGGAGCCGCGGCGCCTCGAGTGGCTGCTGGGCCGCGTCGTAGCCAAAGATGCTGTGCGCGCATACCTGCGGCAACGGTACGGTTTGCTGATCAACCCGGCCGATGTCGAAATCCTGCCGGACGCCAATGGGCGCCCAGTCGTCCACGGCGCGTGGACGAGGCAGGTGCCCGATGCACCACTGGTCTCCCTCGCGCATACCGCCGGCATTGCCGTGGCATTGGTCGGCGCCGGCGACGCGGTCGCCGGCGTGGGGGTGGATATCGAGCTTGCCGGCCGGATGAACGACGATGTCGCGCAGCTGGCCTTCACGCCGGAGGAGCAAACACTGCTGTCCACGCTGCCCGGCGAGTCCCGAGAAGACTGGGCCTTGCGCTTCTGGTGCGTGAAGGAAGCCGCCGCCAAAGCTTTGGGAGAAGGTATGGTCGGCGGGCCGCAAGCGCTGGTCGTCCAGGGAATGGACGAAGATCCGCTCCGATTACGTGTCGAGGTGGCCGGCGAGCTGGGCCGCCGCATGCCAGAAGCGGCGAGTTCATCCCTGGTCGCTTACACCATACAGGAGGAAGATCTAGTCGTCGCTGCATGCTTGTATGGAAAGAAGGAAACGTATGCAACCAAGCCGTGACCAAATCCTCGCGGACGTCTTGCTGATTCTGCGTCGTCTGGCTGACGATTGGGAATATAGCGGTGAACTGACGGAGCAAACCCGTCTCCTGACCGATATGGGCCTGGAATCGCTGGATGTCGTGGTTTTAGGAGCAAGTGTGCAGGACCATTACAGCCAGGTTCTGCCTTTCTCCGAATTCTTTGTCGAGGTCGGGCAGCGAGATGTTCGCGACATCACCATTGGCGAGTGGGTCGACTTCATTTATGCCCATCTCGGCGACAAGCCCGTAGCGGAGCCAAGGGAAGGGGTCGCAGCGTGAAGCGTCGCACGGTGTTAATCGGCCTGGACGGCGCCACATTCGCCGTGCTCGATCCGTTGATGCAGGATGGCACAATGCCGTTTCTGCAAGAATTCGTAGCGTCCGGCACACGCGCGCCGCTGCGCTCGACGATCCCGGCGCTCACCCCGCCGGCTTGGACCTCCATGATGACAGGGCGCAGCCCGGGCCATCACGGTATTTTCAACTTTTTCGGCAAGGAGGCACCGAACAGCGAGCATATTCGTCTTCTCACCTCGCACGATGTCGGCGCGGAGACCGTCTGGTCGTATGCCAATCGGCACGCCATGCGTGCAACAGTGCTGAACTTCCCGTTGACCTTTCCGGCGCCACATATCGACGGCCAGGTAGTTGCAGGTGGGTGGATGCCCTGGCGGCAACTGCGCCTGGGGTGTCATCCGCCTGAGCTCTATGACCGAATTAAGACGCTGCCGGGCTTCAACCCACGTGAGATCGCCATGGATATGGCCCACGAGGAAAAGGCACTGGAAGGCTGTCGCCAGGAGGAATATGAGAGCTGGATCGAGCTGCACACGCGTCGGGAACGTCACTGGTTCAATGTCGTACGCTTCCTGATCGAGGATGATCCCACCGATCTCATAACAATCCTGTTCGACGGCGTAGATAAGCTCCAGCACCTGTGCTGGCGCTTTCTAGACCCGACCTACGTGTCGACGCTGACGGAGGATTGGGAGTTGCGCGTCCGTGAGCGCTGTTTGAACTACTTCCGTGAGCTGGATAACTTGCTTGCCGGTATCGTCGGGCTGGCAGGGCCGCAGGCAACTGTCGTCATGGCCTCCGACCACGGTTTCGGGCCGCAAGTGCGAACATTTTTCGTCAATACCTGGCTTCAGGAGCATGGTTACCTTGCGTGGACGGACGGCGAGGGTCCGCGGCCGTCCGAGACGAGTGTGCTGGGTATGGGGCAGGTCGCCCGCCACACCTATCAGCTGGATTGGAATCGCACCAAGGCCTTCGCTTCAATGCCTGGCGGGAACGGTATCCAGATTGTACGCGCCGACGCAGGTCATCCGCATGGGGTAACCGATGCAGAGTACGACGCACTTTGTGCAAAGCTCGTCGAAGAGCTGCAGCAAGTCACAGACCCGGACACCGGCGAAGCGGTGGTTGCCGCTGCATGGCGCAGTGTCGACGTCTTCGCTGGACCATACCTCAACATGGCGCCCGATATTACGCTGGAACTGCAGGATGGCGGGCTGTTCTCGATCCTGGCATCAGAGACCATAACCAGCCCACGGCGACCGCCCTCGGGCACCCACCGGCCTGAAGGCATCTTCATCGCCGGCGGTCCATATATACGGCGGGGTATCGAGCTGGCTGAGCTATCGATCCTGGATATCGCGCCGCTCCTCCTCTACAGTCTCGATCTACCGATCCCGGTCGATCTAGAAGGCCAGGTGCCGAATGAGGCAATTGAGACCAGTCGATTGATGATCCGGCCAGTGCAAAAGATTGTAAGCCATCCCGAGCCCCTGAGTCCTGCCGGGGTAGAGGCCGAGACAGAATCGGGTCTGAACGAAGAGGACGAAGAGGAAATCATGCGGCGGCTGCAGGCATTAGGCTACGTAGAATAGGGGGTTATCGATGCCCAAGGTACTGGCCAACGGAATCAACTTCCACTACTTGCAGGTTGGCGAGGGCCCAGATGTGGTCATGCTCCACGGGCTAACTGGCAATCTGGCAGTATGGCATTTCAGCGCGATCCCGGCGCTGCGCGCCGACTACCGGATCACCACCTATGACTTGCGGGGCCACGGCCGGAGCGATATGCCACCGAGCGGCTATACCACCCGTGATATGGCAGAAGATCTGCGGGGCGTCATGGACGCGCTGGGAATCGAGCGGGCTCGCCTAGTTGGGCACAGCCTCGGGGCTGACGTCGCGCTCCACTTCGCGCATCTGTATCCGGAGCGCGTTGACCGAATCGTGGCGATCGAGGCGGGACTGGCGGCGCTCGTCGATCTGCGCAAGAGCAGAGACTGGCCGGGATGGAGCGAGTGGGCCAAAGGACTGGAAAACTACGGCGGCATCAAAGTACCGCGTGAGAAATGGCATGATGTCGACTATATGCTTCGTGCCAGCCTCAACGTGCCCATCATCTTCGGCTTAGCGCGCGGGCTGCCACGGAAAGGCGACCAGGTGTTGCGACTGCTCGACACCACGACTATGGTGCAGGACTATGAGAACATGTCAGGGCTGAGCTTGGATTCTCTGGCCCAAATTATACACCCGGTACTGTTGTTATACGGGAGCAACTCCAATTATTTGGGAACCTATGATGCGCTCCGCAAGGTCCTTCCCAATTGCACGCCGGCCCTCCTTGAGGGCGGCGAGCATTTTGCCCCGCTCCAGCAGCCGGAGCAGATGATTAACTACATGGCTCCTTTCCTGCAAGAGGCCCAGCCAATGGGACTGGCAGCTGCAAGGTATAGCGCATGCCAAAGTTTTTGATCGGCGCATGGCCGTTCCCGGGCCACTACTTTCCGTTGACTGCCGTTGCGCACGCGCTCCGCGAGCACGGCCACGAGGTCGCGTTCTACTCGGGCGCGCAGGCTTGCCGTCCCATCGAAGCTGAGGGCTTTGTCTGTTTCCCGTTCGAGCATATTGATGAGCAGCGCTTCGCCGAATTGATGGTTGCCCGAGAAAGGTGGGCATCTGGTAGGCGACCTGGGCAGATGAAAAAGCTCCTCCGCGCATGGCTCCTCGACACGTTGCCGGGGCAGGTGACCGACCTCATGAAAGCTATTGACATCTGGCAGCCCGACGTTGTCGTCGCAGAAACCGCGATGTGGGGACCGACCTTGGTGCTTCACGAAACACACGCGATACCCGTGGCGGTCTTCTCGACGGTCGCCGCCTGCATGCTGCCCGGCCCTGAGGCTCCGCCGTTTGGCCTGGGCCTGCCACGCCCACACGACTGGCGCACCCGCCTGATGGCCCGTACATTGGCGACGGTGGGAGATTGGTTTGCGGCGGACTTCCGCGCGGCAGCAAACGATGTGCGGCGTAGTTATGGCCTGCCGCCGTTGTCGATCTCTATGACGGAGTATGGTGGGCAGATGCCGCTGTACCTGATGCCGAGCGTGCCGGAGTTCGATTACCAGCGCCGCGACCTGCCGCCCTCGGTGCACTACATCGGCCCTTGCGTCTGGAACAAGCCCAGCACCGAGCCGGCCCCCGCGTGGCTACAGGCGCTGCCCCATGACCAGCCCTGGGTGCACGTCTCCGAGGGCACGGTCAACTCCCAGCAGCCCCTGGTGCTGCGGGCTGCCGCCCAGGGGCTCGCCCATCTGCCTCTGCACGTGAGTATGACGACAGGAGGGAACCGTGAGCCGGACAGCTTGGACTTGGGTGTGATCGCGCCCAACGTGCGGGTGGTGCGCTGGGTCGCTCACAGCGACCTGCTGCCCCAGACGGACGTCCTGGTCACCACGGGTGGCGCCGGGACGGTGATGGCGGCGCTGCAAGCCGGGGTGCCGATGGTGGTCGTGCCGACCGAGTGGGACAAGCCGGAGAACGCGCAGCGGGTGGTGGAAGCGGGCGCGGGGGTGCGGCTCAACCCCCGGCGCTGCACACCAGAGCGGCTACGCGAGGCAGTCCAGCACGTACTGCGGGACCCGTCGTATCGCGCGAATGCCCAGCGCATGCGCGCGGTGCTCGCCGTCTATGATGGCCCGCAGCGAGCGGTTGAGTTGTTGGAAAGCTTGAGCGTCAGCCAGCCTGCGCTGACCGTGGTCTAGACGCGCCGAATGTTCATGCCCCCGTTCGGTCGTCTCAGGTCACAAAAAGCAGGAATACCGAGAGTGAGACCAAGAGGATGGCAAAGTTTCTGATCGGGACATGGCCGTTCCCCGGCCACTACTTTCCGGCGACGGCGCTGGGGTATGGGCTGCGGGAGCGCGGGCACGAGGTGGCCTTCTACACGAGTGCCAGGGTATGCCCGACGATCGAGGGCGAAGGCTTTACCTGTTTCCCGTTCGAGCAAATCGACGAGGAAGAGTTTTGGGCCATGGTGGACGAGCGAAACAAGTTTGCCTCGATGAGGAACGCATTGTATACAAGGAGGCTTTATCAAGCGTGGCTTCGCAAGACCTTGCAGCAGCAGGTGGCAGACCAAGTTAAGGTACTAGCCACCTGGCAGCCCGACGTCATCGTCACCGACACGACGATGTGGGGACCCGCGGTGGTGCTCCGGGAGGCCTTCGATGTCCCGGTGGCCGTCTTCTCGCCCTTTGCCGCCTGCATGCTGCCTGGACCGGAGGTGGGACCGTTTGGCCTGGGCTTACCCCGCCCCCGCAACTGGCGCATCCGCCTGCTGACCCACATCGTGAGAACAGCGCGCCGCGTGGCCGCTAGGGGACACAGGCAGGCAGTGAACGAGCTGCGCCAGCAGTATAG
The DNA here is from genome assembly GCA_038254585.1 of Chloroflexales bacterium. Lineage (GTDB taxonomy): Bacteria > Chloroflexota > Chloroflexia > Chloroflexales > Kallotenuaceae > JBBSGA01. The sequence continues at coordinate 6,695 of JBBSGA010000039.1, read as the reverse complement.
TCTGCCGCCGCTGACGACCTCGGTGACCGAGTATTACGGCCAAATGCCGCTCTACCTGGTGCCGAGCGTGCCGGAATACGACTACCAGCGCGGCGACCTGCCACCCTCGGTGCACTACATCGGTCCGTGCATCTGGAACAAGCCCAGCACCCAGCCCGCCCCGACCTGGCTCGGCGAGCTACCCCACGACCGCCCTTGGGTGCTCGTCTCCGAGGGCACAGCCAACCCCAAGCAACCGCTCGTGCTTCCGGCAGCAGCGGGAGGGCTGGCGGACCTGCCGCTGCACGTCATCATGACGACAGGCAACCGCGACCTGCAAGCGCTGGGGCTGGGGCCAGTCGCGCCGAACATCCGGGCGGTGGAGTGGGTCCCGTTCACGGATGTGCTGCCGCAGACGGACGTGCTGGTCACGACGGGGGGATCGGGCCAGACCATGGCGGCGCTGCAAGCCGGGGTGCCAATGGTGGTTGTGCCGACCGAATGGGACCAGCCGGAGAACGCGCAGCGGGTGGTGGAAGCGGGCGCGGGGGTGCGGCTCAACCCCCGGCGCTGCGCGCCCGCGCGGCTACGCGATGCGGTCGAGCACGTGCTGCGCGAGCCAGCCTACCGCGAGAACGCCCAGCGTATGCGTGCCATCCTGGCGCAGTACGACGGCCCGCGCCGTGCTGCCGACCTGTTGGAGCGCCTGGCTACACGCCAGCCGTCCCTTGATATGGCCTAGATGAGCATACTTGTGCGCATGTTGACCAGCTCCAGACGTGGGTGTACGTTTCATCCCGTCTCCATTGCATCGCCCAATTTTCGTTTTTCGCCGCTTCTCTACCACGAAAGTAGCGAAGGTCCACATCGGAATCCCGTCGTCGTTTATGTCTTGGAGGAGGACCGTTATGCCTAGCCGAATGTTCCGTCTCGTCCTGCTATTTGTCCTGTCGTTTGGTTTGACAACTCCATGGATGGTGAGTTCCGCCGCCGAGCAGTCGGCCGGCTCTGCGTCGAGCCCGAGTGCCCTCACGGCCGGTGACTTTGAGCTGAGCGGGCAACAGGGATTTGGGGATCGCCAAAATAGCGAGCCCTGGGCGTCGATCTGGTTCAAAGGGAAGCTCTACGTTGGTACGGCTCGCGCTTTTGGCTGCTACCGCACATTGGTGGCTCGGCTGATCATCAATACGCCGTACCCTCCGGACCCGGAGGTTTCCTGCCCCCTAACGCCTGATAACAAGCCCGATCCGGCGAACCTGCCTCTACAGGCCGAGATCTGGCGCTGGACGCCCGGGACAAACACCTGGGACCGGGTCTACCAGTCGCCCACGATAGACAACCCCAGATATCCCGGGCATCCCCTCGCGCTCGACATCGGCTACCGAACGATGGGAATCTTCCATGAGGCGGACGGAACCGATGCGCTCTACGTCGGCAGCGCCACCGCGCGCAGCCTCTACTTTTCTCAAGATAGCCAGGGTCACCGGACACAAATATTGCCGCCGCCTCGAATCCTCCGCACTACTTCCGGCGATATGGACTCGTGGCAGCCGGTGCCTCAGAACACAGGTACCTTCCTTGGCGCAACCCAAACGCAGGTGGTAGGCTTCCGTTCGATGACGATCCACAATGGGAAGCTGTACGTTGTCGCCTCCTCAGGCTTGAACGGCCAGGGCCAGGTCTACGAATCGGCCAACCCCAGCGGCGGCGACAACAACTTCCGTCGAATCACTCCTGCAGCTTGGGATCCCGACCCACTACATCCGAGCCAGGAAGTTTACGAGATGGCCAGCTACAACGGGTCCCTCTACCTTGGGTCTGGAGCGCCACAAGTTAGCTTCCCGGCTAAGCCATTCATAGTATGGAAATGGGATGGCACCGGCACTTCGACCAGCGATTTCCGGCCGATTATCGCCAACGGCGGTGATGCCCCGAGTGGCCAGCGTTCTCAGGCCGTCGTAAGCGTGCGGGTCTTCGACAACCGGCTCTACCTGGGCACCTCTGTTCCGGCCGAGGTCTACCGTATCAATCCGGACGAATCCTGGGACCTCGTCGTGGGCAACGCACGCGTGTCCGGTGGTGTGACGAAGTCTCCTCTGAGTGGCCTGGGCGCGGGTTTCAACGTGGCCAATAACACACTTATCTGGCGGATGGAATGCCACGAGGATCAGCTCTTTGTCGGCACGTTCGATAATTCGACGGGGAGTAGGAACGACAGCTCCCCCCCGCCGGAAAACACTATGGGCTTCGACTTCTTCTCGTCGGGTGACGGCGCCAGCTTTACACAGATCACGAATAGTGGCTTCGGCACAAGTACTTCCTCCGACCCGAACAACCACAAGTACAATGAGGGTGTACGGACGCTGACGTCGACGCCGTATGGCCTCTTCCTCGGGGCAGCTAACCAATACTACGGTCTGACCATGTGGAAAGAAAAGGTAGCATCTGGAAGGACAGCGGGGCCGTTCAAGATCTACCTGCCGATGGTCGTGGGCGGTGGTGCATCGGGTAAATGTGGGCCGGGGGACAGGGGTTGAGGACAACGGATCTGTTGTGATCGCACGTGACGTATTGACCGATGCATGAGCTACCGGGGCACCGTACAATCACAAGGCCGGGGATGTGCCGGCGCTTCACAGATCAGGTCTAGATCACGCACGAGGCCAGGGCGCAGGTGCTCTTTCGGTTCCTGCACCCTGGCCTTTGACAGCTCATCTTAGCACTACGTCTACGCAAGAAAGGGATGGAGATGACGAAGCGGTTTACCGTGGGCGCAGTGGCCCTCATGCTGGCCCTAGTCTCCGTGCAGCCGGGCCGCACACAGAGGGCAGCGTCCGCATCCGTCGTCAGCGTTGATCTGGCTGCTGTGCAGGGCTTTGGGGATCGCCAGAACAGTGTGGCCTGGGCGATGGTATGGTGGCAAGGCAAGCTCTATGTCGGGACCGGCCGGAGCACACAGTGTGTTCAAGATGCGACCCTGGCCTACTATCACCCAGACAATCCGCAGCTCTATCCATATCCAGATCCGGATCCGGAGATCCGGTGCACCTCCAGCCCGCAAAACCTACCCCTCCAGGCGGAGATCTGGCGGTGGACACCCGAGACGAATGCCTGGGAGCGAGTCTACCAGTCGCCCAACGACGTACCGCTCGATCCGGATCATCCCGACACAAGCAAATACATCGCGCGTGACATCGGCTTCCGCACAATGGCCATCTTTAAGGAATCTGACGGCACGGAGGCCTTGTATGTGGGTGGAGTAAGCGCGCGCAGCTTCAACGCATCCCACCTCCCGCCGCCGCGGATTCTACGCACCGCCGATGGCGAGCACTGGGACGCCGTGCCGCAGGATTCCGGCCTCTTAGCGGCGACTTCCGCGAACGGCTTCCGCTCGATGACGGTCCACGAGGGTCGCTTGTACGTCGTCGCTTCCGACGGGCTGCTGGGTCAAGGTCCGGTCTACGAGGCAGCCGATCCCGCAGGCGGAAACGACAACTTCCGTCAGATCACGCCGGATGGCATGAGCCTGTATGAGATGGCCAGCTATAACGGCTTTCTCTACCTAGGATCAGGCGATAAGTCCGAGCCTTTCACGGTTTGGAAGACGATGGCGAACGGGACCCTTCCTTACTCGTTCACGCCCGTGGTAACGAATGGCGCGTACCGCCAAACGCCCACGGCACATGGCATTGTGGCCATGCAGGTCTTCAAGGAAAAACTCTACTTCGGCACCGATTTCCCGGCGGAACTCTACCGCATCAATCAAGATGACAGTTGGGATGTGGTCGTTGGAGACCCGCGCCAGCTTCCAGGAGGCTGCCAGCAAAAGAGGGCGCTGAGTGGCATGGGTACTGCCTTCGGCTGGCCTTACAATCTCCATATCTGGCGCATGGGAGTCCACGGCGACCGTCTCTACGTAGGAACCTTCGACGGGAGCACGCCGTTACGTGAGCAGTTCCCTTCGCCGTCGTTCCAAGACAATCTTGGCTTCGACCTGTATAGCTCGGTCGACGGCCAGCAGTTTTCGCAGATCACACATAACGGCTTCGGCGACAAGTTCAGCGTTGGAGCACGGCAGCTCGTTTCGACGCCATACGGGCTGTTTATTGGATCCGCCAACCAATACTACGGTCTGCGTCTATGGCGATTAACGTCGTCGACCGACGGACCGTCGCCGCAGTATCAGATCTATCTCCCGGCAGTGCTTGGCCCAGGGGGATCATGCCCGAACGCTCCACAATAGATTCTTGTTACACGATCGGCCCAGAGCAATGTAGTAGGAGGCTCAGGGCAGCAGGAAGGCGTTGAAGAGATGATAGAGACCGCACCGCTTGGCACGTTTGGCGACCAGCAGTACATCAACTTGCTGGAAGATGTCCGCTTTCGGCCGATCTTCATTATGGGCGACCATCGATCGGGGACGACGATCCTTTACCGTCTACTTGATGCCACGCAGTGCTTTAATGTCGTACGTGCATATCACCTGAGCCGGTACGACGAGATCATCATGAACCATCTTCAGGAAACCGAGCAAGCGGCAAAGGAACAGCTCAGCAGCTACTTGCTGCGAATGGGATTGACCAACCGTATCATCGATGGAGTTGAAGTCACGCCCGATTTGCCAGAGGAGTATGGCTTTATCCTAAAGGACGCCGGCTTCCGCCTTCAGTTAACGCCGAGGAGCTTGCCGAAGTTTGTCGAGTTGTGCAAGAAAGTCCAGTTCGTCTCAGATCCGGCCAAGCCCCTATTGCTCAAGAATCCATGGGACTATTTCCTCAACTTCATGTATGTCAAGCGTGCCTTTCCGGATGCCAAGTTCATCTTCATCCACCGGCACCCGCTGCATGTGATCAACTCACAACTAAAAGCTGTTCGAGCATCACTCGGTACTCGGAGCGCATACAACGATCTCATCGCGGAGTGGTACAGACAGATCTACCGCAAGCCGGTTAGGCGAACTGCCATCCGCCTGCTCTTTTCCCCCCACTTCGTGCTCGGAGTGCGTATCGTCACGCGGCATGTAGTTCGTGGGATCACCTACTTCATGCGGCACGTCAACGATTTACCGAGTAGCGATCACATCTCCTTGAGATACGAAGACGTGTGCGCGGACCCGAAATCCGCTGTTAAGCAAGTCCTAAATTTCCTTGGGTTGGAAGAGCGGGACCGCGTAGCGTATGAAACGTTTATTGAGCCGCGACCGCTGCGGCTTTTGCCTGAAGTAGCCCGCGAGTGCGAGAAAGTTCGACAGAAGCTCGGGATATACTATGAACGATACGGCTATGATGCGGTCGAGATTTGAACACGATCGAGCTCACTCGACGTTTCTTCAATAGCGATCCATAGAGGCAGAATTGAACATGCTGTACTCGCGTTGAGTAACAGCTTACGGCGGAGGTTAGCATGGCGCCAGCTCGTCGTCCCCCCGGCCCGAAGGGGCACCCATTTACCGGTGTGCTGCCGGAATTTCGTGACGATCCATTGAGTTTTCTTCTCGGCGCCGTTCGTGACTACGGCGACGTAGTTCACTTTAAGATCGGGCCGCGTAATTATTTCTTGCTCAACCACCCGGACTACATCAAGGACGTGCTTGTAACCAATCATCGCAACTTCCGAAAGTCGCTCGGCATGCGGCGGTCCAAATACCTGCTCGGGGAAGGGCTCTTAACGAGTGAGGGAGAGTTCCATCGCCGTCACCGTCATCTCGCGCAGCCTGCTTTTCACCGGAAGCGTATCGAGACGTATGCCTCGGTCATGTCAGAATATAGCGTGCGGCACATGAGGCGATGGCATGGGGGTGAGACACGTAACATAGCTCAGGATATGATGCACCTAGCTCTCGCGATCGTCAGCAAGACGCTCTATGACGCAGATATGGAGGTCGAGGCCGACGAAATCGGAGCGGCGCTAACTGCCTGTCTTCAGGCATCACAGCGGTCCCCGGCTTGGCTCTTCAAAATAACTCCCATCCGTGCCGCCAAGATACTCGACCGCCTGCCGCTGCCGGCTAATCAGCGCTTTCGGCGCGCCCGTGCCCGTCTCGATTCCACGATCTACCGGATCATTGCAGAGCGGCGCGGTGGCGGAGACCGTGGCGATCTATTATCCATGCTCCTTAGTGCCTCGGACGTCGATCAGGACGGGGAGCAAATGAGCGACAAGCAGCTCCGTGATGAAGCCATCACGATCTTTCTGGCAGGCCATGAGACAACTGCGAATGCTCTGGCATGGACCTGGTACTTACTCTCGCAGCATCCCGAGGTTGAAGCACAACTGCTTGCCGAGCTTGACACGGTGCTTGGCGGTCGATTACCAACCGTGGATGACATACCGCACCTCAAGTACACCGAGATGGTGATTCATGAGTCCATGCGCCTCTACCCGCCGATTTGGCTGATACCTCGGCAGGTGCTCGACGCGTTCGAAGTCGGCGGGTACCAGGTACCAGCCAACAGCAACCTGATGTTGAGCCCGTACGTCATGCACCACGATCCGCGCTACTACGAGGAGCCGTTCCGATTTGACCCGTTACGATGGACACCCGAGGCACGAGCCGAACGCCCGAAGTTCAGCTATTTCCCCTTCGGTGGCGGACCACGCCAATGTATTGGCGAATCATTCGCATGGATGGAGGCAATCGTTGTGATTTCAACGCTTGCGCAGCATTGGCGAATGCGGTTGGCGCCGGGTCACATAGTCGAGCCCCAGCCGATCGT
>JBBSGA010000038.1:0-27265 GCA_038254585.1 Chloroflexales bacterium | reverse complement strand
TCCAAAGAGCGCTCCGACGACCTCACAGGCGGACGTGAGTAGCAACTAAAGTCTTGCACTAAAGTGCATAGTTTCGAACTAGCGAGTTGGAACAATGAAGGGCGGGGCGTTTATATGGCGCCCCGCCTTCATGTTGGCCAGTTTGCTACCGGCCTACTTCCGTTGTCACTTCACGCTCGATTGGCGCGCCGACGCTGTTGCCCCACTCGGTCCACGAGCCGTCGTAGTTGCGGACGTTGTCGTAGCCGAGAAGATACTTGAGCACGAACCAGGTATGTGACGAGCGCTCGCCGATGCGGCAGTAGGCGATCACATCCTTATCGGGCGTGATCCCCTTGCCGGTATAGAGCTGCTCGAGCTGCTCGCGCGACTTGAAGGTTCCGTCCTCGTTGGCCGCCTGGGCCCAGGGGATATTCTTCGCCGTGGGGATATGGCCGCCGCGCAGAGCACCTTCCTGGGGATACTCCGGCATGTGGAGCTTCTTGCCGGTGTACTCATCGGGGGAGCGCACGTCTACCAGTGCGGCCTTCCCCAACAGATCGCGCACCTGATCACGGAAGGCGCGGATCGCGGCGTCGTTGCGCTCCTGGGCATGGTACTGCGCCGGGGGATAGCTCGGAACTTCCTTGGTCAGCTCGCGTCCCTCGTCGATCCACTTTTTGCGGCCGCCGTTAAGGATCCGGGCATCCTTATGGCCGAAGAGCTTGAAAACCCAGAGGGCGTAGGTCGCCCACCAATTGTTCTTGTCGCCGTAGAAGATGACCGTCGTATCGTTGACAATCCCCAGACGGCTCAGCAGCTGCTCGAAGTGCGGCTTGTCCAGGTAATCGCGCACCACGGGATCGTTGAGATCGCCGACCCAGTCCAGCTTCTGTGCACCGGGGATATGGCCCGTCTCGTAGAGCAGGACATCCTCGTTCGACTCCAACAGGCGCACCTTGGGATCGTTGAGGTGAGCCGCCACCCAAGCGGTGTCGACCAGAACCTCGGGATTGGCGTAATTAGCCATAACCGGCCTCCTTGAATCGTTAGTCAGAGATCAGTTACCGGTCGCCAAACATTCGCGGAGACCACCATCCAGCGACCGGCGATTAGCCTCTGCCGGTTCAAAGTTAGCATAGTTGCCTTAAATTGTCAACAATTCGTTCTTGACAAAGTTGACCTACTCACGTATATTCACCTCAGACAACTGAATAACACGCATGCTCTTATCCAGAGGGGTGGAGGGACCGGCCCGGCGAAGCCCCAGCAACCACCAGACAACGTCCGTCAGGCAGGTGCTAATTCCGGCAGAGAACTGGAAGATGAGAGTTGGTCGCGCGTTGCAGTCCTATACAGCTACGCTCGCAACACCCTCATCTGGAGCGATTGAGGGTGTTGTTTTTTGGAGGAATTTTCTATGGGAGTCACGGTAGACGGGCAGGAACAGGCGGCGAAGCTGGAGGCATATCTTGCATCGGCCGCTTCGCTTGCTCAGCCGCTCCGAATTCAGGTCTCCGCGGTGCCAGAGACTCCGGCGCCGGAGGGGATCGACGTGGTGCTGCAGATTTACCCCGACAGCCCAGCAGGAAGAACGACCGCAAATCTTCTACTTGGCGGTCCGCCGCACCCCCGGCTGGTCGCGTCGACTCTAGCCTGGGACGAGATACCGCAGCGGCTTGTCCGGCTGGTAAAGGCGTACCAGGTCGAGCGCTGTGGAAGAGATACGTTTGCCACATGGACGCGAAGCCTATCGGATGAGGCGCTCCGGGAGCGGCTCGGGCTGCCGGCGGGGCCGCGCGATGGCGGTGCGGCGACAGGCGCGGGTGATGGCGCTGCTCGGGCACAGACGGCTGCGGCGTCAGCTGATTAAGGAAAGCGGCATGGCTTACAGAGGAACCGACGAGCTTCGTCTCGATGCGAACGAGATTCTTGATCTGAACGAGCAGTTCCGGGGTGCTCCGCCCGAGGAGCTGCTGCGCTGGGCAAGCGACCAATGGGGCAGCCACATGGCGCTGTCATGCTCGTTCGGTGGGCCGGCAGGCATGGTGTTGCTGGATATGATCACCTCGGTCGCACCCGAAACAGAGGTGCTCTATCTCGACACGGGCTTGCTCTTCCCAGAAACGTATCAGCTCGTGACAGAGGTTCGGCAGCGCTATGGGATCGTCCCGCGGGCAGTACAACCAGAGCAGACGGTGGCGCAGCAGGCGGAAGCCGAAGGGCCGGCCCTGTGGGAGCGCGACCCGGATCGCTGCTGCGGTCGGCGCAAGGTGCGCCCGCTGGCGGAAGCGCTGGAGCCGTTCGAGGCCTGGATCACCGGCGTCCGGCGGGACGGCGCCGCGAGCCGCACCAAGACCAATCTGATCGAATGGAGCGGCAAATATAACCTCGTCAAGCTCAACCCGCTGGCCTTCTGGAGCGAGCGCGACGTCTGGAGCTATATCCATAAGCACAGCGTGCCTTATAATCGATTGCTCGACCAAGGGTACCGGTCGCTCGGGTGCCGTACCTGCACGCGCCGACCTATCAACGACGATCCGCGCTCGGGCCGCTGGACAGGGTTCAACAAAACCGAATGCGGTCTTCATTTGGAGCAGAACACCTAATGAGTTACATCGCGCCACATGGCGGAAAGCTTATCGATCGGCTCTTGCCCGAAGCAGAGCGGGCGGAGGCAATCGAGCGCGCAGCAACTCTGCCGCGCGTTCAGCTCAACGCCGTGCATCTCGCCGATCTTATGTTGATCGCGACAGGTGGCTATAGCCCTCTGATGGGATTCATGGCACGGGCGGACTACGAATCGGTTGTCGACCATATGCACCTCGCCAACGGTCTTCCGTGGTCGCTGCCGATCACGCTAGCGGTTCCTGATGCCGTCGCGGAAAGCCTGCGTGTCGGAGAGCAGGTTGCCCTCGCCAACGATCGACAGGAGATCGTTGCAATTCTGGATCTGGCTGAGATCTACGGCTACGACAAGGCACATGAGGCGCGTAAGGTCTATCGTACCGAGGAGGCGGCCCACCCAGGGGTAGCACGCCTCTATGCAGCGGGCGACCGGCTGCTCGCGGGCGAGATCATGCTGTTGCGTCCGCTCGACTTGTCTTTCCCGCATCTGCCGCAGACGCCGAGCGCTATCCGCTCGATCATCGCCGACCGGGGCTGGCGGACCACCGTGGGTTTCCAGACTCGTAACCCGGTTCATCGCGCGCACGAGTATATTCAGAAGTGCGCGCTGGAGATCGTCGACGGGCTGCTGCTGCATCCGCTGGTCGGAGAGACCAAGGGCGATGACATCCCGGCCGACGTCCGGGTGCGCTCCTACGAGCGACTGCTGGCGGACTATTACCCGCGGGGCCGCACGCTGCTGGGGGCGTTCCCGGCGGCAATGCGCTATGCCGGGCCGCGCGAGGCGGTCCATCATGCCTTGGCCCGCAAGAACTACGGCTGCACACACTTCATCGTAGGGCGGGACCACGCCGGCGTCGGCAACTACTACGGCACCTACGATGCACAGCACATCTTCCATGAGTTCGACCGTGCAGCGCTCGGAATCACACCGCTCTTCTTCGAGCACACGTTTTACTGCCGGCGGTGTGCCGGGATGGCCTCGCAGAAGACGTGTCCGCATGATAGCGAGCATCACGTCACACTCTCGGGGACGGCGGTGCGCGCCCTGCTGCAGCGCGGCGAGGCGCCGCCACCCGAGTTCTCACGGCGTGAGGTCGTCGAGGTGCTGATGAGCCATCGGCCTGCCGCGGCAGCGGACTAACAAGCAACCACCGGCTGTCGGCAGCAGTATGGGGGAGGCTGCGCCCTCCGGCCATACCGGCCGGCTCCCGGCTACTCGCGTAAAGGTTTGAGAATGTCAAAAGGATTCACGATCTGGTTCACGGGCCTCTCAGGCGCCGGCAAGTCGACGATCGCCGGGCTGATCGAGCAGGAGCTACGTGGTCGGGGCGAGCTGGTCGAGGTGCTCGACGGCGACGTCGTTCGGACGCATCTCAGCAAGGGCCTCGGATTTTCACGGGCCGACCGCGACACGAATATTCTACGTATTGGGTGGGTCTGCGAAGTGCTCACGCGCAACCGCGTCATCGCGATCGCGGCGGCGATCTCGCCCTACCGCGAGACGCGCGACCAGGTACGCGCGCGCGTCGGCAGGTTCGTCGAAGTCTTCGTGGAGTGCCCGCTCGACGCGTGCATCGAGCGCGACGTCAAAGGCCTGTACCAGAAGGCGTTGGCAGGCGAAATCAAAGAGTTCACCGGCGTATCGGATCCCTACGAGGCGCCTCTGCACCCGGAGGTAACGGTACATACGGCGCGGGAGACGCCGGCCGAGAGCGCCCAGAAGATCCTCGCTTACCTGGAGCAGACAGGGCTGCTCGAGCCAGCAGCGCGCGCGGTGCTGGTCGAAGGCTAGCGGCGGCGGGAGCTACGGGCAAGGGCGCCATATGGGACAGTCGTGGGAGAAGGTGGAACATGAGCAGGTTGCTCGATGAAGTATTGGCCGCCAATCGAGTCTACGCCGAAAGCTTCGGCAGCAAAGGGGCGCTGCCGATGCCCCCCGGAGCCCATTTCGCCATCCTTACCTGTATGGATGCGCGCCTCGATCCAGCCAAGTTTGCCGGCCTCACCGAAGGTGACGCGCACGTCATCCGCAATGCCGGTGGACGGGCCAGCGACGACGCGATCAGGTCGCTCGTGATCTCGTACAAACTGCTTGGTACGCGCGAATGGCTTGTGATCCACCACAGCGACTGCGGCATGGAGACATTTACGGACGAGATCATGCGTGGGCTGCTGGCACAAAGCCTCAAGACTGCGTCTATCGACGCGAGCGGCTGGCATGACAGTGGCGAGGGGCCGGGCTCGACCGAAGGCGAATTCATCAACTTCCTGACGATTCGTGACCGGCAGCAGAGCGTGGTCGACGACGTGCTGCGAATTCGATCCCATCCACTCGTTCCAGGCACAATTCCGATCTATGGCTACATCTACGACGTCGGCAGCGGGCGCCTGATCGAGGTGCCGGCGGCAACCCAGGCGGGAGCCGCACGCGAACGGTAGCGGCTCCCGCCTCAGTGATGCGGCCTGTGCCGGGAGAGCCTTTGGCCTCGTACGACGCCGCAAAAGGAAAAAAGAATGATAGACGAAGTTATTGATCGACCTGTTGCCCCCGCCGCCGCTCCGTCCAAGGTCGAGGAGCTCAAGGCTGCCAGCGCCGGCCTCGAAGGCAACATCCGGGAGGAGATTGCCGATCAGATGACGGATCGCGTCTCCGAAGACTCGTACCAGCTGCTCAAATTTCACGGCAGCTATCAGCAGGACGATCGCGATCTGCGTAGGGAGCGCAAGAAGCAGGGCCTCGACCGGGCCTGGAGCTTCATGGTCCGGACCAAGTTCCCCGGCGGGCGCCTCACGGCGGAGCAATATCTGGTCGCGGACGAACTCGCTTCTACGCTTGCCAATAACACGCTGCGCATCACGACGCGGCAAGATTTCCAGTTCCACGGCGTCGGCAAGTCGAATTTCAAGCCGTTGATCCGGGCGCTCAACGAGCGCTGGATGACGACCTACGGCGGCTGCGGAGATATCGCGCGCAACACGCTGACCTGTCCCGTGGCCGATCTGCTGCCCGGCAACCACTTCGACTACCAGGGACTGGCCCAGCAGATCAGCGATCGCTTCCTGGCCGACTCGACCGCCTACTACGAGCTCTGGCTGGACGGCGAGAAATTCATGGCCGACGGCACGCGGGTCAAGGTAGAGCCGAAGCGCGAGGAGTCGTTCTACGGGCCGACGTACATGCCGCGCAAGCACAAGATGGCGATCGGGCTGCCGCACGACAACTGTATCGACGTTCTCACGCAGGACGTGGCGCTGGAGACGGTGATCGGCAAAGATGGGGAGGTGCAGGGCTTCAACCTCACGGCCGGCGGCGGGCTTGGAAGCACGCACGGCAAGGCCGAGACCTTTGCGCGCCTTGGCGACCGCATCGGCTTTCTGCCGGTAGACCAGGCGCTCCCGGTGCTGGAGGCCGCCACCGCGATCTACCGTGACACGGGAGACCGGACCAACCGGCGGCACGCACGGCTGAAGTATGTGCTGGCGGAGCGCGGCGTCGCATGGTTCCAGGACGAGCTCGCCCAGCGGCTGGGATGGCGGCTTGCGCCGTCGGCCGAGGTTCAAAAGTACGGAGTCGACGATCATCTCGGGTGGCGGGAGCAGGCCGATGGGCGCTGGATGGTCGGGGTCTGGATCGAGAATGGGCGGATCCAGGACACGCCGGAGCTTCCGGCAAAGACGGGGCTGCGCGCGATCGTGGAAGAGGTCAAGCCAGAGATCCGCCTGACCGCGCATCAGAACCTGATCATGGTGAATATCGCGCCCGACGCCAAGCCGCGCGTCGCGGCACTGCTTCAGCACTACGGACTCTCGACGGGTAACGGCACGCTGAGCGTGCTGCGGCGCTATGCCATGGCGTGCCCGGCATACCCGACGTGTGGTCTGGCGGTCGCCGAGAGCGAGCGCTACATGCCGGAGATGATCGGCGAGCTCGAGCAGCGCGGCTTCGGCAACGACCGGGTGTGGATCCGGATGAGCGGGTGCCCGAACGCCTGCTCGCGACCGCCGACGGCCGAGATCGGGCTGGTCGGGCGGAGCCTGGGCCTGTACAACATCTTCGTCGGCGGAAGCTTCGAAGGTACCCGGCTGTCGCGGCTCTATCGCCCCGACGTGCGTGCTAACGTCCTGGTCGATACCCTGGCCGATATCCTCACGCAGTGGAAGAACGAGCGCGCCGATGGCGAGGCATTCGGCGACTGGGCTGCGCGCGTGCTCGTGCCGGAATAAAGGCAGCAGACCTGAGGCCGGCTCGCGGCAAGGACCTCCGGCCGTTCAGGTCGGAGGTCCTTGTTTCTATCGAAGAAGATCGTCACGGCCCTGCGCCCGAGCCGACGGCAGGCTAGCCTGCCCGGGGAGGCGGGATTGGGGCACGCGCGGCACGCACGATGTAGCCGACGACCAAGATCGTCGCAAAGGAGAACCACTGAATCGCATAGCTCAGATGCGGCCCCTCGTCCAGGGCCAAGTCCTCGCTGCGCCATGGCAGGTCGGGCGCGCCTTGCTCCGGCGATTGCTCGACGTAGAAGGGCAGGAGCGGATAGGGCGTCTGCTGCTGAATGTGGGGAACGTCGATCCTGAACCACGCATCTAGGCGTGGATGGCCGGGCCCGACCGGCGCATCGACGGGCCCGAGGCCACTCGGCTGGCCAGTTGAAGGATGGGCGATGCCGGCGACGGTTGCTGTCGCCGGCCCTCGAAAAACCCGGCGCGCCTCAGGATCAGTCTGCTCGTAGGGGATCCATCCCCTGTCGACAAGCACGGCTCGGTCGCTTCCGGCGATCCGCAGCGGTGTAACGACGTGTACCCCGGGCCGGCCATCGCGTGACCGATTGCGCAGGACGATCTCGTTAGCATAATCGAAGGTGCCGGAGACGGTAACACGCCGAAACTCGAGCGCCGCCGGGTCGGCAACGGGCCCTGCGATGGCGAGTGGCGGCTCTGAGAGGCGCTGGGTGATGTGAGCGTTGCGTGCCAGCCGCTCCGTGCGGCGCTGAAGCTGCCAGATGCCCAGCCCGACCATGGTCAGCGCCGCAAGCAGAACGAGGATCGTAAGCGGAATCTGCCGGCCTCGGAAGAGTACGCCCAGGGAGAACGACGAGCCACGAACCGGAATGGGACGCGGCGAGCCAGCCCGATCTTTCTCGACCGGCTCGGGTGTGGTTGGTAAATCTGTCACTCCGATTGAAACCTTGTGTATCTTCGAGCATCTCGAGGCGAGGGCAGATCCTATCGAGCTCTCTGTCCGGCGGACTTCCACCGCCGGTCCCGCCTCATTGCCGCGACCTTGCGCTTCGGCTAAGCGTAGGATACCACCGGGAGCAGGCGCAGGGGGCGGATATCCTTTTGACGCGGGCCAACGAGCGTGCTAGGGTCTTGGCAGCGGCCTACCGGCCGGGAGGAAAAGATGAACGATAGAACGGCACGGGACCGGCCGCTGCTCGCCATCACGCTCGGCGACCCTGCCGGCATCGGACCCGAGGTGACGCTCAAGGCGCTTGGCGAGGGCGACGTCTACGACTGGTGCCGGCCGATCGTCGTCGGGGATACGCGCATCCTGCGCCGGGCGGCGCAGGCCGCCGGCCCACCCGATCTGAAGCTTCGGCCGGTAGCAGATATTTCGGACGCCCGATTTGAGCCGGGGACAGTGGACATCCTGGATCTCGGCAATGCCGATCCCGAGCAGTGCCCATGGGGCCAGATCACGCCGGAGGCCGGACGCGCCGCGGTCGAGTTTGTCATACGGGGGGCGGATCTCGCCCTGGAGGGGACGGTCGACGCCATCGTAACCGCGCCGCTCAACAAAGAGGCGATGCAACGTGCCGGCTTTCACTGGGCGGGGCATACGGAGCTCCTGGCGGAGCATACGGGCAGCGGCAAAGTCACGATGATGCTAACCAATCGCGAGCTGCGCGTTCTGCACGTGAGCACGCACGTGTCGCTGCGGGAGGCGATCGAGCGCGTGACGCGGCCGCGTCTCCTGGATGTGATGCACCTGGCGGATCAGGGGCTGCGCAGCCTCGACATCGAGCGGCCGCGGATCGCGATCGCCGGTCTGAATCCGCATGCGGGCGAGAGCGGACTCTTTGGCCGGGAGGAGATCGAGATCATTATTCCGGCGATCGAGCAGGCACGCACGGAGGGGCTGCAGGTCTTCGGGCCGGTGCCGCCGGACACGGTCTTCTGGCGGGCGCGCAACGGAGAGTTCGACGGCGTAGTGGCGATGTACCACGACCAGGGCCATATTCCGATGAAGCTGATGGGCTTCGATCTCGGCGTCAACGTCAGCATCGGGCTGCCGATTATCCGCACCTCCGTCGACCACGGGACCGCCTTCGACATCGCGGGACGCGGCATCGCACGCCATGAGAGTATGGTCGAGGCGATGCGCGTAGCGGCGCAGATGGCACGAGCGCGGCGAGATGCGGGTGGGGACCAACAGAGCAGCCCGGCGTAATCGGATGCGCGGATAACGCGACGGGCAGGAGCGCGATCCTGCGCACTCCTGCCCGTCGATCCGCTCAGGCAGCGCGGCGCGCAGGCGGGATCTGCGCAAGGATCGTCGGATCGGTGATCGACCTGTCGTTGGCAAGCAGTAGGACCTTGCTCACAAGCTCGCTGCTCACGGGATCTCCACCGTCTTCGAAGGGCAGATAGGTCGCCTTGCGCGCTTTGGGCGTCGGGACGATGCAGAGGTACGAACCGGACTCGACATGAATCGCCGCCGTCGCCAGGTGGATCCGGTAGCATGCTCGGCTGCCCTGCACCCGGATATGGGGCTCGTCGACCTCGACGTTCTTCAGACCAAGCGCCGCGATCGTAGCGCGGACGAGGTCGCCGCGGTGAGACAGTACCTCGCGCGATGAGCCATGCTCGTCGCTCTGGTGCGCCACGACCGTGACGAGATCGAGGTCGCGCAGCACCTCCGACAGCAGGCGCGGGGGCACATCCGCAAGCCTGATACGCCGCTCGCGGCGATCCTGCCGGTAGTATTCATAGTGGTCGACGCCGAGCGGCCAGAAGGTGAGGGCGCCGGTGGTACCACCAAAATCGTCGTCCCCGTAATACGCGTACGTGCCGGTCTCGAAGGACGCCGCGAATCCGAGATCGTAAAAAGGCTTGCTCACCGCATAGCCGTCACCGACGAGCCAGCCGAGATTGGCCAGCACCGCGGTCGACTGCCGCCCTTTGAGCCGTCGCCCTGCAAAGCGGCTCGAGCTGTATTCAGCCTGCGACTCGGCCGGCGTGAGCAGATAGAGCTCACGGAAGACCTGCTTGAAGGGCTGCACGATCTGCCGCCGCACAATCTCGTTCTGCCAGTCGCCCAGCGTGCCGTCCTGCGCGAGATCATAGGGATGGGCGATCGAGACGGCGCCCGTGATCGGCACGCGATCGTCGTGGTAGCCCTCCAGGGAGTTGTCTGCCGCACGGAAGAGGCCGCAC
This sequence comes from Chloroflexales bacterium, assembly GCA_038254585.1. GTDB lineage: Bacteria > Chloroflexota > Chloroflexia > Chloroflexales > Kallotenuaceae > JBBSGA01. Next base: position 17,218 of record JBBSGA010000038.1, on the reverse strand, counting down.
GCGCCGGCCGCGTCGCGCAGGACCAGGCGCTCCAGCAGCGCCACGGCCAGGGGATTGCGGCGCAAGATGGCGAGCTCCTCCGCGCTCAACTGATCGCCGCGCCGCATCGCGTTGAGAAAGGCCTGGCAGTAGCGGCGCCGCTGGTCTTTGAGCAGGTCGAGTGCCGTGCGCACTTCGCGATAGACATAGTCGCGTGATACTGCCGCCGGGACGCGCTTGAGCCGGCGCTGCTCCTTGCGGACCTCGAGCACCGGCTGGCCATCACGCTCGACCAGGGCGAGCGTATAGCCCTCGATCTCCCATGCGCGTCCCAGGCTCATACCTTCGAGGCCGATCTGCTCCTGCATCGCCCATTCCATGCGCGTAGCATCCGCGAAGCCGGCGTGCAGCGCGAGATTGGCCAACCCGGCCTCGGCCGCGGCGCGCTCGAGGGCCTTTCGACCGGCGCCGCTCGTATTCGCCTCGCGCTGAAAGCTGGTAAGCGCCAGGTAGCGCTTCAGCACGGTATCGCCTTTTTCGAAGGGAAGCAGCGGCAGTGCCCGGGCGGCGAGCGGCTTGCGACGGCCGAAAAGACGCCGGACTTCGCTTCGATTCCAGCCGAGGGCCGCCTGGCACAGGGTGGTCGCGCCCGGCAGATGGTGGGCAAAAGCGTCGAGCAGGATGCGGGTATGCTCCTCGCCCAGATGCTCGACGACTTCGAGGATCGCCGCACGCTGCACGACGCCGGCGGACGGGTCGGTCGAGGCGGCCGGGTTGGTCGCTTCCATCCGGTGCAACAGCTCGGCAAGAGCCAGGCTGCCGTCCCAGCCGAGCGCGGCGCAGACCTCAGCCTCGTATGCGCGCGCGTGAGGCAGAATTGCCAGCAGAGCCGCGACGTCGAGCTGCCGCAGGCAGCCTACCAGCGTCTGGCCGTCGTCGCCTGCATCACGCCGAAGCTTGCTCAGCAGGGCTGCAAGCACCGTTTCGGCCGTATGCTTGGCATACCAGGAGCCATAGTTCGATCCGTGCAGCTTCGCGAGACCCCGCTGCTGGACTTCCTCCGCCAGCCGGAGCAGGCTGCGGCCGCCGCTGAGATGCTCGATCTGGAGGAGAGCCGGCCAGGTCTCCGGGCGGAAGTCGCAGATCATCTCCCAGACGACGGCGTCGACGAAGCTACGCAGACGCGCGCCGAAGGTCACGTCGGCCAGCCGGCTTAGCCACGGGGATCTTACCGTTCCGGCCGGCGCACCCTCGGAAGGATTGCGGTACACAAACCGGGTAAGCGCGGGCAAAGAGCCGGGGCTGCTCTCCAGCAGCCGGCGAAAGATGGACATCTCTAGCTGCTCCTGCGTATCGAGACGAGCGAGTAGCGTGACGGCGAAGTGAGCTGCCTGTGGCTGCCAGAGAACTTTGAGACGCTCTGCCGCGTCCGAGTCAGAGCCTCGTCCGGTCTTCCCATCATAAATGACGATCTCGAGCATGTTCCACAGGCCGCCACCGGGCTGCCCAGCGAGACGGCCGATAGCTCGCCAGGCCTTGTGCCAGCTCCCATCCGTTAAGGCGTCCAGAAGCGCACGGACTCTCTGGTCCACCGCTGCCTCGTCTAAAGCGAGGAGGTAGGCGATACAGGAGCGGAAGTCGGCCGGCCCGGCGGCACCACTATGTGCCGGTAGTATTCCCACACTGCAGAGGTCATGCAGGCGCCGGCCTACACGGGCGAGCCAATCCGGCGGTTGTTGCCGTGAAAGGAGGCGCTCCGCGACGCTTTGCAGGATGTTGCAGAGCGCCTGGCGCCGGTAGTAGCTATCGCCATAGCCGAGAATATGTGAGGGCTGGGGCCAGAACTGTGGGTGGAGCAGGAAGACAGCAGCGGCGCGACACGCTGCGGCGTGGCCGAGGCGCGCCTGCAGCTGTCCGACCACCAGATCACAGCACTGGTCGTGCGCGCGGCGGTCGGCCTCGCTCTGAGGATGGAAGACCTGGTAGAGCTGATTGCCGCTCTGGCCGCTCAAGTCCCAGGCAGCATACACCAGCTTCGACGCCGTTTCATCGAAGAGGCGAAGATCCTGCCACACGCCGTCGTCGAGTGCGTCGGCGCCCAGCCGCGCCTCTACCTCCGTTTTTGCAAGTGCTTGCGGCGCCATGCTTAGCCTCCGACCAGCGGTAGGAGCCGCACAAAGCTAATCGCGCTGCGCTCGGTCAGCGATAGCTGTGCGTCGAGATCGTCGACGGCGAGGCCATCGACCACGAGCACGTAGCGCTGCTCCGCCAATCCCTGCCAGGCGCGCCGGATCTCGGCCTCGGCCCTCGGAAGCTCGGCGAGCGCCGTCGCAGCCGGCTGCACCCGCACGTCGTCGGCCAGCATGTAGTGCAGGGCAAGGCTCGTCTTGCGGCGCCGCTCCATCTGCGCGAGCTCAACCCGGACATGCTCGGCGATCAGCGCGCGAGCCGAGAGCGTACGCGTCGGCAAAGCAACCAGTGTCGGCGCCGTCGCGCGCCCGCCGCCCAATCCAAAAACCCGTGTCGTCACCTCGACGCTCAAGGCCTCATGCATCTCAACCTCCAAGATGAATCCTATCGCTCTGCGTACGTCCATTCTACGTAAAGGTTGTGGCAGGAAGTGACACAACCAAAATAGCTGTTGGCGGCCCTGGCAGCCGGTGCTATCATGGATTCCGTCGGCCGGAAGATCGGATGCACCGGATCGCGACGCAGGAAAGCTATGGCGACCGCGAAGATCCTCGACCAGCGCACAACACACGAAGACGCCGCACCGCCGCGGGGCTACGAACGCAACCCTGGAAGGGCGCTTGACCTCGGCTGGGTCAACGACGTGCGCATCAACCGTAGCGCCGTCGAGCGCCGGGCACAGACGCTTCCGGGGCGACGGACGGTCAAGCAGGACTGGCAGGCGGCATGGCTCCTGCGCGCGATCAGCTGTATCGACCTCACGACACTCGCGGGAGACGACACGCCGGGCACTGTACGGCGGCTGTGTGCCAAGGCACGGCAGCCGGTCCGCGCCGACCTCCTCGAGGCGCTCGGTGTGGCCGATCTTGGTCTTACAGCCGGCGCAGTCTGCGTCTACCATGCGCTCGTGCCCACGGCCGTCGAAGCGCTGCAGGGGACTACGATCCCGGTCGCGGCTGTCTCCACGGGCTTTCCGGCCGGGCTCAACCCTTTCGAGCAGAAAATTGGCGAGGTCGAGGCATCGGTCGCTGCCGGGGCAGCGGAGATCGACATCGTGATCTCACGTGCGCACGTTCTCACCGGCAACTGGCAGGCGCTCTACGACGAGGTGCGGGCCTTCCGCGAAGCGTGCGGCGCGGCCCATCTCAAGACGATCCTGGCGACGGGCGAGCTCGGCCGGCTGCGCAACGTCGGCATGGCCAGCTTGGTCTGTATGATGGCCGGGGCAGACTTCATCAAGACTTCGACGGGCAAGGAATCGATCAACGCCACGCTCCCCGTGAGCCTGGTCATGGTCAGGGCGATCCGCGACTACCAGGAGCGAACCGGCTTCAAGGTCGGGTTCAAGCCTGCCGGCGGCATCAAGACGGCCAAGCAGGCGCTCGACTGGCTGATTCTGATGAAGGAAGAGCTCGGCGACGTCTGGCTCAGGCCACACCTCTTTCGCTTCGGCGCGTCCAGCCTGCTGGGCGACATCGAGCGGCAGCTCGAGCACCACGTAACCGGCCACTACTCGGCCGCATTTCATCATCCGATGGTCTAGCCGGGTCTGCCCGGCCACAAGATAACCAACTGGCGTACGCTAGGCGTACTATGGGCCCAACAAGGAGCATTGCTATGCGCCACCGGTACGTGGGTCTCATCCTCCTCGTTTGTCTTGCGATCAGCGCTACCCCTGCTCGAGCACAGATCATGGTCCTTGACCCGGAGGAAGAGCCGGAGGTGACGCTGGAAGCAGCCGAGGCGCAAAAGCTGGCGCAGCTGCAGGCGGTGACGTCCTCGACGATCCTCAGCGACGTCAGTCCTGACGACGGCAGCATCCTCGTGAGCACGTCCGCCGGCGACGAGGCGCAGTGGGCCTTCGTCGACGTGAACGAGGGCTTGCTCACGCCGGTCGACAGGGCGGCGCTCGACTTGCAGCCGCTCACCGAGATCCGTTGGAGCGATAATCACACCGCCGTCTACGTCTCCGACGGAGACGCTGATGGGCCGGTGCTGGTATCACTCGATCGTAATCGCGGCTCGGTCGTGACCCGGACGCTCGATCTGCCGGGCTTCCCGATCAGCATGGCGCCCAATGGCTCCCGGCTCGTGCTGGCGATCAGGCCCCACTCCGAAGAACGATCGCGTCGAGCGCTCACGCCATCTCCGTTCGACATACGGCTGCAGCGCCCCTGGCTCGAGCCTCCGGGGCCTGAGCACTTCGACGCCGGCCGGACGCCGCTGCAGGTCTCGAGCGGGCCGGTAACACTGGTGACCCTGGACCTGAGCTCGGGGCAAACAGCGGAGATGTTGACGATGCCCGAGGGAAGCGGGGTCATCTCGATCGGCTGGATGGAGGATGGATCCAAGCTGGCGCTTGTCCGCACGACGATATCCAGGCTCGGCCACGAAGGTAATTTGCTGTCGGAGGTGGAAACGCAGGATGCGCTCGGCCTGATCGCACCGGAGAAGAACCCGTTTCTGCAGGGCAACGTCGTCGACACCTTCGATTTTGCCCGGCACGACTACCGCTCAGGGGCGCTCAAGGCCGGCGCAGGAGACGGCTACACCTTCGCACGTGCCGCGTGGAGCACGGACGGCAAGACGCTGATGGCGCAGGTGCAGCGGCCGTCGAAGCTCACGGGCAGGCGCTACCCGATCTACCAGGCGGCCGATCGCTCGGCCCTGCGCTTCTACGATGCGAACCTCAAGCCGAGCGGCACGTTTGACCGTCCCGAGCTGGAAGCGCCTAATCTTTCCCTACCGCGCTGGGTATCGCCGGACGAGATGATCGTCGCCGCACCGTATGGGCTCTCATTCCGCCTCTACTACTACAACCGCGTCTCAGGAGAGTTCCGCCAGCTGTCGATCGAGGATGGAACTTACTACCAGTTCCGAGCGACCCACCATTCACGCAAGGTCGTGTACAGGTTTTCTTCCTTCCAAACCCCACCCGAGCTCTATCGTATCGGCTGGGATGGCGGTGAGCCCCGGCCGCTGACCGCGCTGAATACCGGCGTGACCCACGAAAACCAGATTCGGGCCGACAAGGTCACATTTACGATGCGGAGCGGTGCCCGGCGCTCGGGATATATTCTGCAGCCGGCAGGCGCGCCTTTCCCGCCGCGCAATACACCCATGATCGTGTGGCAACAGGGCGGACCCGGTTTCAGCATGACCAACGAGTGGGCCAGCAACGTGGAGCAGCCGTTCAACCTTTTGCCCAACTTCGGCATGGCGCTGCTGATGCTGCCGCTGCCCGGACGCGAAGGCTTCGGACCCGGCTTCTACGACGACCTGGCCAACGGGCGGAACTTCGGAGCGGTCGACGTCGACGAAGCCGCGGAGGCGGTGGAGCAGATGATCGCCCGCGGCTATACGTCCCGTGGGAAGGTCGGGATCACCGGCTGCTCGTATGGCGGCTTTTTCACGAGCCAGAGCATTACGCGCCACCCACGTATGTATGCCGCCGCAAACAGCCAATGTACGCTGCTCGACCTCTTTGCCGAGTGGCAGTTTGGCCAGACGGTCTTGCTCTCCTATCTCGAGGGGCGCCCACCGACGGCGGACGCGGCAGAGTACACGCGCGACTCGCCGGTCTATAACGCTGTTCGCGTGCGGACCCCCCTGCTGCTCTTCGCAGGCACGCGCGATTTCCTGCCGGCATCGATTTCGGCTAACTTCCACGATCAGATCGCCGCGGGCGGGTGGCCGGTCGAACTGCTGCTCTGGGAGGGCGAGGGCCACGGGCTACAGGCGCGGAACAGCCAGTTCGCCGCGGCGCAGGCCCAGATACAGTGGTTTCGCCGCTACCTCGGAGGGCACAACAGTCGATAGATCGAACAGGTACGGAGGAGTTCGACAAACTCCAAGCCGACGCTCATAATGGTGGGCATCTGGAGCAACCTATGAGCATCGCCGAGATTTTTGAGACGATGGAATACGGCCCGGCGCCTGAGAGCGCCGGGCCGGCACAGGCATGGCTCGACGCGCACGACCGGCGATTTGGCATATTCATCGACGGGCGGTGGACGGAGCCGGACGAGGAGCATCTGTTCGAGAGCGCCAACCCGGCGAACGGCAGACCGCTCGCGCGAATCACCCAGGCTACGGCGGCGGAAGTCGACGGGGCCGTCACGGCCGCGCGCAGCGCCTTCGCATTGTGGTCGCAGACCCCCGGCCACGTACGCGCACGTTATCTCTACGCTCTTGCGCGCCAAATCCAAAAGCACTCGCGCCGCCTGGCAGTCCTGGAGACGCTGGACAACGGCAAGCCGATCCGCGAGACCCGCGATATCGACGTTCCACTGGCGGCGCGCCATTTCTACTATCACGCGGGCTGGGCCCAACTGATCGAAGCCGAGCTGCCCGGTTACACGGCGATCGGCGTCGTGGGACAGATCATCCCCTGGAACTTTCCGCTCTTGATGCTGGCGTGGAAGATTGCGCCCGCCCTGGCAATGGGCAACACCGTCGTGCTCAAGCCGGCCGAGTTCACCTCCGTGACGGCACTCGCCTTCGCCGAAATTGCCGCCGAGGTGGGCCTGCCGCCGGGCGTCGTCAATATCGTGACCGGAGATGGGGCAGTCGGGGAGATGATCGTGAATCACGCCGGCGTCGACAAGGTCGCCTTCACGGGCTCCACGGACGTCGGCCGGCTGATTCGTACTGCCACGGCCGGCAGCGGCAAGCGGCTCTCGCTGGAGCTCGGCGGGAAATCGCCGTTCGTCGTCTTCGAGGACGCCGACCTCGACAGCGCCGTCGAGGGCATCGTGGATGCGATCTGGTTCAATCAAGGACAGGTCTGCTGCGCTGGCTCGCGGCTGCTGGTTCAGGAGGGCATCGCACAGCGCCTGACGGACAAGCTGCGCGCACGCATGGAGCGCCTGCAGATCGCAGATCCGCTCGACAAGGCCGTGGACATCGGCGCGATCATCGCGCCGATTCAGCTCGACAAGATCAAGCGCCTGGTGCAGCAGGGGCAGGACGAGGGCGCGAGGATGTGGCAGCCTTCGTGGGCCTGCCCGACCGAAGGCTATTTTTTCCCGCCGACACTCTTTACAGAAGTCGCGCCCGCGGCGACGATCGCTCAGGTCGAGATCTTCGGTCCGGTGCTCGTCTCGATGACTTTCAGGACACCGGCCGAGGCGGTCGCGCTGGCGAATAACACGCGCTACGGTCTGGCGGGCAGCGTGTGGAGCGAGAATATCAACCTCGCGCTGGACGTGGCACGCAAGATCAAGGCTGGCACGATCTGGATCAACAGCACCAACCTCTTCGACGCCGCCGCGGGCTTCGGCGGCTATCGCGAGAGCGGCTACGGGCGCGAGGGGGGCAAAGAGGGGCTCTGGGAATACGTCCGTCCCATCGCTGAGGAGAGCTTACTTGCAGCCCGACAGCGTGCCGCCGAGAAAACGATTGCACGCAAGAATGGAAGGCCGGCGACGAACGGCAGAACAAACGGTACATATAGCTCGCGGCCGTGCTTCCCTCCGATCGACCGCACGCCGAAGCTCTACGTCGGCGGCAAACAGGTCCGCCCCGATTCGGGCTACAGCCGGACGATCTACGCGGCGGACGGCGAAGTGGCGGGCGAGGTCGGGGAGGGGAACCGGAAGGACATCCGCAACGCGGTCGAGGCCGCGCGGGCCGCCGAAAGCTGGGCCGGCACCAGCGGCCATACCCGAGCACAGATCCTTTACTACCTGGCCGAGAATCTCGCGATCCGCGCGGACGAGTTCGCGTCACGCCTGCTCAGCGCCGCCGGGTGCGAGGAGCAGGATGCCGCAGCCGAAGTCGAGCTTGCCATTGAGCGCCTCTTTACCTACGCGGCGTGGGCCGACAAGTACGACGGCGCGACTCACAGCACACCGCTACGCGGCGTCACACTTGCGATTCCGGAGCCGATCGGCGTGCTCGGCATCGCCTGCTCCGACGACCTCCCGCTGCTTGGCTGTATTTCGCTGGTGGCCCCGGCGATCGCCATGGGCAATACGGTCGTCGTCGTTCCGTCCGAGCAGCATCCGCTGAGCGCGACCGATCTCTACCAGGTGCTCGAAACCTCGGACGTTCCGGCAGGGGTCGTCAACCTCGTCACCGGCGGGCGGGACGCGCTGGCGGCTGTGCTGGCCGAGCACGATAACGTGGACGGGATGTGGTACTTCGGGACGGCCGAGGGCAGCGCGATGGTCGAGCGCGCCTCGGCAGGCAACCTCAAGCGCACGTGGGTCAACTATGGCCGTCCGCGCGACTGGCGGATATATAGCCAGGGTGAAGGGCAAGCGATCCTGCGCGAGGCAACGCAGGTCAAGAACATCTGGGTACCCTATGGGGAGTAGTACGCGGCAACCGCGGCACTTGGCCGTTCGTCTCACAGCCCTCAGGACTTGGCTCATGGCCGGCGTATTTTGCTGCACTGCCTGTAGCAGCGCGGGCGCTACCGCGCCGCATTTGCTGCCGACGGCCAAGGCATCGCCTCCGCTCGCTTCGTCGACCCTCGTCGCGCCGACGACCCCGACCTATGAGATCACCGCCGCGGATAGCGGCAAGACATTCACCTATAGTGTGACCTCCCGATTCACCGTGATACTGGATGGGAACAGGTACCCCAAGCGAGCACTTGCCTGTCTACCGGAAGGGATTGTCGGGAGCATATCGAATATTCCATCTGTAGCACCGCCGGACTACGCGGCACGGTTTGAAGGCACCCAGCCGGGCACGTGCCACTTGAGCGACGGCGATTTTCAGGTAACGATCACGATCGCCGGTCCGAACTAAGCGCATACAGTGGTCCGTGGAGTGTACCTGACGAGGGCTGGACCGGCTCGCGGGGCGTATCAGTCGAGCGGCGGCAACGGCTCTGCCTATTTGGGCCGAATGCGGGCTCCGCCTTACGGCGGAGCCCGCGGATCCCGCACCATGCAAAGGTTACTGGAGCAATAGAGCCACGCGCCGGATCGCAGCGATGAGGCCTTCGACGGACTCCTGCTTCGCGATAAACGCCGCCGCGCCGGCCACGGCCGAGCGCGCCCGTGTCGCCTCATCGTCGTAGAGGCTGAGCATGACGACGTGGCTTCGCGCCGCGGCGGCGCGAAGCCGGGCGGTGGCGGGAGCAGTATGCGCGGGCGCGATCGGCTATTTGCTCAGGGACAGTCGAACAACGAGATCGTGCGCACGCTCTTTATCGGCGAGAAGACGGTGAAGACCTACGTCAGCAGCATTCTCGGAAAGCTCAACGTGCCGAGCCGCACCCAGGCGGCTTTGTATGCCATACGAATCGGCCTGGTCTCGCCCGAGGTAGCCAGCTCAACCTCCAGCGCGCGTGCTCCACGCGTCTTTCGGAAGCTCCCATCGCAGTAGATCGCCTGTACGATCCCGCGGCTGCATGCCGAGGCTGCGCAGGATCAGGATCGACGGTGTATTGTCGTCGAGGCATTCCGCGACGACGCGCCGGACGCGCGGGTGGGCGAAGGCCCAGCGGATGAGCGCGTCCGCGGCCTCGGTAGCATACCCGCGCTGCCGAAAAGCGGGCAGGATGCTGTAGCCAATCTCGACCGTTCCTTCGGCATCCGGCCCTCCTTTGAAGCCCGCGTCGCCAATCACCGTCTCCTCGCGCGCCTCGACCACCAGCCAGATGCCCCATCCAAGCTGCGACGGATCTTCGTCGATCATCTGTGCATAGAAAGGAAGAAAGTCGCGCAGATCGGACGCGGGCCACTCTTCCGGGACACGTGCCGACAGCAGCCTTTCGACCTTGGCACGATCCACTCCTGCCGCATGGGCTACTTCGGCCGAGCAGGGCACGAGCCGTAAGCGCGCCGTTTCAATCCCAAGCATAGGATCTCCTTCATCTGCCTATCGGCTGCCTGTGGCTCCGCGCTCCCAGAACGGCGGGTATCGTACGGCCAATGCGAGATCATCCACCTCGATATCCGTTACAAACGTGCCATTCCTGCTCTCATATCGATAGAGATGCTCGCCAAGCCGTGTGTAGCGCTGCGGTAGAGGCTCGACGGTGAGATCCGGGAAGCGCACCCAGGCCGCGACCAGATCCCGGCTTTCGCCGAGGGCCAAACCCAGCCGCCGGATAGGCAGCGTATTCGTGGCCGGCGTACAACCTAGATCCACGTCCAGGCAGTTGGCGACGGATGGGAGGACAACCCCGGCGACCAGCCAGCCTTCGGCGCTGTCTACCAGAATGTGCAAGCTGCGGTGCTCACCCCCTATCTGCACTTCGATCGAGGCCGAGCGAGTGCGCCAGGCAGCATCGCAGTCTACACGGTAGCGAGCGAAGAAAGGAGCCGCACCGGGCGCGCCGACAACGATGCCCTGGAGCGACCAGCCGTCGTCGCGCCAGAGCTCGCAATACTCGGCGCCTGCAGTTTTCGTCTGTCGCCAAATCAGGGATCGCTGAAATTCCGGCATCTTCACACCCTCAGAAAGTACGATAGCATATCTGCATGCAACCCGTAGCCACCATTCAGACCAAGAGACGCGGGCAGGTGGCCGGCACTCGCACAGGTGAAGCTGGAAGATGAAAAATCCGTCCACGCCATCTCCCGATCCCGCCCTGGATGTGCTGCGCTACGAGCGGCAGCCGCTCGACCCGATTTTTACCCCGGCTCCGTTACGCCTTCGACGAAGGGGTCGTCAAGGCGACGATCGAGCTCTGAGAAGCCTTACCTAGTTTCCTAACGCACCAATTAGTGGCAATAGCAGCTTCTTCATGGAGCAGTGTAGCACGCCGCCTGCCGTGTTAGAGTAGCAGCACAGATGAGCTAAATATCAGCGCTATGGAGCAAACACCCCGCAAGTACGCCGAGCTGCACCGGAATACAAGCGCTTTCGCTAACAGGCTGTAGCGGCTTTTTTCTTCAACAGCCACAGCACGTAAAGCCGTCGTATCCGCTCCTACACAGGAGCATAGCCGAGGCCCACTTGCGGTTAGCCGCATGGTTTGGCATACTTTCCCATTCACCCCGTCTGCAAACGCGGGGCTGAGGAGCAGCACGATCCATGTCCAAAGCACAAGCAGCGCCGGCCCACGCAGTTTCAGTTAACCGCAAGGCCTTTCACGATTATTTCATCGAAGAAGAGTACGAGGCGGGTATCGTGCTCTCGGGCTCCGAGATCAAGTCGGTGCGGGGCGGGCGCGTTAACCTCCGTGGTGCCTTTGCGCGCGTCGAGAACGGCGAAGCCTGGCTCTTCGACGTCCATATCTCACCCTACGAGCAGTCGGGCACCTACTTCAATCATGAGCCGACGCGGCCGCGCAAGCTGCTGCTCCACCGTCGTGAGATCAACCGCCTGCTCGGAAAGCTCGAGGCCAAAGGGTTGACGCTTGTGCCACTCGACATTCACCTCAAAGGGCGCCGGGCGAAAGTCAAGCTCGGCCTCGCTCGGGGCAAGAAGCTCTTCGACAAGCGCGAGGCGACGGCCGAGCGCGACGCGAACCGCCAGATCGAGCGCGTACTCAAGGAGCGCCGCTACCGCGACGAGTAAGAGGGCTCAAGCCCACGGTGGAGTACCGTTGAATACAACGGCGCTCCACCGTTCACGGCGGCGGATCGCTAGCGCGTCCGAAGCCAGACCTGCATCGGTCCCGGCTCGCGATTGGCCCAGGCGTAGTAGGGAATCGCGACCACTTCGCGGCTGCTGTCCGGACGCGCAGCTTTGTCCTCGTGCATACCGCGGTAGAGATGGTCTTGCCAACTGTTGCCCGGCGCGGCGGTCTCGGCCTCGAAGCGCAAGGTGACCACGCCGCCGAGAAGATCGGGCACAAACGCAGGTGTTGTCTGGGTATCTCGAGCCAGAACGAGGTCGCGTGGGTCAAGGCCCGTGTTATCCGCCCCTTCGACACAGTAGAGGATCGGACCGCGAGCGAGCGCTACCCGGCCGGCGTTCTCGGCAACATACGGGTGGGCCTCGACACGCCGAATCCGCATTGGGATCTTCAGATGCACACGGTCGCCCCGCTTCCAGGTACGATTCAGTTCAGCGTATGTGCCGGCAGCTACCGCGCCACTTGGCTCGTCGTTGACCGAAAGCTCTGCCGTTTCCTCGCACCATCCCGGGACCCGCAGCCGGAGCGCAAAGGCTCCATCTCCTTCGACGACGATCGCTATATCGCCGTCCCATGGATAGCGGGCGCTCTGATGTAGCTCCACGGTTCGCCCATTGGGCAGCGTAATATGGGCCGTTCCTTCGGCATAGAGATGAACCCAGATCGATTCGTCTGAGACGCTATAGAAATAGCCGGGGAGTGAGCCGAGCATGCGGGCGATGTTGGGTGGGCAACAGGCGCAGCCAAACCATGGCTGGCGCCGGTGGCTCCCATCGTCGGCGAGCGGATTCTGGTAGAAGTATTCCTGGCCGTCCAGCGACAAACCGGGCAGGATCGCATTGTAGAGCGTCCATTCGAGCAGATCGGCGTAGCGAGCATCGCCTTCGAGCGCGAGCATGCGCCAGCTCCACATGGCGCTGCCGATGGCGGCACAGCTTTCGGCGTATGCACGCTCGCTTGGGAGCTCATAGTCACGGCCGAAGGCTTCACCTTCATAGCGCGAGCCGATGCCGCCGCTCACATACATCACGCGGGTGGTCATGTGCTTCCACAGCCGCTCGAGGGTTTGCCGCAGGCCGGTATCTGCTCCCTCGGCGACGAGATCCGCGGCCCCGGCGTTGAGGTAGACGGCGCGTACAGCATGGCCCACCATCCGATCAAGCTCGCGGAACGGCTTGTGGTCCTGGTGATAGGCATCGCCGCCTGCCAAGCCTTGCCCGCGCGCATCCACAAAGTACCGGGCCTGCTGCCGGTATTTTGCGTCGCCGGTATCACGCGCCAGCTCGACCAGCGCCATCTCGATCTCCTCGTGGCCACAGGTTCCGGGGTGCTTGCCCTCACTCTCCGGGCCGAAGGTGTTGCAGATATGGTCCGCCAGCCGCCGCGCGATCTCCAGCAGGCGCTCGCTACCGGTGGCGCGATGGTGGGCGACGGCGGCCTGGATCAGATGGCCGGCGCAGTAGAGCTCATGCATATCGCGCAGGTTGGTCCAGCGCTCACCCGCCTTGTCGAACATGAAGTAGGTGTCGAGGTAGCCATCGGGCTGCTGCGCAGCGGCGACTTCGCCGATGGCGGCGTCGACCATCGCGCCAAGCGCAGGATCGGGATCCGCAGCAAGCGTCCAGGCCGCGGCTTCGAGCCATTTATAGATGTCGGAGTCGTTGAAATAGATACCCTGGAATGGGATCTGCTTCTTGCCGGCGGCGCGGCGGAAGTTGTCGATGCGCCCGGTCTCTTCGCAGTAATGGTACTGCGAAGGAAGCGTGATCTCGCGGTTGATGCGCCGGCGCGGCGCCCAGAAGCGATCGTCCAGCCTGACCGCCTCTACCGGGACGGGCTGAAGGCGCGCTTCGGGGCTCCGGCGGGTGTCCACGACGACCGACGCTGTGCGGCTCTCGCGGTCCGTCTGTTTATCGGATGCGATCTGTGCTTCTGATGCCATCTCGTGTTATGGTCCTTTCGCGAAAACGGCGCCGATCTCAGCGCTTCAGAATTGGAAACTCGGCAACGCGTAGATTTGTGCAGCCATACGGAAGTAGCGTGAGCGTCTCGAGCGGCTGCGAGGACTCGACCGGGCTTTGCGGCGGGGGCGCGGCCGCATTGTGCTCCAAATCCCACCGCGGCAGGCGGCGACCGGACACCAGCGCCTTGATCGGCGCCCCTTCCGGCGAGAACAGGGAGGGGCCTGATGCATGCGCGTCGAACCGAATCGAGCTCTCGGGAGCCGCGGGATCGAGATCGAGGGCATAATTCCAGGGGGTCGTCGGGTAGACTTCCCAGTCGCCGTGCGGCGGCTCACCTTTGATCAGCTTCCACTCCTCCCCGATTCGCAGCGCATAGACCAGAGGGCCACGGCTCACGATAGCGCTGTCGTGGTAGCCGCGTGTAATCTGCGGCTTCATCGGTAATCGCAAGGTGATCGCGGTGCCGTCCGTCCAGGTCTGCTCGATACGATGAAAGCTCCCGGCCTGCACCTTTTCGACTGTGCCGCCCGGAGTCCCGACCTCGGCATCTGCCGCCCACTCCGGTATTCGGAGGAGGATCGGGAAGCGGGCCGGCTCCGGAACGTGGACCGTAAACCGCAGCCGGTCGCCGAAGGGATAGTCTGTCTGCAGCTCGATCGCGACCGGCTGGCCCTGGAGCTCCGTGCGAACTGTCGAGGGAGCATAGGCGACGGCAGCCAGACCGCCGTCCGGCGAGCGCATCCACAGATGCGTCGCAAATTTCGGCCAGCCCTGGTGCATGTTGGCCGTACAGCAGCCGAAGTTGGGATCGAGGCCGAAGATGTTCGAATCCACGTCGTTGTTGGTCCAGATCCGGTCCTCGACGACCCGGCAGACGACCTGGTTTACCTGCTGGTCGTACTGGTGCGCCCACATATCAGGCTTGAAGGTCGCCGGGAGCGCATTGAAGGCAATGCGCTCCAGCCGGTCGCCCAGGCGTGCGTCGCCGAGGATCGCGATCAACGTCTCGAGCGAGTACATATACTCGACGACCGCGCAGAGCTCGGTTCCCTGCGATGGGCTACGACTCGCGAGATGCTCGTCCCCGGTGAAGACGCCGGTCGCCTGTCCATGGTATGTGTCGAGCATCTCCATAATCGTGAAGGCGCCGCGGCGGCCGGCGGCCGTATCCGACTGCCGGGACCATACGCCCGGCTCCTTGATCGCCATGGCGTTGTTCACGACATGGTTGGCCAGATTGTACTCTCCAGGCCGTGTCTTCTCCTTGTAGGGAAAGTTCTCGAAATGCGCATGCCAGTCGAAGCCCTGCGCGCGAACCTTTGCGGCCAGGTCGAGCAGCCAGCGCTCATGGGTTTGCTCGTAGAGCCAATGGATACTGACGACCAGGTCGGCCCAGCGGAAATGGCCCCACGACTTCAGCGGCTGTTGGTCGAGCACCTTGTCAAGCCGGCGCAGGAAACGCTGCATCGCAGCGATCACGCGGCGGTCGCGGACGGCCTCATAGTATTGGGTAAGCGCCTTGAGCGTTACATAGGCTGGCCAGGGATCATACTCGTAGCCATAGTGCGCATCACGCACCGGGCCGAGCCAGCCATCCGAGTGCTGATGCTCCAGGATATAGTCGACCCAGCGCCGTACCTTGACTTTGAGCGTTTCGTCGTCGAGCAGGAATGCCAGGGGAACGACGCCGTCGAGCCAGTATGGGCCGCGCTCCCATCCCTCTGCCTTCCCGCCGATCCAGCCGCTCTTGGCAACATCCGGCCAGAATTCGTCGAGATGGCCGGAGAGTCCGGCAGCCTGGATCCGAAGCTGAGCGAGGAGCCAGCCGGACGGCCGGATCTCTCCCAAAGGCAGCGGCTCGAGCATCTTCCCAAGCAGCGCTCCTTCATCGTTTGAGTCTGGCATATGTATTTCCTTCCGGCACTTCGTGCTCTGATGCTTTGTGACGGGCAGAAGTGCCCGCGGAAACCGCCTGATTTTCACGAGATCGAAATTCGTTGCACAGGGCCTTGCTAAGTGCGAAGGCATGCGGTATGCTGTATGACAGTAACCTTATAAAACGGTTATGCTGGTTGTCCTTTGTAAGGGGAGGTCCTCGATGGCATCGATTCCGCTCGTCGAAACTGGTCTGCTGAATATTACACCCGCCGCGGCGACTAAGCTGCAGGGTCTTATGCAAGAAAAGCAGCTGGATGGTTATTCGCTCCGGGTTTTTGTCGCGGGTGGTGGCTGCTCTGGTCTGCAGTATGGGATGACGTTCGATAACGAAACCCATCCGGGCGATACGGAATTTGAGTCGAGCGGCCTGCCGATACGGGTTGACGCGATGAGCGCGAAGTATATTAGTGGCGCCAACATCGACTATGTCGACTCCCTCATGGGCGGTGGCTTCAAGATCGACAACCCGAATGCGGTAGCCAGCTGCGGCTGTGGCACGTCGTTCCGGCCGAAGGACGACGAGGATACCCCGGCAGCGGGCGGATGTGGGAGCGGCTGCGGGTGCGGCCACTAAACGCGCTCCTTCTCGGTCACGGCCACCCCGCCGAGTGCGAGGTGGCCTTTTTGTGCCTAAATGGAGCAAAAACGTGGACCAAGCAGGACACGCCAACGGCGGCTTCGCCGAGGTAAACGGGACGCGGCTCTACTATGAAGTCGCGGGCGAGGGACATCCACTGGTGCTGATCCACGCAGGGATCGCCGACAGCCGCATGTGGGACGATCAATGGGATCTCTTTGCCCAGAGCTACAAGGTCGTACGGTTCGATCTGCGCGGCTGCGGCCGATCCCCACAGCCGCCCACGGAGTTTTCCCTGCACGACGATCTATACCGTTTGCTGCGCTTCCTTGACATCGAAAGGACCTATCTGCTGGGCGTATCGATGGGCGGCAGCCTCGCGATCGATTTCACGTTCGACCGTCCTGAGATGGTGGACGGTCTCATCGTCGTCGGTTCGGGGGTCAGCGGCAGAAAGCCCTCCGAGGCGATGCAGCAGGCCTGGGAGAAAGTCGGCGCAGCTTTCGATTCGGGCGGCATCCCCGCGGCGAATGAGATCGAGATGCAGATGTGGGTCGACGGCCCACAGCGCACCCCCGACAAGGTCGACCCGCAGGTGCGCGCACGCGTTGCCGAGATGAATGCCAACAACTTCGCGATGGGCTCCGAGGAGGCGCGGCCGCGCCCGCTCCAGCCGCCTGCTACCGAGCGGCTGCACAACATCCGCGTTCCGACGCTGATCGTCGTGGGAGACCTGGACCAACCTGATGTGATCGAAAGCGCGGCTCTGCTCGAGGCGGAAATTCCGGGAGCGCGCAAGGTTGTCATACGCGGGGCGGCGCACATGCCGAGTATGGAGCAGCCCGCGAGATTCAACCGGATCGTGCTCGACTTCTTGCATGGACTTTAAGTACAACCAGAGAAGTATTGCATCTTTACCATATTCCAGGTATACTGTTCTCCAACGTAATGGAGAATAGTATGCTTCACCTTATTCCTGAATCGTCGGAACAAGTTATGGAAGTGCGTGACCTGTATCATTCCACC
>JBBSGA010000037.1:0-27529 GCA_038254585.1 Chloroflexales bacterium | reverse complement strand
TATAGTCTTTCAGATAATGTTTTGGACTCGGCAGTGCGTTGCTAAGCGCCAGAACCATCGTTGGAGTCCAGATCTTTTTCTGAATGTCTATATGCGACTCGCCCCTCCTCAGCAACTCCGCAAAAAGATGAGACACACCCCTCTCGGACTCTCGGACTCTCGGACTCCCATATTGACTTTTCGGTACTCTCCCATTACACTCGTATGACGATGTATGTCTGATCCTAGTGGTGTTTTTAGTCATAACGCCAACCAGGCATATGTGTTCCATACCCCCCATTTGTCCAGTAGTTTGCTGCAGAATTTGTAGCGGTTGTTGGCGCAAGTCGCAGGGAACTCTTTTCGGCTTGTGACATTTCGCACCGCGAGCTAGTTTTATAGGGATTGCAGAGAATGTGCCTGTCCCCCACCAGGCATACTGATTAATTCTCATCTGGCGGTGGCAGTATTACATGACTTGGGCCTCACGATGTCGCTGTGCATGAATGTGCCCGAGCCTGACCCCATGTTCGACCTAATTCGCCCTGAGCGTATCAGTTAGGGTACTTGTTGTCCGGCACGGGTTAATTGAAGGCTTTGCACTCGACGATCCACACGGCATCAAGTGCCCCATGTTGGAGGCGCTCGGGAGTAGTCTGCAAGCTGCGTTTTGCAGACTCTCATACAACAGCTCGGTTGTGCGCGACGATCTAATCGCAAGGAGGCAGGCACATGGCAGAGATTATTTTGCCAGGCACGTACGTGACGGTGCGCGACGAAGGCCTGATTGCCGCTGGAAGAGTTGCCTCGGGAAATATCGGGATAGTCGGGACTGCCACAGCAGGGGAAGCCAACAAGGTCTACATTGTCGGCAGCTTCACAGAAGCTAAAGCGATCTTTGGACCCCCGGCGCCTCGCGCGGATGCTTCGAATACCACCGCGGCCGATACTGGTGTCGCCACAACTCAACCGACACTCCTATCGAGCTTGGAATACATTTACAACAACGGTGGCCAAACGGTCTACGCGGTCCGCGCCGCGAGTGATTCCGCCGATGACTATGGGGCCGCGCTGACCAAGCTGGAGAACGAGATCATCAATATCGTCCTCCTGGCAGGCCAGGACGCGGCAACTACTGAAATGCGCGACCTTTTGACCGCGCACCTCAACGTCACGGCGGAGAATAAACGCGAACGCATCGGAATTATTGGCAGCAGTGCCGTAGATGATGTCGACGCGATCACGGCGCAGACCGTGGTCAACGATTCCGGCCGTGTCGTGTTCGTTGCCCCGGGTATCCAGCTCACGAGGACTGTAGATAACGTTGCGACACCAACTCGGCTGTCGGGTGCTTACCTGGCAACAGCGGTTGCTGGGTTGATTGCTTCGCTGCCTGTACAGGCCAGCCCAACCAACAAAGTGTTGACCATTCCCGGCCTTACCGTCGAGTTTTCCTTCTCGCAGCTCGAAAACCTGGTGCAGAATCGCGTGCTTGCCGTCGAAAAACGGGACGGATATCGTATCGTCAAAGGCATTACAACATCGACCAACAGTGCCTGGCAACAGATTACGACGCGTCGAATCGTCGATTATGCCATTTACGGCGTCCGCTCCGCGTGTAATCCCTACATCGGCAAGCTGAATAATGCACGAGTGCGGGGCGCCATGGCCGCTACCCTTGACGCATTCCTGACCAGAATGGTCCAGGACGAGGCGCTCATCAACTACGACCTGACGGTCACGGCGACGCGGGCTCAGGAAATCGCCGGGGAGACGATCGTGACCATGACCTTACGTCCAACCTTTAGTATCGATTTCGTACTGGTCACGATGTACCTGGGCTAAGCCGCGTTGACTCAAGGAGATCACCATGCCGAATGTCAATGTCTTTCGGGGTTCCGACGCTTCCCTGGTGCTCGCGGTTGACGATAACTCGACGGTCGAGGGCTCATTAGCGGATGGCCTGATTACCGAATATCAATTTTCGAACGAGGTCGGCCGCCTGCAGAACGTTCAAGTAAGGGTCGAGAACCAGCTACGACCTTACCATGAGGTTGGCCGGCGGTTCGCCAGTGAACTGCGGCCCGGCAATCTCAACGTCTACGGCCTTGCAGAACGTGCGCACATCAACGGCGCGATGCTGCGCCTGCTGCTGGGCGATGGGGCCAAAAGCCCCCCGCCAACCGGCGGCATTGCACAGCCTACGTTCAATATGGTCATCACCCTGATCAACCCGGCGCTACCTCAGAACAGCGGCAAGCTCGTCCTCTTCGGCGTCAAGTTTGAGACCTGGATCTTCACTCTACCCGAGGACGATTTTGTGATGGAGTCCGTCTCATTTCGGGCACTCCGCATCAGCAGCGACGAAACCAGCGCTTGATGCGCCGACGACTCCCTGTATCGTGCTCGGGCGAAGTGTCAGACCGAAATTGCTTGCCCTTGGAACTGTGTGCCAGGCCGGCACGGGCATAAAGCCGGACGTGCCGGTCTTGAGTCGAGAAATCTTCAACCATGTCCGAAATACAGCTAACTCCGGACGACCTGTTGGCCGGTTCTGCCGCCACCTTCGACGTAATCATCCCGCGCGACGTCTTGTACCCGGGCGCTTCGCGCCTGGTGGAAGCAGAGGAGCAAACGCAGGATGTGACGGTGCAACTTCGCCCAATTACGATCGGTACGTTCCAGCTGATCATGAAGGCTGCCAAGAGCGATCCGGCGCTCATTCCTTTGTTGATGATCAAAGAGTCGCTGGTTCAGCCGGCACTCTCACTCGATCAGATCAAGCGACTGCACCTGGGCCTCGTCAATTTCTTGATAGCGCACATTCGGGATATAAGTGGGCTCGCTGAAAAAAAAAGTACCTCGACGGGGTAAGCGCTTCGCCGCTGGCTCAGGCGAGCTACCGCTTAGCACGAGCATTCGGCTGGACACCTCAGCAATTGCAGTCCATGACGATGGCACAAGTAGCCATCTACCTGCAAATGCTAGCAGAGGATACTGGTGGTTGAGATGACACATCAGTCGCTAACGGCTCTGGGGCAGGTCGTGCTGGAAGACTTCCAGGCGTTGCTGGATACCTACGTGACCGGTTGGCTTGCAGACGAGTATGTGGCCGCTCAGGATTGGCAAGAGCTCCGTGCGCTGGAAGCGGACGTACAGCGGATCGTCACGACGGTAGAGGAATGCGAAGTGCTCGGAAAATGGCTGCTCCCGGGCTATATTCCGGCCGTTTTTTCGCACGATCGGCAGGCAACAGGCGAACCGTTTGTCGAAGCGGAATCAAGCCGGTTCTCAAGAGCTTGGCGCAATACCGGTCGCCGGAACCATTCCAACGATCAGCCCAGCCCTGACCCGGAGCAGCTCAGCCAACGATACCGTGAAAAGCCGGCTTCACCGGTACCGGCCACTTTCCAACCATCGCAGGAACGTGTTCCGTTCTTGCAGCAATTGGCACGGACACCGGCTACTCCGGCTAGGGCTCCCGCTCCGAATGATACTTCAACGTCCGGGCTTGCCTCCGCTTGGGGGCATACAGGAGCAAGTGGGGAGCCTCGAGATGCTGCCGACAGCCAAAGCTCTCCGTTTTTCGTCGATCGCGATGAAAGCAGTGCGCGGCCCGGCGAGGAATCTGCCACTGCCCGCGACGGACCACACCGCGAAATGGATGGCCGCTCGGGGTCGATCAGAGGACTGCAAGATCTAGCCCAGGTGTTAGCCGCGGAGCAGCCGCGGGAACCGATTCTGTCATCCGGCAGCACCTCAGCCCATTCTGCTCCCGGGCTCGAAGGCGCTATGTTGGTCGCTCAGGGCCAAGAGAAATCTTTCGCTTCAGGGGTTGGTGCGCCGCTTGAAGCGACTCAGCCGACCGCCGAAGCATCACCGTTGGCCGAGGGAGTCTTCCCACAGCCGAAGCCGGACCGCCCTTTGTCGCCGACAGGGCTGCTAAACCTCGTCCATGCCTTGGGAACAGAGAGCCGAACGAGCCACGAGTTATCAGCGTGGGGGCTCGATGAGCGCGGTAGCTCCATGGACTTTGACGGCGCCCGAGAGCCTCTCCGTACGAGCAGTGTTTCTGAGGCGCCTTCCTTCACGTTTGCCGGCGGATTGGTTGAGCGGGCCGCTATGTTGGAAGCGCAGCAAGATGAGCTAGCAGGTACGGATCTCGTGCAAGCTGGGCGTGCCCAGCGTCCCAGACAAGAAGGGCAGCACCTGCCAACAATGCCTGCTTCAGAGACACACGATCTCACGCAGGATAAGGCGGGCCTGCCACGTGAGCTCACTTTCTCCGGGGACCGGGTTATGGCGGATAGGCTCGCGCCTGAAACTGTCCTGGAGACTGAAGAGTATCCGAGCCCGGCCGTTCAGTACGAACAGCCTGCGCGATCGCTTCTACCCGCTCAAGCCGTGACCAGCTACACCGGCTTTGCTACATCTCGGCCCGCCGTGTCACCCATATCGCCGCGCGCGCTGGTTGCCTTCAGCAGCGCTGAAGGCAACGGATCTGAGCCTCATACTACGCAGGTGGACAATCAAGGCATAGGGACCCGCGACGAGCATGAAATCGACCTCGATCTTATTCTGGAAACGTTTGCACAGGAAATCGAGCATGCTTACCATCGGTTCTACGGAAGCTAACGCCTAATGCCGATCGAGTTAGCTGGCATCCAATTGAACCGAGTCCACAAGATCGTGACGTTAGAGCAGCCGGCGTTTGCGTATCATCGGATACCGGGCCTGCTCGGAAACGTGGTCCAGGACCTCGGCCGAGACTCGGTGCGCCTACAGATCGAGGGTATTTTCTTCGGCCCAAATGCCCTCAAGGATTTGGACGGATTACGCAAGATCCATAAAAAGCGAGACCCCGTGGATTTCCTAGCCGAGATCGTGGGGCAAGCTTACTTTAGCCAGGTCACGCTCGAAAGCTTCGAAGTCTTTCAGCTGGCCGATGCGCCTGAAGAATACAGCTATAGCCTGACTGTAGCCGAGTACGTGGCTCCGCCTAAACCGGCGGCCGCACCCGCGCCTTCGAGCGTGGATGTGGCCATTCGAGTAGAGGCCCAAGGATTCATCGACATCGCCACGCTTCCCGATAGGCTACGATTGGGCTCGCTTCCGGAGCTGACTAATCCCGCGGAACCGCTAAGCGGCGCCCTGGGTCAAATCACAACTGCCTCGGAGGGGCTGCAAGGTGTTACAACCGGCTTAACCTCCCTCTTCGACTTGAAGGTAGACGCGCAGGCGCCACCGCTTGAGCTGCCGGCGGATTGGGGAACTGCTTCCGCTCTCGCATGGGCACCCACCCCGCCTGCGCCGCCTGACATAGTGACGCCCGACGCGCCGCTATTTGGGCCCAACGGCGAGCTGCTTGGTCCAGATGGGAGGGCGCTCCGCGGCTCCAATGGCGAGCTGCTTGGCCCGGACGGGAAGCGCTTGTTGGGCCCCGATGGCGAATTGCTAGACTCCGATGGGAAGCCATTAGTTGGCCCAGATGGGAAACCGATCGGACCGGACGGGAAGCCGATTGAGCTGACGGCCTGGGCAAGCTTTGAGCTAGTAAACGACGACGGCAAGCCGGCAGCCGGGGCGCGCTACATTGTGAATCTGGGCGCTGGCAGAATCCGCACCGGCACGCTGGATGCGCATGGCAAAGCGCGCATCGAAGGACTTAAGGCGGGGCAGTATGCTATCTCCTTCCCCGACCTCGATGCAGGCGACTGGGGGCCTCCGGCCGAGAGCGCGCCGCCGGAAGGTGCCGGCTAGCGAGAGCCAAACGGAGATCATTATGGCGGGATCGCCCCGAAATAGGTTTTATACCGTCGGCCATGGCCAGGATATGCTCGTCATCGCTAAGAGGACCGGATTCAGGAAGTGGCGCACGATCTACGATCACGAGAAAAATGCCGACTTTCGCGCCAGAAACCCCAATCCGTATAGCCTGCGCGAAGGCGATCAAATCTGGATTCCTGAGTATCAGGTTAAGTACGTCACCTGTGAGACCGGCAAGGACTATCGGTTCGTCGTCGGCACGCGTAAGACTCTACTACATATTGAACTATTAGATGACGACAGCGAGCCATACGCCAACAAAAAATATGAAGTGTGGCTCGGCGACCAAAAGTATGGTCAAGACGAGCGCCGCACAGCGGCCGAAGGAATCGTCGAGGCCGAAGTTCCGGTGGTCGTAGAGATCGATCTCAAAATTTGGTTCGAGGGGGACACTGGCGAACCCGACACGTACACAGTTCAACTGGGCAAGCTTGGGCCTCTCGACACCGTCGAAGGCGTGCAAGACCGGCTCACCAGTTTGGGATATATAGTTGGTGCGGTCGACGGCCGGCCGGGGCCGGGAACACAGGCGGCGATCAAAGCCTTCCAGTCTGATAACGGGCTGCGGGTCACTGGCGAGATCGACGAGGCACTACGGAACAAACTCAAGGAAGCGTACGGATCGTAGCTCAGCAGATGGTCCGACGAGTTTTTCAACAGGAACGCGGCACATAGTCCACCAGGAGCAGCTCTTATGCCTTACGACATCTATGAGTACGATCCTAACCCGCCGCGAATTGAGGAAAACAAGGCAACCATCAAACGGTCGTCTTTCGATGTGATCGCGATCCCGCTCGCAACCGGCGAGGTATGGGTTGCGCGCCGGGATGGGAAGGGGCGAGGCGCCCTCTTAGATAACGCGACCTTCCAAAAGCAAAACAGAGATGGACAGTTCAAAGCGAAGAAAACAGGCACCCAACAGGCTCTGCAGATCGGCGATGGCGACCTGCGCGGGATCGCAGATCAAAAGAAGCAGGCGGAGGATACGGCTGATTCGAAGGCATTGACCGACCATAAGCAGCCGTTTGTACCGATGAGCTACAGTGATGTCGTCGCCAGGCTCGAAACGGCCTTCCTCCAGGCCAAGAGCGCTCAACAGCCTGATCTTACGCGGATCAACACGGCGCTCGAAAAACTCCGGAACTTTATCAAGCGCACGGAGGGCAGCTACATCTCCGCGAGCTTTATCTATTCCCTGGAGCACACCTTCGTCGGCGAGACGGCGCACATCAGGGCTGCCCGTATCATGAATCCTATTGATCTTATCATGGACATTCGAAGCGGCGCGAAGAACGAGAAAAAGGCGCTGAGCATCAAATATAAGCTGGAAGGTCCAAATCCAAGCAAGCGCTTCCTCAAGTTTGTGGAGCGGAAAGTAGATGATGCCCAACAGCAGCAGGTGACCGCGGCGAAGACGAATATCAATGAAGAGCTGATCGCGCCCAGGACCATACGGTACAGGCTGGATCCCAAAATTACGCATCCCGCGTCACGCGCCCATGGGGATGTCCTGGAAGGCTTTCTGGACGATCTGAGCGCCGCTCGCAGGCAGGAGCTGGCCGAATGGGTGCGGCAGAAGATGAAAGAATCAGATCTGCCGCAGAGCAAGCTACCTCGACGCGCCGGTATCTGGATTCGAAATGTGGTACCGCAGCCGGGCGACACGCATTCCGCCGACCAGAATATGTCCCAGGAGCGATTCGAGAAGATCCTCCAGGCAGTTCAGGCAGCCGGTATACAGGAGATCATCCTTCTGGGGGATGGGCTGGAACCGAAGCGGCAAAGAATGCCGAAGAGTGCCCCTAAAGTGGTGCATGATTTCTCGAGATTATGGGATCTCAACAAGCCGCCGATCGGCAGCTATGGCCAGGTAGAGCTACAAGGCGGTTATGCGGAGCAGGTGGCGGTCTATACGGCGCTCTATCGAGAGCGAGGCATGGAATGCATCATTGGGAATAAGTCCGGTGGCCTAGACTTGCCTTCGCTGGCCGGGGTTCCTCAAATTCAGATCGCCGAGATGGACGCGAAAGAGCTGATGGTTCATCACCGCATGGGATTTCAGGCCATGTGCTCGCCATTCTGGACGGTGGTGCGGGCCAACAACCGACAATCGAATGAGAAGATGGACCTGACTGATGCTCAGCGTGAGTATCTAACGGAGTGTATTCGCCGCGCGCAGCGGGTGCGGACCTGGCACATTCTGGCCGTGGGAGCGCATCAATGGAGTTACTGGAAGCGGTCGGCACAGATCAATGCGCAAAAAGACTTGAAAGAGCTAGGAATCCAGACGAAGTTAGAAACTGCGGACATCGAAGTGAAGGCTGAAGTGAATGCATACAAAATTGGCGGCAGTGAACTCACCTCCGTGGAGAATAATGGCGGCGGCGATTGTCTCTTTTTGAGTATAGGACAGTTGGTACAACGTGAGTATAACGTTCAGCAGGCACATGACGCAATCCGCGCGAGAACGGTTAAGCATTTGGCGGACGTTATCGCTACGCAGCCAGCGCCGACATTCTGCCCGGGCCCGGCTAGGATGCTCAACATGGCCCAATACTCGTCAGATCATCCCCCGATGGATCAAGCCACGTTTATTGAATCTTTGGAGGCGGCCTTGGAGTTTCACAGAGCGGCTTGGCCGGAGGATTACTATGCCTCGCTCGCCGCATACCAGGCGGGCATGGCCAAGCCCGGGATCTATGGCGACTTCATCTCGCTCGCGCTCATCTCGCATCTTTACGAAAAGCGCATCCATGTTTTGGTGATGCAGCCGGGTGCTTCTTATGTGCTGCTTGTGCTGAATACGTCTGCTCCGCAAGGGCAAGATTGGCATCTAGTCAACTATTCCAATGCTCATTTTGAAGCTTTGCGTCCTAACGGATGAGCAATCGGGTGCCTTGGCAGCACGTGCCAATCGTAGAAGCAGTGGATGATAAAGGATGATCGATGCTGCAAATCTTAGAGCTGAACCCAACTAACCTGCCCATTTTCGATCTCCTGGACCAGCTCCAGGGGCTGAAGGACGGCCTTGCCTTCCCGACCGACCTGGGGGAGGTCCCGATCCCCGCCGACCTGCCCCTGCCCGATCTGAGCGCGCTGGCGGCGGTTGTGGCGCAGTTCGAGGACATGGCTCAGAAGCTCGGCGCCGGTCCGGGTGCCCTGGCGGACGATGTGCTAAAGCCATTGGGCGGGCTGAGCAGCGGCCTGCTGGAGATCAGCACCCCGCTGGTGTCGCTGGCCTCGGCGGCCGCGCCGGCCGGTACGGCAGGGGTCGAGTTTCAGACGTTCTTCAATCAGTTTAGCGCGGACGTCTTACCGATCGTCAACACTCTTCAAGACCAGCAGGTGGATGGTGCCTACCTGTCCCAGCTCTTCCAGCTCGAGTCCCTGGCTGCGAGCCTGCCCACACGGCTCGACCGGGTGGTGCGCCGGCCACTGCAGGAGATCGACGCAATCACGACGCTGCTGGCTCCCCTGGCCGACGACCAATGGCTGGCCGTTTACAAAGCGGCACTCGAGACGGTGGCGACGACGGCGGTGGAAAAGCTGACCCTGCTCGACGACGCGACGGTCCAGCAAATCCAGGGCGGAGTCGAAACCCTCAGCCGGCAGACACAGAAGGCAGCCGAGGGGCTGAGCAGCTTCGACGCCTCGCTCAATACCCTGGCTCAAGATCTGACCGGGGCGCTGGAAGGAGCGCTCGATCAGATCGACCCGCAGAAGCTGGGCGGGACGCTGAGCGTGTTTGACGCAGCCGTCACGACCTTAGAAGGGCTGCAAGTTGCGGGCGCTACCGCTAAGATCGAGCAGATTGCCGCGGCGGTGGACACGCTGGTCGCTCAGAACCTCGACAAGCTCACCGGAACGATTGACCAGACGGTGGTCGCGATTCAGCAGGGGATTGGCCTGGCCAAGCAGGCCCTCGTGAAAGTGAGCGCGATAGTTTCCGACTTGCTCGGCCAGCTGAAGGGCTTCGTCGAGAAGGCCGATTTGCCGGGTCTGGTCGGGCAGGTGAAGGGCGCCTTCAACACCTTTGCCGTCGCGCTGAACAAGGTCTTGGAACAGGTAAACCAGGGTATCAACAAGGTTTACGACTTTGTGATGGGCATCGTCAAGAAGATCGCCGGCCTGGATTTCAAGCCGATCGTCCAGGCGCTGCACGACGTGCTGGCCGAGATCACCGCCATTCTGGCGCACCCGCAGGTGCGCCAGACGCTCCAGCAGGCCAAAGCAGGCATCGACCAGGTAGCGCAGCGCCTCGACAGCGTCACCCTCAAGCCGGTCTTCGACCGGGTCGTCGCCGAGGCGGACGATGTCAAGGCCAAGCTGGCGGCGATCGACGTCTCGCAACTCAATGCCATGCTGCGCGAGGCCTTGAAGTTGGCGCTGGGGCTGGTCAAGAGCGCGATCGATCCACCCTCGAAAGTAACCGGCGTGATCAACGAACAGTACGACACCGCGATCAAGCCGGTCACGACCGGCCTGATCGAGCCCATTCGGGACCAGCTCAAGCAGATCGCCGACGTCATCGACTCGTTCAGGCCGGGAACGCTGGTCGCCGAACTGCTCACGCCGCCCTTTGAAGCGGCGGCAGCGGAGCTGAAGCAGCTGATCGCGCCTGAGCAGATTCTGGCTCATCTGGATGGACTGACCAAATTCTACGAGTCGCTGCTGGCGACGATCGACGAAAAAGCCAACCCGGCTAAGCTTCTGTCCCCACTGGTGCAGTATTACAGAGTGTTGATCGACTTCGTACAGGGCCTGTCGCCGGAGAGGCTTGTCGACCCGCTCAACACACTGCTCGAGACGGTCAAACAGCAGGTGAACGGGCTAGAGATCGAGAAGATCGTCGAACAGATCAAAGCGCCGATCGATCAGATCGTTCAATCCGTCAGCGGCTTTCGGCTGGAGGAGCAGCCCTTCTGGGAGCCGGTGCAGAAGTTCTTGAACATCCGGCCGGAAGATTTGATCGACGGGTTTGTGCAGCGAATCAAGACGACGATCGGTCAGCTCGACGTCTCCAGCCTGGGGAGTGTACCGGCGGCCCTCCGCTCAGCAGCCACGACGGTCCGGCAGGAGATCCGGGAGCCCGAAGTGCTGTCGCGCATGCAGGCGCTGGTCGCTCAGACCAGCAAGAATATTCAAGCCTACCTCGGGTCGCTGACGGCCCTGACCGACCTGTGGCAGAAGGCAAACAGCCGTCCCCTACCGGATGCGTTGAAGCAGCAGCTTCAGGCCCTCAATCCGATCAAGCGCCTGGCCGGGCTTACGAATCTGCTGGATCGGATTGGACAGATGCTGAATACGATCCAGACGACCCTGAGTCAAACCTGGCAGACCCTGGCCGGACGCCTCGACCAGGGAGGCGCGCGGCTCGACGTGCTCTTGTCGGACCGGCCCGACGCGCTCAAGGCCTACCTGCGCCAGGCGCTGGATGCATTCGCCGCGGGGCCGCTGAAAAGGGTCATAGCGCTGTTGGACCAGCCCCTGGCGGCTTTGAAGCGGGCCGTCGACGCCTTCTTGGGTCTGCAGAAGCATCTCGACACTCTCAAAACGATCCCGGAGGCGATGGAGCGTATCGGCGGCAGCATCGGCGAGGTCAAAACCGCGGTGATGGACTTCAACCTGAGTTTCTTAACCGATGCGCTACAAGATCTGATGGGGACAGTCGTTACGCCGCTCGAGGCGCTCGATCCGGCGGCCTTCCTGCAAGAGCTGGACGCGATCTTCCGGCGCACCATGGAGACGCTGCGCAGCCTCAATCCTGCCGATATCATCGCTTCAGCGCGCGGCTCGGTGCTGCTGGCGCGGGGGGCCGGCGCGGATGCGATTTTCATCCCCTTCGGTACGCGGCTGAGCGCCGAGACGCCGGTTGGGCAGAAGCACTTTAAGACCATCCAAGCTGTGACGCTGGAAGAAGGCCAACCCTCTGTGATCGTCCAAGTGCAGGCGCTATCGCCGGGGCCGGGCGGCGACATCGTCGTGGGCAAGGAAGGGGCGGCCGGAGGTGCGAAGGCGACCGTGACGTGGCAGGTCGATATGCCGGTACCGGCGCTCGCATCACTCGTGGTCTCCCACGACGAACCGATCTTGAGCTTGAGCACCTTCGTCAATAACGTCGTCGAGGAGAAACTCAATGCGCTCCACCCCGACAAAATCATCGCCGAGCCGTTGAATAAAGAGTACGAGAAGATCGTCCAGCTCAAGGACGATCTCGGTTTCGAAAGGCTCTTGGACGCCCTGTTCGACAAGTTTGCCAGCATCGAGCAAGAGCTGAAGGAGGGGCTAGAGCGTTCAGCGGGCGCCTTCGGCGGGGTGCTGGCAGCGATACCGGTATAGAGATCACTGGCTGACCATGTTGCAGGTCAAACACAAAATCACCATCGGCGCGGCGGTCTACACGCCGGGCGCAGAGACGCGGCTGCGTGACCTGCGGATGCACGCGGATCTTGCTGTGCCAGTCAACATTTGCCGCGTGGTGCTGAGCCCACCCGCTGGCTTGTCCATCGCTCCAACAGACGCGATCAAGGTGGAGCTGGGCTATGGTGACGACCTTGTGCCGATCTTCACAGGCACGGCGAGCTCGGTAGATTGGGGTGTCGAGGGCGTGATGGTCTTCGGTGCGAGCGCGTTCCATGCACTCGTCACTGCACGCTTCAACCTGCTGTACGACAAGCCGAAGGCCGGCGAAATCGTCTCGGCAGTTGCCGGCAGGCTACGGCTAGCAAAGAGCGCAGTCGAAGACGGCATCACGTTCTCGTCCTATGCGCTCGGAGAAAATCAAACGGCCTACGAGCATCTACGGACGCTTGCACGCCAGTGTGGCTTTGACCTCTATGCCGACGCGGCGGATAAGCTCGTCTTCGCCAAATACAAGGCAGCCACCACGCATGGGTTTAGCTATGGAGCCGATATTCTCTCCTTCAGCCTGGATAAGCCCGCTGTGCAAGTGACCGGTGTGGAGGTGTACGGCGAGAGTCCCGCCAGCCATGGGCAAGGCGCCGAGGCCTCCTCGTGGCTGACCAAAAAGGACGTCAAAGGATCGGCCGGAGGGAGCTCGGGGATTGTCATGCGCGTGGCCGACCCAACTGCTCGTACCCAGCAGAGCGCCGCTAAGATTGCCGAGGCGCTGCTGGAGGTGACGGCGTATAAGCAACGTGGAGTGCTCAAAGTTTTGGGAGCACCCAGCGTGAAGCTCGGCGACGCCGTGAGTATCTCGAAGATGCCGGTCCAGGCACAAAACGGCACGTTCAAGGTTACCGGTGTCACTCATACGTTACATGCGCGACAAGGGTTCATCACGAAGATCGCCGTCCAGCTGACCTAGCACGATATTCATCGTTACTGAAAGGGAAGTCGCGTGGATTCGATCATCGGCGTGATGCAAAGAGTAGCGGAGGCCGAGGGGCGCAAGCTGTATACGACTGAGCTCGGGGTGGTGACAGCAGTTTTTCCGCATGCGTCGGAGAGCGACAAGGACAACTATCAATGCTCGGTCAAGCTGAAGAACCGAAAACAGCCGGATGGCACGGATTTCGAGTTGCGTAAAGTGCCGATCACCACGCCGCACCTGGGGCTGGCAAACATACCCAACGTCGGCGATCTGGTCCTGGTCACCTTCGTCGGCGGAAGCCTCAACGCTCCGGTAATCATCGGACGCCTGTACAACGACGAAGATCGGCCGCCCGCCAATAAGGAGCATGAATTCCTCGTCCAGCACAGCCTCAAAGCGGGCGGTAGCCTGAAGATCGACGCGGAGGGCGTGGTTACGGTCACGAGTAAAGACGAAAAATCGATAGTAACGGTCAAGGACAAGGAAGTAACGATTACTAACGACCAATGCACGGTCGACCTGAACGGCTCAACCGTGCAGATCGACAATGGCAGCTGCAAGATAACCATCGCCGGCGGAGGCATTACACTTGACGTGGCAAACAACAATGTCACGGTCAAAAGCATGGGCAGCATCAAAATCGGCGATGCGAGCACAATGGGCGTGGAGCTGGGCGGTCGCAAGCTGGGCAATGCTGTCGCCGACACCGATCATATTATCCTGTCAACGCACACTCACCTCGGTAATCTGGGCGCCCCCTGCCCGATCCTGGTGCCGACCGATCAGATCAACTCGATCGAGGCCAAAATTCGCAATACGAAAGTAGGCTAGCGCATGGCACGTACGAAAGGCGTCAACAGCGACTATCTCTTCAACGACGACACACAGGCCATCGAGGAACAGGTTCCTTTCCCAAAGCAGCTGTTCATGAAGATCTTTTTGTGTCCCCACAATATGCCCAGCCATATTGAGCCGCCCGTGCTACGAGACGACAAGAAATTACGATGTGAAGGCGAGGATGCAACATGCCCTGGAGGTGGCGGCCACGTCCTCCTGTCGCTGCACCAAAGTGAAGGCATCAAGCTGGTCGCCGGTAATCAGGCCCCTGGGATTAGCCTGATCGCGGATGATGGCGCGCGGCTTGACGTCAAGCAGGACGGAACTTTGCGCCTTGCCCCATCCGCCACCGGCCGTGTCGAGGTGCCGGGAACGCTGGTGGTGCAGCGCGCCGATGGCATCCAGGTGTTGCTGAGCATCTCCGACCACGAGATTGCCGTGGGAGTCGAAGGCGGCGCCCAAGTGGTCCTCAAGCAGGGCGGCGACATTGACCTGAAAACGCGCAATCAAACCGGCACGGTAACGGTCTACGGTAATCTGGTGGTCACAGGCGAGCTGAATGCGGCGAAGGTAGCTCAGAAATAGGTGGCGCGCGGCTCGCCGATTCGGCCGGCTACAACGTTTCCAGGGAGGCACCACGCATGCCCGACGATTTCAATCAAGTCGATCTCGCTCTAACACGGCGGCGGGTGGGAGACGTATGGGTCTCCGACCGCCAGGCGGTCGATATGCTGCTGGCGCAGCTGGGCACCTGCGGGCGCGGCATCTACCGCGAATCGGTCGACGTCGTTGTGAGCCAACGCGACCTGCTTACAATTACGGGACGAGAGAACCTGGCGCAGGCTATCATCAATCGCCTGCTCACGCGGCAGGGAGAGCTGGCGAGCCTCGGCCATCTTGATTACGGCTCCCGGCTCCATGAGCTGATCGGCGAGCTGAATAATGCCCGCACGCGACTGCGTGCCGAAATGTATATCCGTGAATGTCTGGCGCAGGAAGCACTCGTTCAGGAAGTCACACAGGTCATCTTTGCGCCGCCGGCGCGAACGTACAGCCCTGATGTGCTCGACGTAACGATCGTCTTGCGTCTGGTCGGCGGACAGGAAGAGCTGCGATTGATCCTTTCTGTCGGTCTGGGAGGTTGACCTGTGACCTTTGAGCCAAGAACATTCGCCCAGATTCTGGACAGCATGCATCAACGCAGCGCGGACGTCCTCACAGACTTCTCGGTGGGCAGCGTGGGGCGCACAATGTTCGAGGCGTTTTCCTACGAAATAGCCGGCCTGTACGAGAAGCTGCAGCTAGTTTACCTCTCGGCGTTCGTCGATACTGCTCAAGACGCGCAGCTGGATATGGTCGTGGCTGTGCTGAGCATCAAGCGTGGGCAGCCGGACTTCGCGGAAGGTGTGGTCACTTTTCAGCGAGACGCGGGCAATCCGTCGATGGAGATTCCGATCGATACCCTGGTGACCACCGAAGATACTCCCGATAACCCGAAGAAAGCGTATCAAACCATCGAAGCAAAGGTTCTGGACGAGAACGCGACCTCGGTCGACGTGCGCGTCCAGGCGGTCGATCGTGGCGAGCAGTACGCGACGCCGGCTGAGACCGTGGTCGTTATGCCGCAGCCCGTTCCCACCATTAAGTCGGTCGTCAATCACGATCCGATTCGCTTCACGGGCAAGCGACGCGAGACCGACGAGGAGCTGCGTGAGCGCGCCAAGAACGCCCTCATCTCGTCCAGCCATGCGACCGTCAACGCCATTGCAAATGCCCTGTTAAGCTTGCCCGGCGTCAAGGACGTCAAAGTCCAAGAGAATTTCTATGCGGCGCGCGGCCTAGTAACGCTGTCGCGACAGACGACCGGTGACAAAGTCAATATCCCGAAAGGCACTCGCCTCACCGCACAGGAAGAACGTGGGGACGGCGCTTCAGCGGTCAAGAAGCTGTATAGCACCAGCGAGCCGGCGAGCATGCGCGAACGCGACATATCGGTCAACGTGATGGTGAGGGCGGTTCTGGAAGGCGGCGTGGGCGAACTGACGGCAACCGGGGATCAGGTGCAATGGGAGCTCCCTCCAGGCTTTGACAGTTTTTCCGCTATGAATCTGGCACCGCTCCTCCGGGGACAGTTTGGCATTACCGCGGTCTTTGTCGATGGTGTTGATTTCGGTGATCCCAACGATCCGGAGCAAGTGCAGCAGCAACAGCGGCTGCAAAACGAGATCGACCGGGTGCGCGCGGCCGGTGTTTTTGTGATGCTGAGGCCCTCGGTCAGAATCGACGTCGACGGTGTGTTCCAGATCGACTTGTCCGCGAATCTAAAGCTTTCAGCCGCGGAGCGACGCGCACGCGAGGAACGGGTTGAAGCTGAGATCAGCCGCTATATTGCCGAGCGCCGCATGGGACAGCCGCTCCTCTTTTCTCAGCTCATCAAGACGACGCTCTCGTTGGACGGCGTCGATAATCTCGAAGACTTCCGTTTGACGACAACCGAGCAGGGCAAGCCCACACCATTAGAGTTCACGGCCGATCAGAAACGGATCGAGCTAGAAGAGTTCCAACGCTTTGTGCCGCGCTTTATTTCGGTCGCCTCGGAGCCGAAGAATTTACCCATCCATATCCAGTTCAAGGCGGCCGGACTGAACCAGCAGAAGTACACAGATATCCTCGCAATAATTGCAAGATATTTTGACCAACAGAATAGCAGCCACGAACGTATCGAGAAGAGCAAGCTTGAGGCGATTGTCGCCAGCGAACCGGGAACGCTCAAGCTGGTGCCGGCGCACTGGTCGCCCCGGCCACTAGGCGCGAATGGCGAAGTAGAAGTTACCTTTGTGGAGCAGGCCAAAGTTGGGGATGTGTTTGCGTACACGCGATACGTTGATCTCACCGGAGCCATACAGCTCGTGCTCCCACCGACGATGCGGCAGGCGGAGAAAAGCATGGTGCGCGACACGATCCTGAAGGGTATCGAGGCATATCTTGAGGGCTTAAAGTCGGAAGAGGACGTCGTCTTTGCGGATCTGGAAAAAATCGCGCGGGGCGCGCGCGGAGTGCTAGATATTGTCCCACTCGATGCGGGCGATTTCCAGGTCAGCGTCGAAGGTATTGATGCAAGCACGCGTATCAGTAGCGATAACAAAAGTATCAACGTCGGGCCTTTCGAAAAAGCGCGGATCGCCAGGCCCTCCGTAGAAACTCCGATCGGTAATTCCTCCGAGGAAGCTCCGATCCGCTATCTATGCGTGACCGGCGATCTCGAACAGGTACGTATCACGGTGACAAAGCTGAAACTAGAGCTCAGCATCACTGTCGTCGAATCCAGCTCGCAGCCGGCTGATGCCGAGGAAGAGGCGAAAGCCTCTGCCCAGGAGCAGGCACTCAAAACCGCCGTGCAAACGGCGATTAACTCGTATCTCAATCAAGCCCGGCGCGGCCAGAGTGTCGGATTCAGCGATTTTCAGGCAGCGATTGGGGCGGCCTTACCTGACGAATACTATCGGGTAACAGAGCTGGAGCTGACAGCAGAATCTCTCCGTGATCGACGCATGCAAGCGGCCAGCACCAACACTCCGGCTGATCTTCACATCCGTTCGGTTGAACGCGCTGTGATGCAGCCGATCGCCGTCGATGACATCGACGTCACGACGACGACGACGCGGATCACAGCTACTGGCGCGCAGACGAGCTCCAGCTCGTAGCAGCAAATGGAAACAGAGATGAATGGTACTGGCAAGGCCCGCGGCATCGTCGAGCATTTCCCCGATTTTTTTGCGCCGCAGGATACCGAAAGCACCCTGCTGCGCTTCATTGCGATCTTCGCCGCGGAGCTGGATCAGGTGGAAGCCGATCTGCTCAGGGTAATGCAGGCTCATTACGTCGACACGGCGAATAATGCGGACTCCCAGGGCTTTGGCTCGACGAAGAAGGGCGATTTGGACCGCATTCTCACGATGTACCTGGAAAACCTGGGCGGCACATCTCAGTTCCGGCAACTGCACCGGGGCACGGGCGACGCCGGCGTACGAGACGATGATATCTACCGCCAGCGTATGAAGGGCTTGATCAATGTCTTGCGGGGCAGTGTCACAACCCGCGAAGCCATTATCGCGGTGGTGGCTGCCAATCTGGGCATAACCGGAGACGACGCCGCGGCGCAGCGGGCGCGCACCCTGATTCGTATCGAAGAATTCTTACCGGAATCGATCAAGCTTGCCAGACGTTCGCTGGCGCTGTTCGAGGAATTCTATATCGACAATCCTAATGCCGTCGAAACGGTTCCTGAATTCGTCTTCCATGTACAGCCACATCTCGAGCTGTCGTTAAGCTATCCACGCCTCGTCGACGTGAAAACCGGCCGGGCAGTGCGGTATGCGGGGACGCTTGTTCCCGGCGATGTCCTCGCGCTGGCCCGCAACGGTATTGCCTACCGCAACGGCGAGGTGGTTGCGCTGGAGGGCGCGACGCCGGCTCTGCCACCCGGCGAGTCGCACTGGCGCTTCGAGGCCTCCGTCGGCTTGGCCAGGGCCTATTTCGACCGTTCGGCGCTGGACTATTCAACCTTCGAGCAGGACCGGCTGAATCCGTTGGGCATCTTTGACGTCGAACAGGGCCGTTTCGACGAGGCAGTGTTTCCACCTCTGACACCGGTGGTCGACCTCGACACTACGCTCTTGAAATTGACCCCGGGCGTGTTTACCGTGCGCATTCCTTGGGATATTCCCGGCTTCACGGATAAATTCGATGCAAGCCAGGACGACCCGCGCGATCAGGTCAAATACGTCGTCGACAAAGTGAAAGCTACCGGGGTCTTCTCCGAGATTGCATATGAAAAACGCTTCATCGTCGCACAAGGGATGATCGAGGCATTCCACGGGGAGGTTGACTGGCAGGGACCGGTAGAAGAGCACATAGCCGAGGAGATGAATTTCGATATCGGCGGCATGCAGATGCCGTATCCCGGGGGTATCGAACACGAGATGGCTGATGCGCTCGTGCTCAGCGGGGTGTTCGATATGACCTCCTTCGACTCACTCAATACATTTGCATAATGAGGAGCGACCATGAAGCTCTCCGAAGCGATCGACCTGCGGGGACGATTACGCATTCGAATGTACAACCGGGCGAATCAGCTGCTCAACGAAACGGCGGCCGATAACAGTATCGTCCTGACCGGGCGCGACCTCGTGGCGCGGTTATTTCTGCACCTCGATACGAATCCGGTGGGGCATGTCGCGGTCGGCACCGGGTCCAATCCTGTCGACGCCGTGAACGACACACAGCTGCAGACGGAGCTCTTCCGAAAACCGATCGACCCGGTTGTCTTAGGCGACCTGACCACGACCGATCAAAACAAGAAGAAGGCCACCATTACCGCGGAGCTCGACTTTACCGAGGCCAATGGGGTACTGACCGAGGCCGGCCTCTTCAATGCCGAGGAAGCGGGTGTGATGTATAACCGGGTTGTGTTCGCTCCCGTTACGAAGACTAGCGACTTCAAACTGACCCTGATTTGGGACATCTTGTTCTAAAGGAGCAAAGCCATGGCGCTACCTGAAAAGAAGAACCCAGGCGATCTGATCAAGTCACAGGAGTGGAACGACACGCTGGATGAGATCAGGACCAAGGTAAATCGGGCCGGCGATATGCTCGAAGGGTCCTTCAGCATCAATGGCCCGCTCACGATCGGAAACCCACAGCGGAATGGGAGCAGTGGGACGGCTGCGCCGCAAAGTAAGCTGCAAGTGAGTGGCCTCGCGGCGATCGACGAAGCGAACGGCTGGGCCAATTTCGGCTCGAATTTCTATTTCGACGGCGATTGGAAGCGGATCGATAACACCAAAGCCGGTGCCAATCTCCACATGAATGGAGCAGATGGGTCCGGCCAGGAATTCCGTTTCGCACGTGTTCAGGCAGACGGGAGCAATATCCGTAACATCGCCGTCATCGGCACGACGAGCAGCTTCATTGGCGAGGGCAACCTCGGCATCGGGACGCCGATCCCGCAGGCCCGGCTCAATATTTCGGAAGCTAGTGGCACGGTTGCGAGCCCTAACACCGGTACCTTCATCCTCGACCACGAGGATAATGGTGGTGCCAGTAGTATCGTGCTTCGCAGCAAAGTCAATCGTGGCAGCGACTATGGCTTCATCCAGTATCAAGATGCGGCCACGCCGGGTGGCTCCGGCGAGTCCGCGCGCCTGGTCATCGGCATTAGCAATGATCCCGACGACCATCTCATTTTGCAGCCTGCCGGCAACGTCGGCATCGGGACGCCAGACCCACAGGCCAAGCTAGACGTGCAGGGCGCGATCCGCGCCGGAACGTCCGACATCTACTTTACCGACCCGCACCACAATCATACCGGGATCGGCAACACCGAGGGGTTTGCGGCGATTGAGAACGCCGAGAGTCACGAGGCGTTGATGATTCTTGGCAGGTCAACGTCAAGTGGGCGCGTCGTCAAGGTGTGGGACAGCCTGCAGGTGAATGGAAGCTTGCAGGTAACTGGAAATATTACCGGCGACCTCACCGCACCTGATGGAGTGCTTGGCTTCGGGGCGAAGGTCCGGCAGATGATCAACTTATGGGATACGAGCTACGGCATCGGCATACAAAATGCGACACAGTATTATCGCAGCGGTACTAACTTTGCCTGGTATGTCGGGGGGCAACACGACGACAACGAACTCAATGCCGGTGGTGGAACAGCGGCAATGGTCCTACACGGCGGCAACCTCGGCATCGGCACGGCGTCGCCCACGGGCAGGCTACAGATCGTCGGTACGACGGATTTTGATAGTACTACGCGGCTCGACATCACGAACGGCTCGAACAACTATGGAAGAACGAATCTCATCCTCACCGGACGGTTTCAAGACAACAATGATGCATGGAATTTCGGAAGCTCCGCTCGCAATTCGATCGTTTTTGCCCAGAATGCGGCAAACGCGAGCCAAAACGCTGGAGCAGTCGGTACGGAACAGTTCTCAATTCAACTCGAGGGAAACTCAAATTCACTCGGGTTCTTAACGGCCCAACGTGGGACGACTCCGGCCCTTGTGATCCAGCAAAACGGGTACATCGGCCTCGGAACGCCGAGTGCAGGAGCTCCTTTAGATATAAGGCAACCCAAAGCAGGCTGGCTCCAGGGGATCCGACTACAGGAAGCGGGTAATGATGGCAATCTTACAGGACGCTTTTTTCAGATCTACTACGAAGGCCAGGGGACGATCGTGTTCTATCACCAGACCGGGAACGGACAATTTATGACGGACGATGGCGAGTGGCGCCACAACTCTGATCTCTCGCTCAAGGAAGGTGTGTCCAAGCTTCAGGGTATGTGGAATAAAGTGATGCAGCTAAGGCCGGTAAAGTTCACTTGGCGAGGAACCGGGACAGAAGGTATCGGCTTTGTGGCTCAAGATGTTGAACTGGTCTTTCCTGAGCTCGTAAGTTCCATAACGATTGATGGAAAGAGCATCAAGGGTCTTCCGTACGCGGCTTTTGGCGTCCTGGCCATCGCCGCGATTCAAGAGATGGCGAATTCCTACGAGAAGCGCCTCAAAACGCTGGAGGCGCAGATAGGCGTATTGGCTGGATCAGCCAGGCTCGTAGAGGAGTAATACAGATGAAGGCACAACTCGAGCAACGCTTGCAGTCACTGAAAGCCGAATACGAGGCCGGTCGAAAAATGCTAGCCGAGCTGGATGCCAAGCGCGAGAATCTTAACGTCACCCTACTGCGCATCAGCGGCGCGATACAGGTGCTGGAAGAAGAGCTCGGCGCCCAGGCCTCGTCAATTGATGCTGAAGCCAGCGCGGCGATCAACGGCACAGGTTCTTAGCAAGCAGGCGGCATGATCAACAAGCTTATCGAGCATATCGTCGCGCTGCTGCGTGACAACATCACCTCCAGCAGCCAGATTCGGCAGCAGATCATCTCCGGACCGGCGAGCGAGCCGGCGTCGGACGCTTTGCCGGCAGTTGTCGTCGTGCCCGGTAAGCTTGAGCTCAGCCAACGTGTCAGGGACGCTACCACGGGCCAGCCACGAGCGGAGGAACTGCGACAGGAGTTTGTACTCGACCCCGCCAGCCCGGCAGGGCCGTATACCCTGACGCAGATTCCTTCGCCGGGTTCCGTGCGCTGTCAGCTTGTTTTCGACCAGGGAACGGCCAAAGAGCGCCGGATGCCGTTGATCGAGAAGCAAGACTTCATGGTCGACCAAAGCTCGGGTACCATCCGTCTCATCGGCGACATCGTGGTCGCTACCAGCATGGTAGTGCAGTACAGCTTTACCGGTCTTTCGACGACGAGCGAGTTCCAACAGGAATTCCTGGTCGACGTTTATGCCGCCTCGATGGCCGACGTGGAGCAGTGGGCATCGCTGGCGCTCAGTATCATCCTCACGAATCATCACCAGCTTCTGCGCAGTTATAACCTGAATGATCGAACTGAGTACAGCGTCAGGCCATTCGCCACGACACATACCATCGACCAGATCCAATTCCTCGACGGCCTGCCCGACCTGTCCGGCACAATCTCCAAACTGGAATTGCGCTGGAGAGCGGCCGGACGGCTCAAATCGACTCAGGCATCGGTTGACGGCTATGACGTGATCAGAACGATTCGTAGTGGTGAGCCTGACAAACCGGATCCGGCTGATGTCGCCGTCGCCGGTTTATAGTGGCTGTCTGCTCGTAGCATCGAACGCTTGCGTCCTCCACGTATTGACATTTTCTGGTCAGCATGACTTGCATCCCTCTCACGCATCTGTACCCTGTCCGACGCCGTGATACGATGGACAGTCGTAGAGGGCGCGCGGCACCCCATACCAGGGAGGAAATTCAAATGATCTACACGACCCTGATCGATACCGACGATCTCGCCCGCAATCTCGGGAGCCACGATTGGGCGGTCGTCGATTGCCGGTTCTCGCTGGACGATCCTCAGCGTGGCCGGAGCGACTACCTCGCGGCACACATCCCCGGCGCGGTATATGCGGATCTCGAAGGAGATCTATCCGGTCGGGTTGTGCCGGGAAGCACCGGACGGCATCCTCTCCCCGCCGTCGACAGGCTCGCAGCCACGATCGGGGCATGGGGCATTGGTCCAGGCGTGCAGGTTGTTGCGTATGATGACGGGAATGGAAGCATGGCGGCTCGCCTGTGGTGGATGTTGCGCTGGATGGGGCATAGTGCCGTGGCTGTCCTCGACGGCGGGTGGGCACGCTGGCGGGACGAACAACGATCGGTACGTCCAGGCGTCGAGGTGCGCCCAGAGCGTGTGTTCGCTCCGCATCCACGGCCGGAGCTCCTTGCGCAGGTCGACGACGTCCTGGCAGACCTGCACGCGCCTGACGTCCGGCTGATCGATGTGCGGAGTCCGGAGCGCTACCGCGGTGAGCATGAGCCGATTGATGCGGTTGCCGGCCATATTCCCGGGGCGATCTCGATCCCGTTCACGGATAACCTCGGCGTTGACGGTCGATTCCAGGCGCCGGAGCAGCTGCAGCAGCGCTTCATACAGCTGCTGCGCGACGCCCCACTGCACCGGGCCATTTTGTACTGCGGCTCCGGTGTCACGGCGGCCCATACTGCGCTGGCGTTAGCGCATGCCGGGTTGGGGGATGCGCGACTGTATGCCGGCTCATGGAGCGAATGGATCGTTGATCGAGCGCGGCCAGTGGAGCAAGGAGACGGCAGCCGCGGCTAAGGGCATGGCCTAGCCAAGCCCGCTCCCGAACGGCGGAAAGACCGACGGATGGCGGCGATGGCCAGCGCACATATGCGTGGCTTATGCTTGCCACAGCGCATAGGACTGATCCAGCGTGCCGGCTGCTTCACGGAAGCTGTTTCAGCCATGTGCATCTTTGGAACGCCCGCGCGGAATCCTACGGTTCCCGCGCGTCGCGCCACGCCTCGTATTCGGCGCGAGCTGCTTCGGAGAGCGGATAGTACTTGCGGAGGTCGCCGCCCTCCGAGAGTCGCAACCGTGAAAAGTCCTCCCACTCGGCGTGCTCGCTCGCCGCGCGGAGCAGCTCCGGCGCCAGCTTGATCGGCACCACCACCACGCCGTCATCGTCCGCGACGATGATGTCTCCCGGCATCACCAGTGTATTGCCACACGCGATGGGCACATTCACGGCGAACGGGATGATGTTGGTTTGAGTGTGGAAGTTGGGAGTGACCCCTCGTAGCCACAGCCCCAGTCCGAGCTCCTTTGCCTTGGGGAAATCGCGGATGCAGCCGTCGATAACCACCCCCTTGCCGCCGCGGCCCTTGAAGTACGTGAGCATCATCTCGCCAAAGACGCCGCTGCCCATATCTTCCCGGGCGTCGACGACCACGAGGTCGCCGGGTTGGGTGTGGTACAGGACGTGCCGATGGAGCTGGCGTTCCGGGTCCGCATATTCGTCCACGCTGTACTGGTCCTCACGTTTCGGCATGAACTGGAGCGTCAGCGCGGGGCCCACGACGCACTGGCCGGGCGTCCACGCCACGGGACCCCGGATCTGCGGATCGCGGATGCCGAGGCGGCTCAGCTCGCCGCTGGCCGTTGCGCTACCGATCCGGGCGAGGCCGTCGATCAGCTCCCTCGGCGGTCGATTGATATCCGGCGTTTCGATCATTGCACTTCCTCCCTTTATGGCCGGACCGGTGCGAACCGGCCGCCGTCCGAATGCCGCCTGCTCACGGCGCAGGATAACTCCGGTCGCCGTGCTCTTCAAGCCTCGGCTGCGCCTGCAACCGCGGCGACCGGTGCCCATCCACCGGTCTTGATTGCGTGGTCGACCGCCTCAAGGATCGCGACGTCGTGCAGTGCCTTTTCAGGCGTGTAGAACGGGTCGACTTGTTCTCGGAATGCCCGGTGCAGGGCGCGCCACATGTTGACGTAAGCGTTCTCCTCGGGCAGCTCGACCACCCGCTCGGGCTGATCGGGTTTTTGCACGACGATCCGGTTACGCTCGACCACGAGGACGCCTGCCGTGCCGTACACGAGGAAGTGATTTTGCACCGCCGGGAGGCAGCTTGAGTGGCTCAGCATGCCCGTGATGCCGCCCCTATATTGGAACATCGTGACGATGTGATCGTACTCGCCATACTCGGCCCGGAGCTGCCGGCCGGTGGCCGCGACCTTCTGCGGAATACCGAACACCTTGGAAAGACTGGCGATCAGATGAATGCCGCCGTCGAACATAGTGCCGAGCGGAAAGCTGGCCTGCTTGCGCCAAGGAGTCGAGTCGTATCGTAGGGCGCCCTGGGCCGTATCTAGCTCCACATGCTGTACCCGGTTCCACATCACCAGCTCGCCGATTTCGCCCGCCGCGATGATCTCGGCCAGCACCTCTTCTGCATGCCGGTACGCCAGCTGCTCGGTGACGAAGAGATGCCTGCCGGACCGTCGAGCCGTCGCGATCAGCGCGGCGCCCTCGGCCACGGAGCGGGCGATCGGCTTCTCCATGATGACGTGCTTGCCTGCCAGCAGCGCGGCGTGGGCGATCGGCGCGTTCAGCGCAATCGGCGTCAGCACCAGCACCGCCTCAACCTCGGGCAGTGCGAGCAGGCTGGGGTAATCACAAAACACGGGCACATCTGGAAATTCGTGTGCCACCGCGGCGCGCTGCTGCTCACTCGTATCGCAGAATGCGACCGGCACAAATGCGTCCCGCAGTGTCGCCAGAATCGACTTGTGCGTGCGCGACCAAATCAGCCCTGTGCCGATAACGCCCAGTCGGATTGCCGGCATTGTCACCTCCTCTGCATTGAAACCAACTGAGATGGTTCAGCCGTCATACTCGTCGGGAAGCATCTCGCGCTGCGACTGCAGCCAGCGCGAGACGGTGCTGTGCAGCACCTCGAGCGCAGCGTAGCTCCCCTGCGCCACGCCTTTTTCAAAATCGCCTTCGATCGTCCCCATCTGATTCGTCACGTGTGCAAAGCAGATCACCGCGCGTCCGGTCGCCGCCGCACAGGCGTAGAGCGCGGCGGCCTCCATTTCGACGGCAAGAATGCCTTCTGCCTGTGCCGCGGCGATCGCCCCGGCCGTCTCCCGGAACGGCGCGTCCGTTGTCCAGCTTGCTCCCCGCCGCATCGCCACCGGATAATCCTGCCATTCGTCGCTAAATAGCGCTGCCAGCTCCGGCCTGAGCTCGCTGTAGCGCGACGGCGCAAGATAGTGATAGCTGGTACCTTCGTCCCGCAGTGCGCGCTCGATCAGGACGAAATAGGGCGGCCGGCCGACCGACACAATCTGTCC
The DNA here is from genome assembly GCA_038254585.1 of Chloroflexales bacterium. Lineage (GTDB taxonomy): Bacteria > Chloroflexota > Chloroflexia > Chloroflexales > Kallotenuaceae > JBBSGA01. Next base: position 1,293 of record JBBSGA010000037.1, on the reverse strand, counting down.
CGCGGAGGTGATGCTGATCAAGAGGCGACACCCCGAGGCAAAGAGCTCTTCCGCGACGAGGACGGCAAAGGCGGCGCCCACGACGCCGCCGACAATCCCATAGTCGATGCCGTTGGACGTAAAGGTGTAAAGCTCCGTGTGATAGCAGGCCCAGGCGGAGCTGCGTACCGCGTGATGTTCGGCGCGCACATAGGCGACGATATCTCCGTCGGGATCGAGAACGCAAACCACCGGAACTGGCCCGAGGTCGATCGCCTTCTGCCGCCGCGCTTCGCGTAAGAGCTGCTCCGGCGTGAACACCGAGGGCGCAACGTAGTCCTTATGGCAGAGGAGCGGCGAGGCCGGAAGCGCGGGATCTGGCGTGGCATGGTCAGGCATATATTTGCGCGTCTGCTCCGATCACGATGAGTACGGACTGCTATGGTATCAAGTGGGTTGTTCTACGAGGCATAGCGGGTGACCCGTAGACTGTATATAGCTGCCAAGGCGCCGCGCGCATGCGCTCGGGCTTTCCGTCGCGCAGGTCGAGACGACCTGCGACGTCGACGAAGTGGGCGATCTTCGCCATCCTCGCGTCATCGCTGCTTCACTGCCGGATCGCGCCGCGCTCGAGCCGTTCGGGCCGGCGGACCAGACCTGGAGACTTGACGCTGCGCTTCATCGAGACGGCTCACGCCCCGGCGATACGTGGCAGCCGCGTCGGCTCGCGCTTTATCTCGGCGTTGACGAAGTGCTGGAAGAGCTGGCACTTCACCTCCGTATAGGCCGCGTCGTTCCAGCGGTTGCACACCTCGCCGGGATCCTCCACCAGGTCGAAGAGCTCGCCATACGGCTGGTCGCGGTAGACCGTGAGCTTGTAGCGCTCGTCGATATAGGTGCGCAGATGTACCGCGGTCGGCTGGTGGCGGAACTCGACCAGGACCTCATCGCGGGCCTGCGTGGCCTCGCCCAACCAGACCGGCAGCTGATTGACGCCCTGCATGATCCCCGGAATCGGCAGCCCGGCCACCGCCAGGAACGTCGTGGGCAGATCGATTAGCGCCTGAAGCGAGGTAGCGGTGCGCCCCTGTGCTAAATGGTCCGGATAGCGCACGATGAAGGGCAGCCGCAGCAGATCCTCGTAGTGGAACGCACCTTTCGCGATCAAGCCGTGCTGGCCGAGGAAGTGCCCATGATCGGTGGTGAAGACCACGACGGTGTTGTCCGCGATGCCCAGCCGATCCAGCGCGTCCAGGATGCGCCCAATCTGCTGGTCCATGAAGCTGATCATGCCGTAGTAGACCGCCATGTTCT
>JBBSGA010000036.1:0-27673 GCA_038254585.1 Chloroflexales bacterium | reverse complement strand
TCTGTCCCGCGGCGGGGAGCCGCGCTCGGTCGTCGCGCCGCGAGTGGTCGACGTCGCGCGGAGCCTGGCGCCGTTTACGATCGTATATGACGCCGCCGGCGGCACCGCCGCGTCCGGCGCGCAGCTCGGCGGGCAGACGCCGGTGCTGCCGGCGGGCGTCTTCGGCGACGTCCGGCAGTCGGGCGAGGCACGCTTTACCTGGCAGCCGGTATCCGGCGTGCGCCTCGCGGCCGTCGTCGTCCACTATGCCGGCGCGCATCCGGGCTTCGTGCTCGCGGCGCGTTCGCTGCGCGAAGTCGAGCAGCGCGAGGAGCAGCTGCGGCTCGAGATCATCCTCGGCTGGATCGCCGCCCTCGGCTCATCCCTGATCGTCGCGGCACTCCTGGCCGCCATGCTCGCACGGATGACCCCGCGCTAGTCCGGCATCCGCGGCAAACGCGGGGCCTCTCGGTGCCGAAGGTTCATGCCTCGATCGGGTAAACGTTTCTCAACGCGCTTCAGCGCATTTCGTGGTAGCAGACGCCGATTTCAATCGGTGGCCTGCCGTCGCCCGTAACGTTGCTCGGACGATCGGCGGGTAGAGTACGGACCATCGACGCAAACGAGCGTGGTACGAAAGGTGGAAACAATGGCTGCCGCATCCAATCCCGCCCGCGAGGTCGAGGATGGTGAGTGAAGATTTGCCTCGACCGCCGGCCGGGTACGCCGCGCGCGGCGCTTGCCATAGCCGAAAGTGCAACCGTTCGACCGCGCGGGGGGTTTAAGCAGGTAGACCGATCGAATCGCGAGCGCCCGACCCGCCCGCGTCCTAGAGGCACAGGAGGCGGCAATGTACAATTGGAACAGCCCGCAGATCCATGAGCTCCACCGCCAGGATCTGCTCTGCGAGGCGCGGCAGCGGGTGTGTGAACGGCTCGCGCGCCAAGCCGGCCGGGCGGCTCGATCAGAGAAGCTCTCTGCTCGGCCACCGGAGGCGCTCGTCCGGTGGCTGGTCCACTGCGGGATGCGACTCCGGCGGCGTGCACCTGTCGTGGGCGTGGCACTCCGCCGCCCCACCGAACCGCCGACGAATCATGTCCGGCATCTCCTCGGCTGGCATAGCCAGTGTACGCCTGCCTGCCCCTCGATTGGGAACGGCCGCGACGTTCGCGGGAGCTCGATCACGCATGCATCGCCTGGCGCAGCACGCCGGCGATGATTTGGGGAGCAAACAGGGCTGACGGCGGGCGCAGCAGATGCCCTACCTCGAGGAAGACCCGGTTGGCCGTGACGTCCTGCGTCGTCAGCCGGATCACGCGGTCCATATACCGCTGCACGAGCCGATCTCGGCGCCGCAGATTGCCACCGACGGTGGTTGGCCAATTGAGGTCGGCGCCGGTCGCCATCAACCACGGTGTAGCGTTAACTTCCGCGAGCCGCCGTTGAAAACGCCGCGCCAGTCCCGCGGAGCGATCCACCCGATCGCCACCTCCCGGTTGCCGGAGGACCTCATCCAACGCCTCCGCCGCCATCGCCGCGACCGTCATCCCCTGGCCGTAGACCGGATTGAAGGCACAGACGGCGTCGCCGAGGAGCACAAAGCCTTCCGGCATCGCTGCGAGCCGCTCATAGTGCCGTACGCGATTCTCGGTGCGACGGTAGCCATAGATCGGCGTGAGCGGCTCAGCGGTCTTGATCGCCGCATACACGGCCGGATCGTCCAGCGCTCGCGCGAATTCAAGAAATCCGGCTTCGTCCGTCGGCGGATAGATCCCGCCGATCCCGATCAGTGTCACGACCCAGCGCTGCCCCTCCACCGGATACAGGACGCCCGCGCGGGGCTGATGCGGCGCCCTGGGATTAATCAATATCCCTTGCCTATCCGCGCTCTGCTCCTCGGGACGGTGGTACCAGCGGCTGGCATAGCCCAGCAAGGAGTTGATGGTGGTCTCCGCGGGTGGGGTGTAGCCGAGCTCCCGCAGCCACTGTGGTGCGCGCGACGCGCGACCGCTCGCGTCTACGACCAGCGCGGCGAGCAATCCTGCCATGCTGCTCCCGACTACGATTGCCTGATCCGCCGCCGGCGTGAGCTGCTGATTCATCGCTTCCCTCGTGTTTCTGCTGCCGGCGACAGGTGATTGTGCTGGGCCCCTGGGCCCGCGGAACAGCACTGTGCGAGCAGGGAGTGCGGGAGTACCCTCTCAAACAGCTCGATTAAAGCCCCTCGCTCGCCGCGTGTCAAGCTGTAGATCGGCTTGACAGTCGGGTGTAAGATACGAGTGTGCATCGGATGCCTGTAGGTACCCGGGCATCTCCGGCACGGCCGCCTACGGGTCGGCGTACTCGGCCGGTCCTTGGGAAAGGAGGTAGCGTATGGATACTCCAGGCTGTGTTGGTGATCGCTGTGAGGGCGATCGCAACAGCTAACTCCGGCTGCCGGTCCTCTGGATCGGTGCTTGGGTAGATGGGGGGCTGCAACGCCCCCCATGTTGTTTTTTCGGCCTACGCCGGCGACAGCGCGTCCTGGTCGTCGACGTAGGCTCCCGGCGGGGCCGCGACAGGACCCGCGAGCAGCGGGTCGTGCGTCTCCCGCATCCAACGCTCCAGACGCCCCCGCATCTCGTCTCGCGCGGCCGCGTATTCGGGCGCGGCTGCCAGGTTCGAGGCCTCGCCCGGGTCGAAGACCAGGTCGTAGAGCTGCTCGGGCGCGACCTCGCGCTCCTGCCAGCCGTGCGCGAGCCAGACGTCTTTGCTCGGGCTGTCGTCGCAGTTGGCCAGGACCGGACGGCGCCGGTCGCCGAAGCGCCGGATGTATTTCCAGCGTTCGGTCCGCACCCCGCGCTGCGGCTCGTAGGCGGCATGGTAGGTCACCTCGGCAACGACCTCGTCGCGGATGCGCTCGGCCGCGCCGCGCACGAGCGGCAGCATCGAGACGCCCTGCAGCCACGGCGGCCGGTCGATCCCGACGAGCTCGCAGATCGTCGGATAGAGATCGATCTGCGAAACCATCGCATCGCAGACCTTGCCTCCGTCGAAGCCGCCCGGACCGCGCATGATCAGCATCACGCCGATGCCCTGATCGGTCAGCGTACACTTCATGCCCGGAAAGGCGAGCCCATGGTCGGTCGTGCAGATCACCAGTGTATCGGCGGCCAGCCCGGAGGCTTCGAGCGCGTCGAGCACCATGCCGAGCCCGCGGTCGAGCTCGCGGGCGCTGGCCTTGAACGCGGCGAAATCGCGGCGCACCCCCGGCGTGTCCGGCAGCGTTCGAGGCGGCAGGCAGTAGCGCGCGTCTTCGGCCGGTCCCGGCGCGAAGAAGGCGCGGTGTGTTTCGAAGAATCCGGCCGACAGGAAGAATGGTTCCGGCGGCGGCTCGCGCAGGAAGCTTACGACGGCGGGCCCGACCAGCTCGGCCTGCGAGCGGTGCTCGACGATCCGGTCGTAGCCGATCGTCGCCGCGTCTTTGGCGATGTGCTGCATCCCGGCAAGCGCCGAGGAGTAGCCGGCGCGGCGCAGCGTGTGGATCAGGTGCTGGCCGTAGTCATTCACGGCGAAGCCGCGGTGCGCCAGGCCGAGCATGCCGCTGTTGTGGGGGTACTGGCCCGTCAGCAGCGCCGCGCGGCTGGGCGAGCAGGTCGGCGCGGCGCAAAACGCCTGGCGGAAGAGGACGCCTTCTTCCGCCAGGCGCTGAATGTGCGGCGTCGGGACGGCATGCCCATAAGGCTGCACGTAGCGGCCCGTGTCGTGAGAGTGCAGATAGAGGATGTTCGGTCGTCGGCTATCCATCGGCGTTCGGCTCCTGATCTGTTGTGGCCGCGGCGACGGGCGCAACCGCCGCCATCACGGCCGCGTGGAGCGCGGCCGCGCTAAAAGGCTTGGCGAGGAAGTCCGTGGGCTCGTCTCCGCGGCAGCTTGGCCGGATCTTGCGCTCGTCATAGCCGCTCATAAAGATCACCGGCGTGTCGCGGTCGCAGCCGCGGATCGCGTGAAAGGTCTCCGTGCCGCTCATCCCCGGCATGCTCGCGTCCAGCAGCACACAGCAGATGTCGGCCGCGTGCTCCCGGAAAGTGTCGACCGCCGTCCGGCCGTCGGCGGCGACGAGCACGTCGAAGCCGAAATGCCGCAGCAGCCCCGCCAGCACCTCGCGCACGCCCTCTTCGTCGTCCACCACCAGCACCGTTTGTCGATCCGCGGGCTTGGGCGTTGGCGGAAGCTCCGCCGACGCCCGCGCGGCCGGCAGCAGCACGGTGACCGTCGTCCCGGCGCCCGGCTCGCTCTCGACGGCGAGCGCCCCGTGATTGCTGCGCACGATGCCGAGCACGGCGGGCAGCCCTACGCCGCGCCCGATGAACTTGGTCGTGAAAAAAGGATCGAAAATGCGCGCGCGGGTCGCGGCGTCCATGCCGGTGCCCGTGTCGGCGACGCGCAGCCGGACGTACTCGCCCGCCGTGGGCGGGACTCCGAGGTACGCCTGCGACGGCTCGGCCGCGCCCTGCCGGACGGCGTCGATCGCCAGCGTGATCGTCCCTTGCTCGGCGCCGATCGCCTCGGAGGCATTGCTCGTCAGATTCATCACCACCTGCCGCAGCTGGGTTGGGTCGGCGTCGATCGCCGGCACCTCGGCCGCGAGCTCGCAGCGGAGCCGCACATTCTTGGTGACGGAGGCCTTGAGCAAGCGCTCCATCTCGGAGACGAGCACGGCCAGATTGACCTGCTCTTTCACCGACGGACCCTTGCCGGTGTAGGCCAGCATCTGGCGCGGCAGCTCGGCGCCCTGCTGCGCAGTCGTCTTGATCGTCTCCAGTGCCGGCCGCACCGCTGCGTCCGGCGGCAGGCTCATCAGGGCGAGCGAGGCGTTGCCGAGGATGACAGCCATGAGATTGTTAAAATCGTGCGCGATGCCGCCGGCCAGGACCCCCAGGCTTTCGAGCCGCTGGGTCTCGAGCAGCTGCCGCTCGAAGAGCAGGCGCTCCTGCTCGGCGTGCTTGCGCGCGGTTATATCCTCCGCGATGCCGGCGATGCGGTAGACCTCGCCCTGGCGGTTGCGAATCGGAAACGCCCGCGCCCAGATCCAGCGGATCTCGCCGTCGGGACGCACGATGCGATACTCCTCGTCGTAGTCTCCCTCGCGCTGCCGCTCCTGCGCGGCGCGGATACGCTCGCGGTCCTCGGGGTGGATCGTCTCGAGCAGCAAGTCTTTGTCGTCGATCAGACTCTCGCGCGTGCGGCCCCAGATCTCCTCGTAGGCCGGGCTGACGTAGATACGGCGCATCGTGCGGGCATCCGCTACCCAGAAGACCTCGCGAATATTCTCCGCCAGCTGCCGGAAGCGCTCCTCGCTCTGCTGTAGCGCTTCCTCGGCGCGCTTGCGCTCCGTGACGTCGCGCACAATGCTGAGCACTTCGCGTGGACCGCCGGTGACCATGCGCGCCTCGAAATCACGCAGACCGTCCGGCATCTGCAGGCGATACTCCGCGACCTGTATCTGCCCGGTGGTCAGGCTCCTCGCCATGGCCTCGCAGCACGCGTCGGCCACGTCGGGCGGCAGGATCTCCCGCACGTTCTTGCCGATGATCGTCGCCGGGGGTACGTAGAGCCGATCGGTATCGTTGGCCTCGAAGTCGAGATACTCGCCCTCGGCGCTGATGCGAAAAATCATGTCGGGAACCGCGGCAAGCAGGGCCCTGTTTCGCGCTTCGCTGAGGCGCTGCTCTGCTTCGCCCCGCTTGCGCTCGGTGATGTCCCGGTTGATCGCGACGATCACGTCCAGACGCCCCGACTGAGTGTGCATGATCTGCGCCGCCCCGTCGATGACTAGCTCATGGCCGTCGCGGTGACGCTGCACGACCTCGCCCGCCCACCGTCCGCGACCATAGATCGCGGCGAGGACCTCCTCGTGGAACTGGCCGCCTTGGAAGCGCAGGACAGGGATGATCTCGAGAAGGGACTGCCCGATCACCTCCGAGGCGCTCCAGCCGTAGATTTGCTCGGCCGCGCGGTTCCAGCTGAGAACGGTGAAGCCGGTGTCGATCGCGATGACGGCGTCGTTGACGTGCTCGAGCAGCAGTTGCTCGGTCTCGGAGAAAAGGGAGCCGGCGTCTCCTGGCGCGCGCCGCTCGGCCTGCTCACCGCGCCGCGTGCCGGTACGCACGAATGCCGCGCCCAGCCGGCGCATCGCTTTCCATATCATGGCCGCCCCCGTCCTCGACGCCGCTATTATAGCCCGATCGTCCTGCCCCGCCTCCGGCGGCCCAGCCGCGGTCGCCCGCATTGAGCCGGCCTTAGAGCGCGCGCCAGCGCAGCAAAGACGCGATCTCCTCGGGGGCGAGCGGGATCTCCGGCCGGACGATCAGCTCGCGCGGCGTGGCCGGCAGCAGGTGAAAGAAGTTATCGCTCCACTGCGCTGCGATCCCTTCGAGGTGCAGCATGAGCGAGAGGACGAGCTCCGGCGCTTCGATCCGCACGACGGCACTCTGCCGGTCTCCCGCCGGCGCCGTCTCGAGGCGCAGCTTCGGCGCGCTCAGGCGCATCGCCTTTGGCTCGACGAGGAGCAGCGTATTCTCAGTCCCCGCGAAGCTCGCGTGGACGATCGCGTGGTCGGCGGCATCCAGCACCGCCGGTGGAAGCGCCGTCTCGAAGGCGAGGACGCTGCGCGCACCGAGGGCGCGCGCCGCTCGCGTCTCTTCCCAGAGCACGGCGCCGCGGTCGTCGATCGCGCGCAGCGTAAGCGCGCCCTCGACCGCGTCCGGCCGGTCGTTCGTCACATGTACCTCGACCCGATCGTCCTGCCGCCGCATGCTCACGAGCAGCGGTGCGTAGAAGCGCTTGGCGTAGTACCACGCCGCCTTGGGATACATGTGATAGTCGAGCCAGGCCCAGCTTTGCACCGGCCAGCAGTCGTTGAGCTGCCAGACCAGTGTACCCATCGTATGCGGGCGCAGCCGCCGGAAGTGCTCGATGCCGTACTTCATGCCTTCGGCCTGATTGAGCTGGCCGTAGTAGACCAGGTCGGGCAGCGTCATGGGCATCGGATAGTGCAGCGCGATGAAGCCGAGATAGGTCGCGTAGCCCTTGCCGGTCTTGTCATGCCAGCGCATCGCGATCGTGTCGGCTCCGCGGTCGCGCGGCGCGAGCGCGTCCTCCAGGGTGCGCTGCGCCGGCGGCGCGGCGAAGCCGAACTCGCTGACGAAGCGCGCGGTGCAGTCCGAGTAGTAGCGCCAGTCGCCGGCGCCGTGCCAGACGTTCCAGTAGTGGCAGTCGCCGGCCCCTTCGTCGTTCGGCTCTTTCCCACCGTAGGGGCTCCCGGGCCAGTACGGCCGTCCCGGATCCTCCTCGGCCACGGCCCGCGGCAGCACGTCGTCGTAGAGCCGGTCGCCGCGGCAGCGCGGGAGCGGGCCCCACCAGCCGCCGGACGCGCCCATCTGGTTCTCGTTATTGCCGCAGTAGAGCGCCAGCGAGGGATGGTGGCGCAGCCGCCGGATCGCGGCAACCGCCTCGGCGCGCGCCACATCCGCCGCCGCGTCGTCGTCGGGGTAAAGCGCGCAGGCGTAGGGAAAATCCTGCCAGACCATCAGCCCGAGCTCGTCGCAGGCCTCGTAGAAGGCCTCGGTCTCGTAGAGCCCGCCGCCCCAGATCCGCAGCATGTTCATGCCGCAGTCGCGCGCCATCTCCACGTGTGCCCGGTAGCGCTCCGGCGTGACTCGTGCCGGAAACGAGTCGGCCGGGATCCAGTTCGCGCCTTTGCAGAAGACCGGTACGCCGTTGACGCGGAAGAAGAACGACTCGCCGGCCGCGTCCGGCTCGCGCACGAGCTCGATCTCGCGCAGCCCGATCCGCGCCGCGAGGCGGTCGACCGCCTGCCCGTCGCGCTCGACCGTGAGCTCCAGATCGTAGAGCGCGGGATCGCCCACGCCTGCCGGCCACCAGCGCTCGGCCTGCGCGACGTCCAGCGCGAGCTCGACCGTCTGGCCTGTCGCCGGCTGTCGCACCTCGACGCGCCGGTCGCCGCGCGAAAGTGCCGCCTGCACCTGGCTCGCCGCGCCGTCGAGGTCGACGCGCACCGTAACCCGGCAGGAGCCGTCGGCGGCGAAGGTGTTCGCGTAGGCCCAGTCGCGGACGCGCGCGATGGGAACGCGCAGCAGCGTCACGTCCTGCCAGATGCCGCAGCTGCGCAGGCGCGGGCCCCAGTCCCAGCCATACATATACTGCGCCTTGCGCACGAAGCTGCGCGCCATCAGCCCGCGCGCATAGACGTCGAGCTCGGGACCTTCGGCCGCGCGCAGCGCCTGAAGGCGCTCCTCGCCGGCGCGCTGCGCCGACGCGAGCTCCACCGTGAGCGTATTCTCGCCCTCGCGCAGCACCCCGCCGACGTCGAGCTCGTGTGGGACGAACATATTGTCCGGCGCGCCGATCAGGCTGCCGTTGAGCAGCACGCGCGCGACCGTATCGAGGCCGCCGAAGCGGAGCAGGTGGCGCGCGCCCTCGAGCTCGCCCTGGGCGACCGTAAAGGTGCGCTCGTAGACCCAGTCGGTCTCGTCGACCCACTGCACGGCGCGCTCGTACATGCGCTCGAAAGGATCGGGAATCAGGCCGAGGCGCATAAGGTCGAGGTGGACGTGGCCGGGAACCTGCGCCGGCAGCCACTGCTCGACGTCGGTATTCGGAAGCGGCGCAGGGTGCAGCTCGCGAAAGCGCCAGCCGTCGTTCAGAGTTCGGCTCGATACGTGCATTGCTTTCTCCATGATCCGTCCGCCGGTCGGCAACACGCGGCACATAGTATCCGAAGTTGGGGTCGCGCAGTGGCCCTCGGCTCAGATGTCGAGCGCCGCGAGCCCGTGCATGCCCAGCGAGAAGGAGAGCTCGCCGCCGTGATGCAGATCGTGCTCGATCACGTGCCACACGACCCAGGCGCGGAGCAGCGAGTGCTCCCGGCCGCGCCACTCGCGCGTGACGGTCTGCTGCAGGTCCTCGGGCGACCAGCCGGCGAGCGCATCGCGCATCAGGCGCCAGGTGGCGTCGAGGCCTTCGACCAGTTCGGCCGCCGTTCGCGCCGCGGCGCCTTCGCGATCCCACCCGGCGATCGCCGCTATCTCGGGGCCGCCCTGCCCCAGGGCGCCGTGAAACCATCGTGCCCGCACGGCGACGATGTGGGTAGCGAGCATGCGGATCGAGCGCAGATTGGATCCGGCGCTCAGCTCCAGCTGCTCGGAGGTCAGCGGGGCAATCGCTTTGGCCAGGTGCCCTTGATACGCTTCCCATCCGTCATAGAACGTCTCGAGTACGCTGCGCTCGTCGGCCATGGGGTCTTCCTCCTCGGTGTGCTCAACGTGGCGTGCCGGCGTCTGCCCGACTTAGTCCTGGGTCACGCCGTTGAGCGTAGACGCTGGCGCGACCTGTGAGTGTCGCCGTCACTTGCTTGCCGGGGGAAATCTGACTGTTCCGCTCTCCATCACACGTCGTCCGGCGGCAGCAGCGCGCCGTCCTCCTTCGAGTAGACGTACCTGCCTGCTTCGAGAGCGTCCGCGAAGGTCTGCAGCCACGTGCGAAAGCTGCGGGCGATCAGCGGACGTGCCGGATCGTCATGCCACATTACGATGATCTGCCCGGCGCTGCCGCCGGCGGGGGGGCTGAGGTCCAAACAATGGTGATCGCCCGCGCCGCTGTAGGTCACCGGAATCCACTTTGGATTCCACCAGTCGTTCGCGATCGGCCCCTCCGGCTCGCCCGCGATGCCGTCGAAAACACCTCCGTCGAGCAGGTCTTTCCAAACGCTCCACTCGTCGCGGATGCGCTCGAGCGAAAGCAGCCCCCATCCGTCGATCAGTCCGGCGCTGTGCTCCGACTGTCCGTCGTGGATCCGTGCTGAAGCCTTGAAGTCCGCGGGGAGCTCGACCCCCAGGAACGCGTCGGTCTCCTGGATCTCCTGGCTCGTCGCGCCGCCGTTCAGGCTGCCCAGGAGGTCTGGTGCATTCCCGGCCAGCCACGCCTCGATCCGGCTCCAGATCGCCTCCATCGGCGCGTTTCCTCCTACTGTAGGATATCGATCCACTTCTATGTTAACACCATGCCGGGTCGGCTCGCTTCAGCGCTGCTCGGGCTCTTGCCCGAGCAGCGCTTGACCATCTGGCTCAGGTGGCTGGCCGAGTCATAGCCGCACATGCCTGCGATGGCCTCCAGCGTCAAGGTCGACGTGCAGAGTAGGCTCACCGAGCGCCGGATCCGGACGGCCCGGAGGTAGTCCAGAGGAGCATCCACGGCTTAAAATGGTACCCACGGGTAGCTTTCAAGCCGGCGTCCGTACCGTATTGTAGCAGGAGCATCTCGTCATAGCGGTCAGCCCGGCACCTCGGTAAAGTACCAGGTAATGTTGGCGGGAGCGGTCAGGCTGCACAGTCAGGAGCAACCGGCGCCATACCCCGCCAGTCGTCCTGTGCAGAGGTGCCGAGATGTCCCAAACCGTACTGACGCCGCATAGCTCCGGCGATCGCGCAGCGATCGCCCTGGCCATCGATGCTTTGCAGCGTGAGAATAAGGGTGGCCGTCAAATATGTCGCGACGTGCTGGTCGATCGTTTGCCCGACCCGCTGGTTACGGAGCTTGGCAATCTCGTCGTCGATGGCGCGCCCGACCTCTTGCCCATGCTCCTCGCGGCCTGCGCCGTGCTGCTCGCCCGCTTAACCGCCCAGGAAACAATTCGCTTGGAGATAGGCGCGGCGCGGATGGAGCGCCGGAGCGGACGGTTGGTGTCGGCATCGCCCGACGTGCTTGCGACAATCGACGTCGATCTCGGCGATGCGCCGCCATTCAGGACCGTGCTCGAGCACGTCCGGCAGTGTCTAGCCCCGCTGATCGCGCTGTACCACCAGCAGGCGATCATCTTCACCTACCGGCGCCTGGTCGACGAGGCTGCACAGGCGGACGTACGTCGCCGGCCGCGGCGTGATGGGGAGCTGTCGCTGGCGATTGCCGAGACCGGGCACGGCGTTCAGGTAACCTGGGCCTCCCACGCGGGATGGCTCGATGCCACTCCCCTGGCTCAGCTGAACGGTTACTTCCAGACCTTGCTGGCCGGGATTGCCGCGGATGCGACACAGTCAGTCGGCCGCCTGCCGCTGCTCACCGCCGCTGAGCAGCATCAGATCGTCGTCGACTGGAATGCCACCGCTGCTGCCTATCCCGATCTCCACTGCATCCACTGGCTCTTCGAAGAGCAGGTCCTCCGCCGGCCGCATGCCCCGGCGCTGGTCTTCGAGGGCCGCATGCTCTCCTACCATGAGCTGAATGAGCAAGCCAACCGGCTGGCCCATTACCTGCAGCGCCTCGGTATCGGCCCGGATACGCTGGTGGGTATTTGTATGGACCGGTCCCTGGATTTGATTGTAGCCGCGCTGGGCGTGCTCAAAGCCGGCGGCGCCTATGTGCCGCTCGATCCGGCCTACCCTCGCGATCAGCTCAGCTTCATGGTTGAAGATGCCGGGATTGGAGTGCTGCTCACGCGGCAGACGGGCGACCACGGTTTGTTCCCGGTCGATAGCGCAACCGTCGTTGCCGCAGGCGGTCCTGCGCCAACCGTCGTCGACCTGCAGCGTGATCGGGCGCGTATCGCCGAGGAGTCTGGCGCCAATCCGGTCGCCGCTGCGACGGCCGAAAATCTCGCCTACGTGATTTACACCTCGGGCTCGACCGGCCAACCCAAAGGGGTGCTCCTGCACCACCGCGGGCTGGTGAATCTGGTCTGGGGCCAGATCCGAACGTTTGACATCACTGCCGAGAGCCGCGTCCTGCAGTTTGCCTCGTTCAGCTTCGACGCCTCCGTCTCGGAGATTTTCACGGCCTTGATCGCCGGTGCTACGTTGTGCTTGGCGCGGCGCGAGACGCTGATCTCGCCCCCCGACCTGCTCGATCTCCTGCGCGCGCAGGCGATCACAACTGTTACACTGCCTCCTTCCCTACTCGCATTGCTGCCGGTCGAGGATTTGCCCGCGCTCCGCACGGTCATCTCGGCCGGCGAAAGTTGCTCGTGGGAGGTCGCGCTCCGCTGGGCCGCCGGCCGGCGCTTCCTTAACGCCTATGGACCGACCGAGGCGACGGTAGGGCCGACCTGCTACGTGGTGGGGGATCGGGTGGCTGGCTCGCAGGCAGTCCCGATCGGCCGTCCGCAGCCCAACTATCAGATCTACATCCTCGACCGCCACCGGCAGCCGGTGGCGGTGGGCGTGCCCGGCGAGGTATACGTCGGCGGGGTAGGCCTCGCACGCGGCTACCTCAATCGTCCCGCGTTGACGGCGGAGCGGTTCATCGACTGGCCGATCGACGACTCCGAGACGCCGGCGCCCGGGTTTCGGAGCCCGCGTACGGCCACGCGCGTCTATAAGACTGGCGACCTCGCCCGCTATCTTCCCGACGGCAACGTCGAGTTCCTGGGACGGATCGACCAACAGGTTAAGCTGCGCGGCTTCCGCATCGAGCCGGGCGAGATCGAGGCCGTGCTCCGGCGGCACCCCGCGGTGCAGGATGCCATCGTGCTGGTACGTGAGGACACGCCGGGTGATCCGCGGTTGGTAGCCTATATTACCGCGAATGACCTGCAGCCCGTCGAGCTGTGGCCGTCGGTCGCGGAATACTTCGTCTACGACGAGCTGCTCTACCATGCGATGACCAATGACGAGCGCCGCAACCAGAGCTACCGGCTGGCCCTCCAGCAGACTGCGCCGGACAAGGTAGTGCTGGATATTGGGACCGGCCGGCATGCGATTCTCGCTCGTCTCGCCGTCGAGGCCGGGGCGCGTAAGGTCTATGCTATCGAGCTGTTGGAGGAGTCCTATCTGCAGGCGAAGGCGACGATCGAGCGCCTCGGTCTCGCGGACCGAATCATCCTGATGCGTGGCGACGCGCGGCAGGTGAACCTGCCGGAACCGATCGACGTGTGTGTCTCGGAAATCGTCGGCGCCATCGGCGGTAGCGAGGGTGCCGGCCAAATCATCAACGATGCCTGGCGCTTCATGAAGCCCGGCGGCATCATGATTCCCATGCGCAGCATCACCCAGATCGCGGCACTCAGCCTCCCGGATCAGTTGTTGAACGACCCCGCCTTCACACCCGTCAGCGGGCACTACGTCGAGCGGATCTTCGAGCAGGCCGGCTACAAGTTCGACCTGCGGCTGTGCCTGCGGGGCGTCCGCCGTGACCACTTGCTTTCGACGACCGGCGTGTTGGAGGACCTGGACTTCACCGGGATGAGCCGGCCCGAGTTCGACCGCACGGAGGTGCTGCATATTACCAGGGCCGGGCGCATCGACGGCTTTCTGGTCTGGCTCAACCTGTATACGACGGCAGATGAGGTGATCGACATCCTCGATCATGAGCACTGCTGGCTGCCGGTCTTTTTCCCGGTCTTCTCGCCGGCTGTCATCGCACAGGCGGGCGACCGCATCGAGTTGACGATCAGCAGCCGCCTGTGCGACAACGGGCTCAACCCCGATTACATCGTCCAGGGGCGGCTGGTTCGGCAGCACGGCGCGCCGATCCGCTTCGAGCACCGGTCGTATCACTATAAGCCCGTCTACCGCCAGGCGCCGTTCTACCGTCGTCTCTTCGCCGGTGACCAGATTCACACTCGATCTGCGCAGACGACGATCTCCGGCCCGGATCTCCGCGACTTTCTCCGGCGCTACCTGGCCGGCTACATGCTTCCGTCCGCCTTCGTCATGCTGCCGGCCCTGCCGCTGACCGGGAACGGTAAGGTGGACCGCCGGGCGCTGCCCGCCCCGGCAGCGCCCGATCCACTGCCGCGGCCGTCCGCGGCACCGCGCACGCCGGAGGAGGCCGTGCTGGCGGCGATCTGGGCCCAGGTTCTGGGCCGCCCATCGATCGGGATCTATGACGACTTCTTTGCGCTCGGCGGGCATTCCTTGCTGGCAGCGCGCGCGATCGCCCTCGTCGATGCCATGCTCGACCGCCACGTCTCGCTCAAGGTGCTCTTCGAGGCGCCCACGGTTGCCGCCTTTGCGCAGGCGATCGGCGGCGGCGCCATTGTTCCGGCGCCTACGGCGCCGCCGAGCCTGGCCGCCGACGTCGTCCTGGATCGGTCCATCGTCCCGACGACACCTGGGCCGCCGGTCGACACACCCGTGTCGGCTATCTTGCTCACGGGAGCGACCGGGTACCTCGGTGCTTTCCTGCTCCACGAGCTGCTGACAAGGACCGCGGCCAGCATCTACTGCCTCGTCCGCGCGGCGCATGACGGCGAGGCCGCCGCGCGCATCCGGCAGACGCTTGCCCGGTACGGGATCTGGCGCGACGAGTGGCACAGCCGCATCGTTCCGGTGGTGGGTGACCTCGCACGCGCGCAATTCGGGCTGAGCGCGGAGGCCTTTCAGCACCTCGCGGCGACGATCGACGTAATCTATCACGCCGGTGCGCAGGTTCACTACCTGCACCCCTACGAAGCGCTCAAACCGGCGAATGTCCGGGGGACGGCCGAGATCCTACGCCTGGCCTGCCAGGAGCGCACCAAACCGCTCCACTATATCTCTACCCTCGCGGTCACCGCGAGCTCCCGCGAGCGTGTGTATGAGGATGACGACCTGCCCGAGTGCTCGAGCCCGCTCGGCTACGTACGCAGTAAGTGGGTAGCCGAGGGCCTGATCGGCCTCGCCCGTGCGCGCGGTCTGCCGGTCGCCGTCTATCGCCCCGGCCGTATCGGGTGCCACGGCCAGAGCGGCGTTGCGAACCCGGACGACTTCTTTGTGCGCCTTCTCGCCGGGTCGATCCAACTTGGTCTGGCGCCTGACGTCGCCATGCTCGAAAACCTCGTCTCGGTCGATTACACTGCGGCGGCGATCGTGCACCTGTCGCGCCCGTCCGCGCTTGGCGACAAAACGTTCCACCTGATCAACCCGAAGCCGACGAGCTGGCGGTGGGTTGTCGAGGTAACCCGCCAGCTTGGCTACCCGCTCCGGTTGGTGCCCTACGGCGAGTGGCGCACCGCCTTGATCTCCGCCGCGTCGTCGGAGTCCGGCCAGGCCCTGCACGGTCTGTTGACGCTCACGCCGGAGGATCCGGGGGCCGCCGGCTGGATCGATAGTTGGACCAAGCAAGCGTTCGACACCCGGAACGCGGACGCGGGACTGGTAGGCAGCGGCCTCCGCTGCCCGACCGTCGACGCGGCGCTGCTGGAACGCATGCTTGCCGGAGGTGTTCGCCGTGGGTTGTTTGACACATCGACGTACGCGGACCCCACCTTCGAGGAAGCCGGCGTCCTGGTGTGACTATCTCCATGACGTCGACGCGCGGAGACGTTCGATTCGTTACGTTTCGTATTTCTATCGGGCTATAACTGCTTAGTTACGAAGCAGACAGAGGAAGACCATGCGCTCACGGCTGAACAGTCTCCAATCTAAACTCCTTCTCACGACGCTCGCCTTTCTCATCGTCCTCGCCGCCGCTATGGCGCAGCTCGTGACGCATGGTTTTCGCATCACCCAGCAGAATGCGGCGCGGCAGAGCATCGCCGGCCTCGATGCGCAGGGGCGTGACGCGCTGCGAGCGCTCGTCGAGCGGGAGGGCGAGGTTACGGCCAACTACCTGGCGCAGCCGGCGCGGGCGAGCCGCATTGCCGCCGAGTACCTGGGTTCGATCGAGCAGCATGTTGGCGAGGTCACTGTCGAGAAACTACCGCCGCTGACACGTCACCAGGACGGCCACGTCTTTGACGCCCGACCATCACGCCAGAGCGATCTCTTCATTCCGAGCTTTGTGTCGCCGGCCAGCCCGGCTGTGCAGCGCGCAGTACGCGCCTCAGCCTTGCTTGACGAGCTCGGCCCAACGCTGCTGCGGCTCAATCCGCAGGCCGCTGCCCTGTATTTCGCCGGTCCGCAGCCGATCACGCGCTACTACCCAAAGGGCACACTTGAAGGCAATGTGCCGGGTGATGTGAACGTGACCCACGAGCCATGGTTTGAGCCGACCGGTCCGCGGGCCAATCCTAGCCGCCAGACGACATGGGCTCCGCTCTATCTCGACGGCGCGGGGAATGGCTTGATGATCACCACCTGCTCGCCAGTCTATGATGGCGACACGTTCGCGGGCATGGTCTGCCTCGACGTAACACTCCGCCAGATGCTTGACCATATGAACGCGCTCAAGATGACGCCGAATACCTTCGCCTTCTTGACCGATGCCGCCGGACATCTGATCGCCGGCCCGCCGCCCGCGATCAAGGCGTTGACGGGGTATGACACGATCCCGGTGCCAGAGGACCGCACGGTGCCGATCGGTCTGACACTGGCCGACCCGAAGGTACGCGCGGCTGTCCAGAAAGATGCTAAGGAGATCCAGACCGTCGCGATCGGCGGCAAGTCGATGTTCCTGGCAACGGCGAGTGTCGGGGATCTCGGGTGGCGCCTCGTCGTCGCCGCGCCGATCGACGAAGTCACCGCTCAATCGCACGCGGTCGTCGCCGCCATCCAGCAGGGCACGGCCGTCACGATCCGCTCGACGATCGCGGCCATGATCGGCTTTTTCATCCTCGCGCTGGTCGGCGTCGTGCTCTTCAGCCTGCGCCTGATCCGGCCGATTGCCGCGCTGGTAGCCGGTACCCAGACGGTTGCCGGCGGCGACCTCAACACGACCCTCCGGATCGAGTCGCATGATGAGCTTGGCCAGCTCGCGGCCTCGTTCAACCAGATGACGGAACAGCTGCGGGCGCAGCATGCCGCCAATGAGCAGGCCCGTGTCACGGCCGAACAGGCCAACCACGCCAAAAGCGAGTTCCTGGCGACCATGAGTCATGAGATTCGCACGCCGATGAACGGGGTCATCGGCATGACCGAGATGCTCCTGGCTACCGGGCTGACCGCGGAGCAGCGCGACTACACCGTCGTCGTCCGCGATTCGGCCTACGGTCTGCTCACGATCATCAACGACATCCTGGACTTCTCCAAGATCGAGGCCGGCAAGTTCACGCTCGACGTCGCGGACTTCAGTCCGTGCGCGGCGATCGAGGGCACGCTGGACCTTATGCTCTCCAAAGCGCGCGAAAAGCAGCTCGCGCTCCACACCTATATCGCGCCGGAGATACCGCTGCTTCTGCAGGGCGACGCGGGGCGTCTCCGGCAGATCTTGCTCAACCTGCTCGGCAATGCCGTGAAGTTCACGGCGCAGGGTGACGTCACGGTGCGGGCCGAGGTGGCGGCGGCGACTCCGAGCGACGTCACGGTGCGGTTCAGCGTGCGCGATACCGGCATTGGCCTTTCTTCGGCGGCGCAGGCCCACCTCTTCCAACCCTTCGTGCAAGCCGATGGGTCGACGACGCGGAAGTACGGCGGGACCGGGCTGGGGCTGGCCATTTCCAAGCGGCTGGTCGAGCTCATGGGTGGCGCGATCGGGCTCGAGAGTGCCGAAGGCCAGGGCAGTCTCTTCTGGTTCACGATCCCGTTCGCGCGCTCGGCGGCTCCCGATCTGCCACCGCTTGACATGGGGCTGCAGGGACTGCGGGTGCTCGTCGTCGACGACAACGTGACGCTGCGGGAGATCATGCAGCGCTATCTCGCCGCCTGGGAGGTGCGCAGCGACGGCGCGGCGACCGCTGCCGCCGGACTCACGGCAGTACGGGAAGCAGCCCGATCCGGCCGGCCGTATGACGTCGCGCTCGTCGATTACCGGCTGCCCGACATGGACGGGTTTGCCCTCGCACGCGAGCTACGAGCTGATCCGGCCCTGGCCGCTACCCGACCGATCCTGATCACCGGCTTCGACGAGCGCGGGCGAGCGGAAGCCGCGGCGGAAGCCGGCTTTGCCGCGTACATTCCGAAGCCGGTCAAGCTGTCGCGCTTGCTGGACGCGATCATGACGGCGCTCGACGCGGGGGCGCGCGCCGAAGCGCCGCAAGCGGCGCCCAGCGTAGAAACGCCGGCGCCCGTTCCCACCGAGCGCATGATCCTGGTGGCAGAAGACAACGCGGTCAACCAGAAATTGGCGCTGCTCCTGCTCAAAAAACTCGGCTACCGCGCCGTAGCGGTGAGCAACGGCCGCGAGGCCGTCGTCGCCGCCGCGACGGGGCACTATGGCATGATCCTGATGGACTGCCAGATGCCGGAGGTGGACGGCTTCCAGGCGACCGCTGTGATCCGGACAGGCGAAGCGCAGCAGCCCAGAGGGACACGCTGGCTGCCGATCGTGGCGATGACGGCCAACGCGATGCAGGGCGACCGCGAGGAGTGTATCGCGGCCGGCATGGACGACTATGTGAGCAAGCCGATCAATGCCGAGCGCTTGCGCGTGGTGATCGAGCGTTGGATGCCCGCGCAGGATGAGGTCGTGGAAGCCATCCCATCCGATCCCAATCTCTCTCGGCAATGCGCAACCAGTCAGCAGGGTAGAGCGACTCCTCAGATGGCATAGAGCACGGCTCCTCGCTCCAGAATCCCGGCAATGAACTGGTCGCCGGCTGCTAAACGTTGGCTAACGTCATTGGTCCCAAGTTAAAGTGCTGACCGGTTTGTCAAGGTCATTGTAGCGCTGCTCCTGCATTGGCAGCGCGGGCGCATCGAAGGCACGTTCGCGATCGTCAAGCAGTTGCTGGGGCTGGCGTACTTCTGGAGTGGGTCGAGCAACGGCATCCAGGTGCAGGTGTAGGCGACGTGGCTGGTGGACGCGGTGCTGGTGGAGCAGCCCTATCAGGCTCTGTCGTTGGAAATGGTGTAGCGTGGCTTCATAGTTGACGTTGGGTCTCCCATCCGTTACAATTGTGCATCGACGCGGCGTGGCCGCGTTCTTCTTGCCGTCCACGAGACGGCCAGGTGCGAGGCAATGTTCGAAAGTCTCTCCGACCGGCTGCAAGCTGTATTTACGCGACTCGGCTCCCGGGGTCGTCTCGGCGAAGAAGACGTCGACGAGGCGCTCAAGGAAGTTCGCCGCGCGCTGCTCGAAGCCGACGTCAACTTCAAGGTGGTCAAGGAGTTCGTCGCACGTGTCCGTGAGCGCGCCGTCGGCGAGGAGATTACCAAGAGCCTGACGCCGGCCCAGATGGTCGTCAAGATCGTCGACGACGAGCTAATTCATTTGCTCGGCGACGAGCCCGTGCCCCTCGTGGAGGCCCATCCCGGCCCGACCGTCGTCATGTTGGTCGGTCTCCAGGGCGCGGGTAAGACCACGACGGCCGCCAAGCTCGCCCTGTTCCTGCGCAAGAAGCACAAGAACCCGCTCATGGTCGCCGCCGACGTCTACCGGCCCGCCGCCGTGACGCAGCTCGAGACGCTCGGCAAGCAGCTCCAGATCCCCGTCTATAGCGAGGGCACCGAGGCGCGGCCGCCGGAGATCGCCCGCCGTGCGATCCAGTTCGCACGGGAGCACGGTAATCAGGTCGTCCTCATCGATACCGCCGGCCGGCTCCAGATCGACGAGCGGCTGATGGCCGAGCTCGAAGAGATCAAGAGCAACGTCAATCCGGCCGAGATCCTGCTCATCGTCGACGCCATGATCGGCCAGGAATCGGTGCGCGTGGCCGAGGAGTTCCATCGACGCGTCCCGCTCACCGGCTTCATCATGACCAAGATCGACGGCGATGCGCGCGGTGGCGCCGCGCTCTCGATCCGCCAGGTCACCGGCGTCCCGATCAAGTTTCTGGGCGCCGGCGAGAAAACCGACGCCCTCGAACCCTTCTATCCCGATCGCCTGGCGTCGCGCATCCTCGGCATGGGCGATGTGCTCTCGCTTATTGAGCGAGCCGAGGAGGTCATCGACAAGGACGACGCCAAGCGCATGGAGAAAAAGCTCCGCAAAGGCTCGTTCGACTTCGAGGATTTCCTCAATTCGATGCGCCAGATGCGCAAGCTCGGGCCGCTTCAGCAGATCCTCGGCATGATTCCCGGGTTGGGCCAGCTTGGGAAAATCGACGAAATGATCGACGAGCACGACCTCAAGCGCGTCGAGGCGATCATCCTCTCGATGACCCCGCAGGAGCGCCGCGAGCCCGACCTCATCAAAGGCCGCCGCAAGGACCGCATCGCGCGTGGGAGCGGCACCGACATCGAGGATGTCAACGACCTTATTACCCAGTTCCGTCAGATGCAGAAGATGATGAAGCAGATGACGGGCGGTGCGATGACTGCCAACGGCAGCACGAATAACAAGCGGTCTAACAAGTCGAAGGGCAAGGGCAAGCACAAGGGCAAAGGTCCCCGGCGTCCTGGCGGCCCCGGTGGTCCCGGTGGTATGCCCGATATCGACAGCTTGCTCCGCAACATGCGGTAAAGGTTACAGGCGACAGAAGCTTGTCCTATTCTCTATAACCTGCTCCCTACTATCTATCGGAGGCACAATGGTTCGTATACGTCTACGGCGCATGGGTAAAAAGAAAGAGCCCACCTATCGTATCGTGATCGCCGATGCGCGATCACCTCGGGACGGCAAATTCATCGAGATCATCGGCAACTACGCGCCGACGCGCCAGCCGAAGACGCTCAACATCGACGGTGAGCGTGCACGCTACTGGCTGAGCGTCGGCGCGCAGCCCTCCGAGACGGTACAGTATCTCTTCAAGAAGGCCGGCGTGGTCGAAGCCCCTCAGGATGCTTCCACGCCGCAGGCGCCCGCCACGACCACGACCGAGCCGACGCCCGGCGCTGCGTCGAGCAATTCGTAGAAGTCCGCCTGGCCCGGTCGTCTTCGGGCGACTGGCCGCGGGCTGCCCCTGGGTGGCTGCTGCACAATGAAAGAGTTGCTCGAATACATCGTCAAAGAGATCGTCGACAATCCGGAGGCGGTGCAGGTGCGTGAACGGAGCGGCCAGTACGCGATCACGCTCGATCTCACCGTCGACGAGCACGATGCCGGCAAGGTCATCGGTCGCGGCGGGCGTGTCGCCAAGGCCCTGCGCGACGTGCTGGGTATCGCCGGCGCCCGCGACCGCAAGCGGGTCCATCTCGACATCAACTCCGGCAAATCGTGAGCGACGCACCAAACGGGCACGACGATCTCCTGCTAATTGGGACCATCGGCGTGCCTTTTGGGACTCGCGGCCAGGTGAAGCTGCACGCCCTGACGAGCCACCCCGAGCAGCTTCAGCGCATCAAGACGCTTTTCGTCGGCGACGATCACGCCCCGATCGGCCTGCGCCGCGCCTTCCAGCACAAGCCCAACGTCCTCATTCTAACCCTCGACGGGTTCGAGAGCCGGAGTGCGGTTGACGCCCTGCGTGGCGCCGACGTTTTCATCCCCGAGAACGAGGCCGCCCCGCTCGAGGAAGACGAATACTTCCTGCACGATCTCCCCGGCCTGCGGGTCGAGACCGGCGGAGGCGAGGTCGTCGGCATCGTCAACGAGGTGATCGAGACCGGTGCCAACGACGTCCTGGTCGTCGACCGCCCTGAAGGCGGTCAAGTGCTCATCCCCATGATCCACGCCGTCGTCAAATCACTCGACATCCCCGCCGGCCGCCTCGTCATCGAGCCCATGGAGGGCCTGCTCCGCTGAACGGCCGCACTGCCGGTCGTCGATTGACGCATTCGTACTCGTAGCGTCTCTGCAACGTCTATAACGGCTATCCCCCGATTACTGCTGTCTGGCTGCCACGTGCCTCCGCCCCAGCTCCCGCAGAACCTCGTCGAACGGCAGTCCCTGCTGCTCGAGCAGCACCAGCGTGTGGTAGAGCAGGTCCGCGAGCTCGTAGCATAGCTCATCGCGATCGCCCTTCATCGCGCCGATCACGACTTCGACCACCTCCTCTCCCACCTTCTTCGCGACCCGCTCGACCCCGCTGTTGAGCAGCTTCACCGTATATGACCCATCCGGCTGCTCGGAGCGCCGCCGTGCGATCAGGTCGGCGAGCTGGGTCAGTATCGCGCCTGGCGGCGTCACGGAGCTCTCGATCTCGCTCCCGTCGCCTCCCACGCCAAAACACGATCGTGCCCCCGTGTGGCACGTCGGCCCTGCTGGCTCGGCCAGCACAAGCAAAGCGTCGCCGTCGCAATCTTCGCGCACTTCCACCAGGTGCAGGACGTTCCCGCTCGTGGCCCCCTTCTGCCATAGCTCGCCCCGGCTCCGGCTCCAGAAGGTCACGAGCCCCGTCGCCCGCGTCTGCTCGAGCGCCTCCTGGCTCATATATCCCAACATCAGCACCTCCCCGGACCGGGCGTGCTGGATGATCGCCGGAATCAACCCCTGCTGGCCAAACTTCATCTCTGTTCCAATTATTCGTAGCTAATGCCGGAAGTGCCGGCGCCCTGTGAACACCATCGCGACCCCCAGCCCGTTCGCCGCCTCGATGCACGCCTCGTCCCCCTGTGAGCCCCCCGGCTGCACGATCGCGGCCACCCCCGCCACTGCCGCCGTCTCGACCCCGTCCGGCTTTGGGAAGAAGGCATCCGAGGCCAGCACGCTCCCACGTGCACGATCCCCGGCCTTGCGCGCCGCGAGCGCCGTCGAGTCGACCCGCGACGGCTGCCCCGCCCCCATCCCGACCAGCGTCTGCCCCTGCGCCAGGACGATCGCGTTCGACTTTACGAACGCGCACGCCTTCCACGCAAAGCGCAGCGACGCCATCTGCGCCTCCGTCGGCGCTCGCTCGGTCACCACGCGCCATTCCCCGCCGTCGTCGGCGATCGGATCCGCCGTCTGCACCAGCAGCCCACCGCTCACCCGCCGCAGGTCCAAACCGAGCTTCAGCGGCCGGTCCATGTCGACCTCGAGCAGCCGCAGATTTTCCTTGGCCCCGAAGACCGCCCGCGCCTCCGCCGTGAACGCGGGCGCCAGCACGATCTCGTAGAAATACCGCGCCATCGCCTCCGCGAGTCGCCCGTCGACGCGACGGTTGAATCCGACGATCCCGCCGAACGCCGACATGGGATCGCCCGACCGTGCCGCCGCGTGTGCCGCCACCGGATCCTCATCGCTCGCCAGTCCGCAGGGATTCGTATGCTTGAGGATCGTCGCGATCGGCTCCTCGAAGCTCCGCACGATCTGCAGCGCCGCGTCGGCGTCGAGGATATTGATGAACGACAGCTGCTTGCCCTGCAGCTGCCGCGCGGACGCGATCGTTCCATAGATGTCGCCTTCTTCGCGGTACCACGCCGCCGGCTGGTGCGGGTTCTCTCCATAGCGCAGCCTCTGGACCTTCTGCCAGGCCATCGGCAGCTGCTCCGGAAACTCCTCGTGCGTCAGATAGGCCGCGATCGCGCTGTCGTAGCCGGCCGTATGCGCGAACGCCTTCGCCGCCAGCTCCCGCCGGACGTCGCCCGGCACAGTGCCCGCCGCGAGCGCCTCCAGCACCCGCGCGTAGTCGGCCGGATCGACAACCACGAGCACCGCCGGGAAGTTCTTGGCCGCGGCCCGCAGCATCGTCGGCCCGCCGATGTCGATCTGCTCGAGCGCCGTCGCGATCTGTACGTCGGGCTGCCGGATCGTTTCCCGGAACGGATACAGGTTGACCACGACCATGTCGATCGCCTGGATGCCGTGCTCCGCGATCTGCCGGACGTCGTCCTCCCGATCGCGCCGGTGCAGGATACCGCCGTGTACCGCCGGGTGCAGCGTCTTGACCCGCCCCCCGAGAATCTCGGGAAAGCCCGTCAGCTCGGAGATCGAGCGGGCGCCAACTCTGCCCTCTGCCAAAGCCCGCAGCGTGCCGCCGGTCGAGAAGATCTCGACTCCCTGCTCTCCCAGCCCGCGAGCGAACGGAACGACGCCACTCTTCTCCGAGACACTGATAATCGCGCGCACATTGCCTCCGCCGGAAACAAAAAAGGCCCCGGACGTTCGTGTCCGTGCCACAGCCCAGGCGAGCGACTTTCTCTCTCCTGCCCGAGCTCCCTCGTGGTAGTCCACGCAATCTCGCCAGTCGTCCGGGCAGCCGCACCTTATCGGTCACCGAAATTATAATCTCGTCCGTGCTGTCGTCAAGGCCCGTAGCCTTCGATCCGGGGCCGTTGCGCTCCACGTTCGCCTGACTCTGCCTGCTTACGATGCACCGTGCTCAGGCCGGCCCATCAACCGGGTCGCAGCGCTCAACGCGCTTCAGCGCGTTGGGTGTATCAGACGCCGATTTCAATCGGTGGCTGGCCGCTATCCGATCCACATGGCTGAGCGTGCAGACGGGGTCAACCGGAGAACGCAAACGCCCTGCCTTCGACCTTTGTCTTGCTCTGCTCGACCCGGCTGCCGGCGCCACCGCCGTCGCTGCACTTCGTATCTCCGACGCCGAATCCATACTATGAGTCCTTCGTGTGGGTCGACGCCGCCGGAGCCCATTTTCTGGTATAGTCATTCCTGATGGCCGCCAGTTCGACGAAGCAGATCCTTAGGAAGGCTATCCTTCTCTACCCTCCGTTCCTCCTCGGGCTATCCGCGCTCCATCGCTTCTGGCCCCGCCGCCGTGGGTTCCTCGCGCTGACCGCCGTATTCGCTCCCTATCTCTTTCTGCCGCTGCTGCTGCTGCTTCCCGCCGCGCGTCGCCGGGACGCTCGTCTGCTGCGCCTGGGCCTGTGCGCCTGTGCGCTCGTCTACGCCGTGCGCTTCCTGCCGGGTACGCCCCGGCAGCCCCGGCGCGCTATGCCTGGTGCCCGGCGGTTTAGCGTCATGAGCTGGAACATCCTCTTCCGCAACCGGCGTGCCGCCGAGATTCCCGCCTTCCTGGCCTCGGGGCCCGCCGACGTCGTCGCGCTGCACGAGCTGCGGCCCTCCCACGCCGATATGATCCGGCGCGATCCGGCGCTTGCGAAGCGCTATCCGTATCAGCTGCTGTGCCCGCATGGCCGCGCCTCCGGGATCGGCCTGCTCAGCGTCTTTCCGATCCTGGAGCATAGCTCGCACGAGATGCCCCCCGCGATTTGCGCCCGGCTCGACCTTGGCGCTGGCCGCACGGTCATCGTCGTCAGCGCCCATCCCACCTTCGGCGATCCGCGGCGGCGTGACCCGGAGCCGGCCGATCGCACCCGGCTCGTCGCCGCGCTGCGCCAGATCGTCGATCCGCGCTTTCTGCGCTACGATCCTTCATTCCGGGATCGCGGCATCGCCCGCGTGCGCGCGCTCGTCGACCCCCTGCTCGGCCGCGGCGAATCCCTGCTCCTCGTGGGAGATTTCAACGTGACCGAGCGGGAGATCGCCTACCGGGAGCTTACCGCCGGTCTCTGTGATGCCCACCGCAATGCCGGTGGCGGCGCAAGCAATACGTGGCGGCCGGACTGGTTGATGGGACTGCCCTTCGGCCTCTTGCGCATCGACTACCTGCTCAGCACCCCCGACATCCGGCCCCTGCGCGTCTCCGCGGACTGCACGCCCCGCGGCAGCGATCACGGCATCATGAGTGGCGAGTTCGAGCTGGCCGCGCCCGCCTAGCACATTGGTCTCTGCTCCTCCGGCCAGGGCTTTATAGCCCCGTCCGCTGGTGCCAGCTCACATCGTCGTTGGGCGGATAGATGTTTGAGCCCGAACAGAGGTTGCGCCGGTCCTGGATGATTTCAAAGCGTATGGTGCCCGGCTCGTTGTGCTGCACGTCACCTCCATAGTCGATGAGCGCATCGATAAGTGCCTTGCGGTGCTCGCTCTTGCTGTCGAACTGAACGATCACGACGAACATAGTGTCCCCCTCGGCTTCACAAATGCCGTGACAGCATTATGCACGGCCGGCGTCGCGCCGTCGGCGGAGCAAATCGCCGTGCCCTGGTAGGCTGTTCGGCGTCAGATGAACCCCTCCTGGCTGACATGGCACTGCGGGCAGGAAAATTGCCGTACAGCCACTCATGCGAACACCGGAGGCATCGATGAATCCATGGACGGCCGCCGAAGGCGCGCCTACACCGCTCGGCTGCACCTGGATCGCCGCCGAGCAAGCCTATAATTTCGCGCTCTACTCCCGCTACGCCACGGAAGTGATCCTGCTGCTCTACACCTCCGGCGACGTGACGCAGCCGGCCCATGCCGTGCGTCTCCACCACCTCGTCAACAAGTCGGGGCGCGTCTGGCACTGCCGCCTCCCGCGCGCCGCGCTGCGCGGCGCGCGCTACTACGCCTACGCCGTCGACGGTCCGGTTGACCCGTCCGCGGGCCTGCGCTTTGACCGCGAGAAACTCTTGCTGGACCCCTACGCGCCCGCCGTCTTCTTTCCACCCTCGTTCAGCCGTGCCGCCGCCAGGTGGCACGGCCCCAACGTCGGCCAGGCCCCTCTCGGCGTCATCCCCGATCCATCGGACCCCTTCCCGTGGGGTGCGGATCGTGCGCCCCGCCACACCTCGGACACCGTGATCTACGAGGTGCATGTGCGCGGCTTTACCCGCCATCCCAGCAGCGGCGTCGCCGGCGCGCGTCGTGGAACGTTTGCGGGCCTCGTCGAGAAGATCCCCTACCTTCAGGAGCTCGGCGTCACCGCCGTCGAGCTCTTGCCGATCTTCCAGTTCGACCCGCAGGAGGGCAACTACTGGGGCTACATGCCGCTCCATTTCTTCTCGCCGCATCATTGTTATGCCGCCGATCCGGCCTACGAAGCGGCGCGGGACGAGTTTCGAGCGATGGTGCAGGCGTTGCACGCGGCCGGCATCGAGGTCATTCTCGACGTCGTCTACAACCACACGGCTGAAGGCGATCACACCGGACCAACCTACAACTTTCGTGGCATCGACAACCCCACCTACTACCTGCTGGGATCGGATCGCAGCAGCTATCGCAACGATGCCGGCACCGGCAACGTCCTGCGCTGCGCCAGCCCGGCCGTCCGCAAGCTGATCATCGACAGCATGCGCTTCTGGGTCAAGGAGATGCACGTCGACGGCTTTCGCTTCGACCTCGCCTCGATCTTGACGCGCAACCACGATGGCGAGGTCGACCTCGACGACCCCGCGGTGATCGCGGATATCAGCGCCGACCCGGACTTCGCCGACATCCGCCTCATCGCCGAAGCCTGGGACATCTCGAGCTATCAGCTCGGGCGCAGCTTTCCCGGCATGACGTGGTTCCAATGGAACGGGCAGTTTCGTGACGACCTGCGAGCCTTCGTCAAAGGCGACGCCGGGCACGTGCCCAACCTGATGGCGCGGCTCTACGGCAGTGATACCCTCTTCCCCGACGACCTCACAAACGCCTACCACGCCTACCAGAGCGTCAACTTCGTCGCCGCCCACGATGGATTCTGCCTCTACGATCTGGTCGCGTATAACCAGAAGCACAACGAGGCGAACGGCCACGGGAATCGGGACGGCAGCGACGAGAACCGGAGCTGGAATTGCGGCGTCGAAGGCGATGCCGGGCTTACGCCCGGCGTGCTGGCGCTGCGCAAGCGCCAGGTCAAGAACTTCTGCTGTCTGCTCTTGCTCGCCAACGGCACGCCGATGTTCTGCGCGGGCGACGAATTCCTGCAGACCCAGCAAGGCAACAACAACCCCTACAATCAGGATAATGAGACGACCTGGCTAGACTGGCGGCGCCTGGACGAGCACCGGGACATCTTCCGTTTCTTCAAAACGATGATCGCCTTCCGCAAAGCCCACCCATCGCTGGGCCGCAGCCGCTACTGGCGCGAGGATGTCCAGTGGTACGGCACCGGCGCCCACGTCGACCTGTCGGACGACGCGCACAGTCTCGCCTACTGCCTGCACGGTGCCTCCCAGGGCGACCAGGACATCTATGTCCTGGTCAACGCCGACTGGGAGCCGCGGGTATTCACGATTCAGGAAGGCGCCGGCGGCGACTGGAGCCGCGTCGTAGA
>JBBSGA010000035.1:0-27711 GCA_038254585.1 Chloroflexales bacterium | reverse complement strand
TCCGGCACATTCGATCAGCGGGAGAGCGAGTCGAGACGGATCGCGCGTCCGCTACCGGCCGAAAGATGGGCAGCCTCCATGAGCGCACTCAGATCGACCGCCGCCTGGATATTTTCGGTAGCCGTCGTTCCCTCCTGGATATGGCGAACCCACTGTTCAAAGGCGCTCGGCAGATTGGGCGGCAGCGCCTTGACCTGCCAGGGGTCTTCGCGGCCGGCGCCGAGCTTGGCGCTCTTGACCAGCAGCTTGGGCTCCGGTGTGCCGAAGAGCAGGCTGCCTTCGGTCCCATGCACCTCAATCGTGAACGGCGAGAAGCGGTTGACGAAACCTGCCTCGACGACTCCCAGCGCACCGTCCGAGTAGCTCAGGACCGCCACGGCATTATCGTCGACGGCCCGTCCCGTCACATGCCCGTAGCTCGCGCTAACGCTCTCAGGAAAACCGCTAAAGAGGCGCGCCAGGTACATTGGGTGGCAGCCTAGGTCGAAGAGCGCACCGCCGACCGTCTGATCGGGCTTGAAGAAATGCTCCACGAGCCAGCCGTGGGGGCTCTCGGCCGTGGGGATTGCACCGTTGTGGGAGAGACGAGTGCGGACAAGTGTAATCTCGCCCAGCTGTCCCTGGTCGAGAACTTCTTTGACGGCCTGCGTGTAGCCATCGTAGAGACGCGGCAGGGAGACGGTGAGCTTGACCCCTGCCCGGTCGACCGCCGCCACGATCTCATTGCACCCACGCAGCGTGGGTGCCAGGACCTTCTCGGTAAAGATATGCTTGCCCGCCTGCGCCGCCGCGACGATCACGTCGCGATGGGCGACCGTGGGGGTATCGACGACGACGGCGTCGATGTCGGGCTGAGCGAGCAACTCGTCAAGCCGCGCGAAGCAGCGCGCCTGGCGTGCGCGCGCCTCGGCCTCGCCGCGCTCCGCGAGCTCGTCCCAAACGGCGACGATCTGCGTATTGGGGTTTTCCGTCGCCTGCCTGGCATAGTCGCGCGCGTGCACATGCCAGAAGCTGAGCATGCCAATCCGGATCATGAATGGCTCCTCCTACGAGTCATCTAAAAGATACCTCACCCAGCAGCTGAGCAAGTAGGCGGCCGCGACGTTGCGGGCGATGCCGCGGGGCTGTTCGCCGAGGCCGCCTTCGAAGCGTAGCGTCGAGACGATGACTCGGCCGCGACCCCATATGAGCTCGGCGGCGTAGTCGTGAACGCGCATCGTCCGGGCGTCGAGCCGCCGCAGGATTGGCGCGACCTCGCGGCCAGATTCCATCGTCGACAGCGCACAATCGGTCGCGCATCCGAAGAACTGCAGCCCGACCCAGCCGTCGTGCGGAAAATCGCCCCAGGCGGGATGGGGCTCGATAATCTTGACTGCCTCACGCCAGAAGGGCATGGCAACAACCGGGACGGGTCCCGGGGGTCCACCATCGGACTGGAGCAGGATAGCGCATCCTCCGTCCGCGACAAAGGCCTCTACCTCCGTCGTCCAGGCAGTGGCGATCGCCGTGGAAGAGTGGTCCAGGCTGTCACCGAGATTGTGAACGATAACGTGAAGGTCGTCGAGACGCCCCGCCGGGTCGACAAGTGCGATGTCCGCGAGGCCGCACCAGCCGTCCTTAGGAAAAAACCAGAGCGGCCAGGCATTCGCGGCCGTCTCAGACCCGATGCGGACGGAAGTGGACACGGTCGCACGACGAGGAGTCTCGACATTGGGAGCCATGAGCTCGACAATCGCGACCTCGCGTAGACTTCCCGGCTCAAGAGCGGCCGGCGTTGTGGTCTCGCCCTGGGCAAGGGCTGCCCCGCCGGCCATGTCCACTGTCCAGGTAAGCTGTGCGTGCTCGCACGTCGACCCATAGTGCGAGACAAGGAGATGCGGCCGCACTGCTTCGCCCGCGATGTAGCTCCAGGTATCCCAATAGGCGGGCCGGTCGCCGCCGCGGATCCACGCGCGGCGCTTATCCCAGCCGACCAGCAGTACGAGATCCTCGTTAAAGGTGCGAAACTCAGCCGGATCGAACTTCAGCCGGCCGAGATCGTCCCACATGCCGGCGGTGCTGATCGGCGTATCTACCTCCCCGGTGACGACGTAGCCCGAGACCTCACGGTAGCTGCGCGTCGTCTCCAAGGTCCATTTACGGTGCAGCAGCGCCTGCTGCTCGGAGATTCGCTCGAGCTCCGCCCCGTGCTCCCAGAGGCCGTTTTCGCGGAGGCGCGCCTCCTGGTCGACGATATCGAACTGCCAGCGGGCCCCCCGCGGGTTGCGCCGGGGATCCGAGACCGTCCACCACGGCTTCGTGCCGTCTGCTGCGTTGAGCCTGCGCAGGTCGCGAAACGTGTCCAGGTCACAGAACTCGCCGAAGAGCCAGGGTATGCTGGGACGCCAGCGCGGCGAAAAGTAGTCGAGTAGGCCGCGGAAGAACTGAATGTCACTATAAAAGTGATAATCGTAGTAGTCCGCGAACTCGTTCAGCAGCCCGCCGTAGGCTTCCCCGGAGCCGCTGTTGTCGCGCACCAGGGCATCTCCGACCATGGCTTTCACGAGGCGGTAGACCGGCTCGAGGATCTCTGCGCTGATGCCCGCGCTCAGCTCACACCCAAGGGTGTAGAGGATCACCGATGGGTGATTACGGGCCAGGCGCACCAGCCGCTCGTACTCGACCGGCATCTGGCGGCGGAAAAAGCTGGTGGGCTCCGGAAGCCACATCGGCAGCTCGACCCACAGCAGCATTCCCAGCTCATCCGCGAGATCGAAGTAGTGCTGCGGAGGGAACCAGAGGCACAGCTTGACGCCATTGTAGCCGAGCGACCGGAGCCGCTCGAGCGCGGCCCGCACGTGGACAGGACCGGGGTTGCTGTGGAGCGCCTCGAGGTACCAGCCCCACGAGAGCGCCATGCGCAGATAAAGCGGGCGCCGGTTGAGGTAGAGCGTCGAGCCGTCCACGTCGATCGATCGGAGGCCGAAGCGGACGGTTCTCTCGTCTCCATCGTCGACCCGGAGACGCGCCTCGTAGAGCGACGGATGGCGCGGTGACCATGGTTCCGGATGCGGAAGAGTCGCCGAGAAGCCGGCCCGGCCGCTCGTGTTTTGGGCGGATTCGAAGACGATTGCTCCGTGTGGATCGGCAATCGCCAGCGAGATGGTGGCCGGAGCCGAAACATCCGCCTCGACCCTGATGTCGCCGGAGACCGAGGCCTGCACAGAGAAATCCTCGAAGACCACGCGGCCGGTCGTATAGAGCGTGACATCCTGCCAGATCCCGCCGAAGATCTGGCCCCAGACGTACGGCAGGAAGCCGCAGAGCGTCTCAGGCAGCGGAAACGAGCCGGGCACCGGCGGCGACCCCGGGCCGTGTGTCTGGGCCGCCGGCTTTTCCACACGCACCAGGAGCTCGACCGGCCCGTTCCGGACGACGACGCCGGTGATCTCGACAACGAAGGCGTCCCAGAGCCCGATGTGGGTACCTACCTCGCGGCCGTTGACGGTGATAGCGCAAGCATAGCTCACGCCGTCGAACCGAAGCCAGAGACGTTCTCCGTCCAGATCGGCAGGGAGCGTAAACTGGAGACGATACCAGGCAGGTCCGGGCCGATCCTTGGAGACGTCCAGCGCCTCCCAGCAACCCGGTACCGGGATCGACCGCCAGCTATCCTCGCCGTCGAATCGGAACTCCCATCGCCCCGAAAGCGATATCGCCCGTATACATCGCCTTTCCAAGCGGACTCATCCTACCACTATCAGCGCACTCTCATCCCACATCTATAGCAGATCGACCGGTCGCGCAAGCATAATAGCGATGACAAATACTACGTACATATGTAGTAAGCACAGCCGTGTGCACCTGTCACAGAAGAGGGAGTTCGCAATGGAAGCTTTCCTGGTGCTGGCGTCAAGCCTGCTTACGCCGATTCTCGTCTCCTGGCTCAAAGACCATCACTGGCCGGACTGGGCTAAGGTACTGCTTACACTCGGCATCTCGATCGGCGCTGGAGCGCTAATCGCGGCGACAGAAGGTAGGCTCAACCCGCACAATACCGCCGGGACGGCCGGGGTCATCTTTGCGCTGGCCGTGACCTTCTACAAGACCTCGTTTCAGAGCAGCCAGCTCAATCAGCAGCTCGAGGGCACACTGTCACAAGGCTCACCTGACGGCACTCCATCGCAGGTTTCAAAAGGCACCCACCCAGCCACCTTTGTCCGACCTTCAGGAAGCTCCCCGAATCGTCGGCCATAGGCCGGCACGGCAGCGGTGGAGGCTGAGATAGCTGAAGCGATCGACCGTGGAACGAATCGACCGCTCGGTCCCCTTAGGGATCAGCAGCGCTTGCCCTGCCGTGAGATGATAGGCCGCACCTTCGACGGTCACATTGCCGGCTCCCGCGACCACGATCAGCACGACGTCGACTTCGCCGTTGACGTGGGCGGCGATCTCACGCTGCGAGGCCCAGGAGAGAAGCGTCAGATCCAGATCGCTCGACTCGTGGCTCCACTGTGGGCCGTTACCTTGCGCTAGCTCGCCCAGAGCTGGCAGGTCGATTAGAACCGCGGCAGGTGTTGTGGACTGATTTTGCATCGATACACACCTCTTCCTCACTGCATATCGTCATCCGTCTATAGTACTGCCCCGGCCTCTGGCAAGAGGCCGGGGCAGTACTATAGACAGTACAGTAATGGGGGCCGAAAGAGCTTAGCGTCCGGCCCAGAGCATACCGCGGCGGACGATCTCGCGCGCCTCGGGTACGTCGAAGTCGCTGGCGACATGGCCCAGCGAGCAGTGAAAGACGTGTCCCGCGCCCCAACGCCGCTTCCAGACGACGGGCATCACCGTGCCCTCAATCCACGGCGCGTGCTCGCCGCTGAAGGTCGTCGTCGCGAGCACCTCGTTCGACGGATCGACGTGCATGTAGTACTGCTCGGAGTGCATCCGGAAATCCTGAAGACCGGTAGTGATCGGATCGTCGTGGTTCGTGATATTGACGGTGTAGTCGATGATGCCGCCCGGATGCGCAACCCACTGACCACCAACCATGAACTGGTACTCGGTATTGTTGCGGAACGAGTCGGCCATTCCACCATGCCAGCCCGCGAAGCCTACCCCGCTTCGGATCGCAGCCAGTAGTCCCTTCTCCTGATCGCCGGTGATGGTGCCCATCGTCCAGACCTGTACAATGAGGCTGAGGGGCTGCATTTTAGTGGTGTCGAGGTACGAGTCGAGGGTATCAGAGACCTCTACTGCGTAGCCTTCCTGCTCCAATAGCGGCGCGAATATCTCGGCGCACTTCTTAGGCGCATGGCCTTCCCATCCGCCCCATACCAACAGCGCTGAACGCATGACGACTACTCCTCGACCAGAGAGGCACGCTACCAAAAAAGCGACCGGGACGGAAGGTTTCCCGCGCGGATCCGATCGCGCCTCCACTAATACGCGAAGTCGCCGGTTATCCCGGCGAGCTTCTCCTTCTTCTCCGCCATCAGCCGGAGCTTCCGCACCGTAACACGGCGCACCCGGCCTGTCAACTAAGCGAATGATGGACTCTGGCGAGCGCTTGCGGAGCCGATTGGATCGACCCCGCGTCTTCGCCGCGATCAGTGCTGCACTGGGTTACTTGGGCTTGCCACTCCGTCTCAGACTGACCGCCGGCGTCTCTAGCATGGTGATCTTGTCGCTCGCCACTTGGGGCGCGAGGCGCTCACGCATCGGCTCCGGGCTCAGCACCTTGCGATAGAGGGCAAGCGCCTGGGCGACGACCTGGTCCATGTTGTAATATTTATAGGTTGCGAGGCGACCGACGAAATAGACGCCGGACGCAGCGTCTGCTAGGGCCTTGTACTGCTTATAGACCTCGGCGTTCTCAGGCCGCGGCACGGGGTAATACGGATCACCCTCGGCACGCGGGAACTCAAAGACGATGCTCGTCTTGGCGTGCTCCTGTCCCGTCAAGTACTTGAACTCGGTGATGCGGGTGTAAGCGTTGTCGTTCGGGAAGTTCACCACCGGTGCCGGCTGATAGACGGGCTTGTCGTGGGTTTCGTGCTTGAACTCCAGCGAACGATAGGGCAGCTTGCCGTACCGATAGTCGAAGAAAGCGTCGACCGGGCCCGTGTAGATCATCTCGCGGTAGGGAATGATGCCCTCGATCTCGCGGTAATCCGTATTGAGCATGATCTTGATCTTCGGGTGGTCAAGCATTTTCTCGAACATGCGTGTATAGCCATGCAGCGGCATCGCCTGGTAGGTATCCGTGAAGTAGCGGTCGTCGCGGTTCGTACGAGTTGGAACGCGCGCGGTGACGGAGGCATCGAGCTCGGAGGGATCGAGCCCCCACTGCTTGCGGGTATAGCCGCGGAAGAACTTCTCATAGAGTTCACGCCCGACCTTGCTCACCACGACATCCTCGGAGGTCCGAAGCTGCTCGCGCGGCTCGGCCACGGATGCGAAGAACTCGTCCAGCTGCAGAGCCGTGAGGTTGAGACCGTAGAGCTGATTGATGGTGTCAAGGTTGATGGGCATGGGCACGAGCTGGCCGTCGACCAGGGCGCGCACGCGATGCTGGTAGGGGCGCCACTCCGTGAAGTGTGAGAGATAGTCGAAGACCTCAGCCGAGTTCGTGTGGAAAATATGCGGCCCATACTTATGCACCAGGAGCCCGGCGTCGTTGTAGTGGTCGTAGGCATTGCCTCCAATATGCGGTCGCACATCGCAAATCAACACCGCCTTACCGGCGCCGCGCGCTAGGCGCTCTGCTAACACGCTTCCCGCAAACCCCGCCCCCACAATGAGATAGTCAAACATTTCCATCACTCTTCCTCCTCAAAAACACGCGCACGGCTACCTGTGCGGATGCCGCGACCACCCACACATTCACCTAGGATTTCGTGGTTCGGTAATCGAACGATCCAAGGAAGCCTTGACAGTTGAGGACCGACGAGCAAAAAACGTGCCTCCATTTCTCCGCGGTCGAGCTCTCCGGAATAGAACCAATCTCTTTGTGGTCCATCCGACGCTGGCCGCCGTCACGAGGACACAGCATAGCTAATAGCTACATAAAAGCTGGCACGTGTCTTGCTACCGGACTGGCTCTAGCTCGCCCCTTGGCCGATTGGACCTACCGGCCCCCTACAGCAGTGCAGCCGGTGCGCGAAATATAGACGATACATATCGTGGAGAGGAGTCGCACCTGTGTCGATCATGAGCCCACGGTTTGATCGGGTTGCGGAAGCGATCACCGAGCGAACGGCGGAGCTATTAGGCGCACAGACATCGGTTATCGACGGCCGCGGGATCGTCGTGGCAAGCAGCGATCTTAACCTCGTAGGTCTTCCGTTCGACAAAGCCGGGCGGCGTGGCGAGTCCGAGTTCCTCCGCGTACCTTTGCGCCTGGACGGGCAAGCAGGCACGGTCGTCGTCAGCGAGCCGCCTCAGGGCGATGCAATCTCGCCACGTTTGGCAGAGGCCCTGGTGGAGCTGATGGTTCATCGCACCGTCGCCGTCGACCGGTTGCCGAACCAGCACGAGCTCAAGAATAGCTTCATCAACGATCTGCTGAACGGGCGCACAACGGACGAGTCGGCGATCCTTCAAGAAGGCAAGCTGCTGGGCATGGATTTCGCTCCACCGCGCGCCGTGATCCTGATCGATGCCTCCGACTACATCCTCCCATCTGACGGCTTAGAGCGCCACGAGGCTGCCGACGCGCAAGTCAGGCGACGCGCACAGCTTGTGATCGGGAGCGTCGTGAGCTTTTTCCAGCTTCCGAACGACACAATCTGTGCCTACCTCGGTGACGGCGAGGTCGCTGTCCTGAAAGCGAGCAACACTAAAAACTTGGTCAACTGGGCTGACAATAGCGACTCCTCGCAGGCCACTCCGTCGTGGGCAAATCTCACGGCTTTGCGGCGCGCAGGTGAGGCACTTCTGGTTCGTCTGCGCAGCGATACCAATGCCTCGATCAGCGTCGGTATCGGCCGCTATCATCCAGGCGTCTGCGGTCTTGCGCGCTCCTACCAGGATGCACGCGCCGCGCTATCGTTGGGACGCCGTTTCCACGGCCAAAACCGGGTGCATGGACTGGATGGCTTAGGCGTCGCGGCATTCGTGGGAGTCTCCGACGAGCGGACGAAGGTTGACCTTGCCACCTACCTACTTAGCCCACTCGACCACGAGCCCGATCTGCTCGAGACGCTGACCGTTTTCTTTGCCGAAGATTGCTGCCCATCGTCGGTCGCCAGCCGGCTCTCGATTCACCGTAACACACTGGGCTATCGCCTCGACAAGATTACTTCGCTTACAGGACTAGATCCCCGGCGCTTCGACGATGCAGTGCAGATTCGCCTGGCTTTGCTTCTGCGCTCGCTCAGTTCGAATGTCACGTAATACTACAGAAACGCGTTGTGCGTTTGCATAAATGCTAATAAAGGTCGGACGCGCTTCTCTGTGCATTTGCCTAATGCGTACCACCTGCTGTAGCTATTAGCATACCCACTGAAGGTTGCTGCAGGCGCGAAGCCCACGGGAGGAGCTACTGGGCACAGCGGTCGTGGAGGAGGCAAGGATGGTAAGCGGGGTAGATCTCGTCCGGCGATTCCGGGGGCTGCGGGCACTCGTCGTCGGCGACGTGATGCTTGACAGCTACCTCGAGGGCACGGCGGCGCGGCTCTGCAGCGAGGGGCCCGTGCCTGTCGTGCAGAAGACTGGCGAGGAGCGCGTGCCTGGCGGTGCGGCCAATGTCGCCGCGAATCTGCGCGCGCTCGGGGCCGATGTGGTCCTGCTTGGCCTGGTTGGGCAGGATGTTGCGGCGACGCTGCTCCGCGCGTCGCTCCGCGACCTCGGCATCGACGACAGGTGGCTGGTCGAGGACGAGCAGGTCACGACGCTGCATAAGATGCGTATCCTGGCTGCCGGCCAGTATGTGGTGCGCTTCGACGAGGGTGAGACGCGCAGCTGTAGCCCTGTAGGGCGGCGGCAGCTCGTAGCGCAGCTCGAAGCAGTCTTCGAGCGCTGCGACCTGGTCGTCATCTCCGACTATGGGTACGGGGCCGCGTCAGAGGAGTTATTAGGCGCGCTGTGGGCGCTGCGCGCGGCTCGACCGTGCGTGCTGGTCGTGGACTCTAAGAATCTCCACCAGTTCCGGCATATGGCCGCGACGGTGATCACGCCCAATTACATCGAGGCGCGACTGGCGGCCATCCCCGGAGCGCCCTACACCGGGTCGGTCGACGTAAGCGAGATCGAAGCGATCGGCCGGCACTTGCTGGAGCAGATCGACGCGGAGTACGCGGCGGTAACACTGGCGGAGCAAGGTGCCTGCCTGGTGGGCCGCCACCACGCCGCGATCCATCTCCCCGCACATCCGGTCACCCACGCGAACGACGTCGGAGCCGGCGATTCGTTTGCCTCGGCCCTGGCGCTGGCGCTGGCGGCCGGAGCAAGCGTCGAAGAGGCAGGGCGGATTGGCATCGACGCGGCAGGCATCGCGGTGGCGAAGCGCCAGACGGCGATCGTCCATCAGCAAGAGCTTCTCCAGCGTGTCAGCCTCCGCGATCACGCCGCGCACACACCTTCACATCCCACGGTAGATATGCTCGCCGACGAGCTTGACGCGCAGCGCGTCGAAGGGGATGTGCGACGGCGGATCGTCTTCACCAACGGCGTTTTCGACATTCTCCACGCCGGTCATATCGAGTTCTTACGCCGGGCCAAGGAGCTGGGCGACGTGCTCGTCGTAGGCGTCAACAGCGATCGCAGCACACGGCTGCTCAAGGGCAAGGGCCGCCCGATCAACAGCGAGCGCGATCGGCTCGCGCTCTTGGCCGCGCTTGAGCCGGTCGACTATGCCCTGCTCTTCGACGAGGAGACACCATCCGCACTGATCCGGAGGTTGCGACCTGACGTTCACGTCAAAGGGGGTGACTACGCCGGGGAGGATCTGCCCGAGGCCGAAGCGGTTCGCGAGGTCGGAGGAACGATCCAGATCCTGCCGCTGATCGACGGATTGAGCACGAGCGGCGTCATAGACCGGATCGTCTCACTGGCGCGCCGCTCTAAACGCCCGTCCGCCTTGAGTACGGAGGAAGGCACGGCAATTGAGGTCGGCTCATGATTGACGAGTGCTGGCGCTCGGCGCAGCGGATCGCCGCGATCCGCCTCGACAACCTCGGCGATGTGCTGGTCACGACACCCGCGATCCATGCAATCAAGCAATCGCTTCCTCAAGCAGAGATTACGCTCCTCGCCAGCCCTGTCGGGGCGCAGGCGGGCCGCCTCAATCCGGATATCGCGGACGTTCTCGTCTACCAAGCGCCCTGGATGGATCCCTGGCACCGGCTGCCGCAGGAGAGCGAGCGCGAGATGCATGCGCTGGCCGAGGTCCGCGAGCGCCGGTTCGACGGCGCGATCATCTTTACGTCATTCCGGCAGAGCCCGCTGCCGGCGGCCTATCTCTGCTACCTCGCGGACGTTCCACTTCGGCTCGCGGCCTCGATCGACGGCCCGGGTTCGCTGCTGACGACGCGCCATAAGCACCCTGAGCGCATGATGCACGAGGTTGAGCGCGGCCTCGACCTCGTCAACGCAATTGGTCTGACGACTGAGGAGCGCGGCCTCGTGCTCAAGGTACCGGCGGACGCGCGCGCAGAGGCTGCCGCGATGCTTCAACAGCCGCGGCTTGCCACCCGGCGGCCCCTCGTGGTGATCCATCCGGGCTGCAGTATGCCGGCGCGCACCTATCCGTGGGAGATGTTCGCCGACGTGGCAAGCTTGCTGGTGGAAGAGCTGGGAGCCGCCGTCGTCCTCACCGGGGCCGAAGAGGAGCGCGACCTGGTCGAGCGTATCCGCGACCGCATACGTCCGGGCGTTCGCGAATCGACCTTGGCTTGTGCGGGAACGTTGCCGTTTCCGACATTCTGCGCACTGATCGAGGCTGCCGATCTGACGGTCACGAACAACACCGGCCCTATGCACGTATCGGCGGCCGTGAAGACGCCGGTCGTGGCGCTCTTCGCACTCACGAACCCGCCCGAGCAGTGGGGCCCGTGGCAGGTACCGCACCGGCAGCTCTACCACGACGTTCCGTGCCGGATCTGCTACAGCCGCATCTGCCCCTACGGCCATGAGTGCCTGCGTCTGGTCACACCGGACATGGTCGTCGAAGCTGCGAGCGAGCTACTGGAGCAGCAGGGCTTGAAGGAAGAGGCTGCGACGAGTGCGGTAGGAGCTGAGTGATGAGCGATTGGCTTGCCGCGCGTAACATTCTCGCGATCCGGCCGGACAATATCGGCGACGTCATCATGGTCGGTCCGGCCCTGCGCGCAGTAAAGGAAACGTCACCGCAGGCTCGCATCACGCTCTTGGCAAGCACCGGGGGAGCCGCGGCCGCGCCACTTCTGCCCTGGGTCGACGACGTGATCCCCTGGCGCACGATCTGGCAGGATCTTGGGCATCTACCTTTCGATCCGGCGCGTGAGATGAAGCTGATCGCTGAGCTCGCCGCCCACCAATTCGACGCCGCGCTGATCTTTACTTCCTTCAGCCAGACCCCGCACGTCCCCGGCTACGTCTGCTATCTCGCAGGCATACCACTGCGGGCGGGAGAGGGGAAGGAGTTCGGGGGGCGCGCGCTCACGACCGAGCTGAGGGGCGCACCGGATGAGATGCATCAGGTCGAGCGCAACCTGCGCCTGGTAGAAAATCTGGGCTTCGCCGCCCGCGACCGCAGGCTGCACGTCGCAATCACGGACGCGGCCCAGGAGGCGGCAGCTGGCCTGCTCGCCGACGCGGGCGTCGATCCCGACGCTCCGTTCGTGTTGATTCATCCCGGCGCGAGCGCGAAAGCCAGGCGCTACCCGCCGGAGTACTTCGGCGCCGTCGCCCGGCTGCTGGTCGAGCGAGGCTACCCCGTGCTCATCACGGGCGTGGAGCGTGAGGCAGCGGTGGTCAACACGGTTCTGGAGCATGCGTCCGGCGTACCGTATCTGCTCGGCCGGACAACGCTCTCCGAGTACGCGGCGCTGATCGAGCGCGCCGGACTGGTTATGTGCGGCAATACACTGCCGCTGCACCTTGCCGACGCGGTTGGAACGCCGCTGGTCGTGCTCTACTCAGGGACGGACTACGAGTCCCAGTGGCGCCCACGGGTAGTGCCGTCCGTGCTCCTGCGTCGTCCGACGCCCTGCCATCCCTGCTACCTCTTCGACTGCCCCATCGGGCAGCCTTGCCTAGCCATCGAGCCGGAGGAGGTCGTCGAGGCGGCGATCGCACGCGGCATCGGGCGGCACCCACTGAGCGATGGCGCCCCGTGGCGCGCTGAGCAAGCGGCCGGTACGCTCGAGCCGCTGCTGCGAGCGGCTGGCGGCGCGTCGGGAGATGTCCCAGCGACCGTACACGGGATGAGCCAGCCCTGCTCGGAGAGCCCCAGACTATGACCCAGCTTAGATTAGAGCCAGCCGTTATCAAGCGCATCGCCATCTTCCGGGCGCTCTTTGTAGGCGATCTTCTGTGCAGTGCACCGGCACTGCGGGCGCTCCAGCGTGGCTTCCCAGGAGCCGAGATCACGCTGATCGGCCTGCCGTGGGCGCAGGAGTTTGTCGAGCATGTGCCGTACATCGACCGGCTGCTCGTCTTTCCCGGCTACCCGGGCATCAACGAAGTTCCCGTTCAGGCGGAGCAGACGGCGGGCTTCCTCAAGGCCGCGCGGGCGACCGGCTATGACCTTGCGATTCAGATGCACGGCGACGGCAATGTTAGCAACGGCTTCGTCGCCGAGCTCGGCGCTCGAACGTCGCTCGGCTTTTGCCGCGCGGGCGACGCTCGCCTCTCAATGAGCCTGCTGTATCTCTCTGAGGAGCACGAGGTGCGCCGCTGGCTGCGACTGGTGGCGGCGCTCGGCATCGATGCGTCCGATATCCGGATCGACTTTCCGCTGACACGCGCCGAGCGGCGGCTTGCCCGGCGGTTGCTTTCGCCAGCGCACACCCGCGTCCGTGGCGCGGGTCCACTGATCGGCCTTCACACGGGGGCGAAAGATGCTGCGCGGCGCTGGCCGGCCGAGTGCTTCGCGGCTCTGGCAGATATGCTCGTCGAGCGACTAGGAGCACGGATCGTCCTGACGGGCAGTGAATCCGAGCGCGCGATCACGACGGCCGTCCGGCGCAGCATGCACCATGAAGCGCGTGACCTGGCAGGCACGACGAGCCTGGGTGAATTCACAGCGGTGATCGAAGCCCTGGACCTGCTCGTCACCAATGATACCGGCGCCTCCCACATCGCGGCTGCGACCGAAACGCCGAGCGTAGTCCTCTTTGGACTCTCACGCCCCGAGGGATGGGCGCCGCTGGACCGTGGGCAGCATCGGATCGTCGACGCCCTGGCGTTCGCGCCACGGGGGTACGACCCCGCCGAGGCACTCGGACGCCTGCCGGTCGAGCCGGTCTACGATGCCTGCACGCACATGCTGGGAAGCCGGCATCGCTTGCAACCGGCAGCAGACCGGGCCGGCCGGGACGAGCAGGCGGCTCACGAGCTCTATCGCGCGAGCCACCCGCCACAGCGTCACGCCTACGGCACCTCGCTCACGGAAGGAGACGCATAATGCGGCGGCTCAAGATCCTGATATGGCATATCCACGGCAGCTATCTGAATACCCTCGCCCGGATCGACCACGATTGGTATCTGCCGCTCAAGCCTGGCCGCCCCGAGGGCTATGGCGGTCGGGGCCCGACCTTCGACCTCCCGGACTACGTCCGCGAAGTGCCGGCTGAGCAGGTACGGAACCTTGATCTCGATCTGATCATCTACCAGACGCCCAAGAATTTCCACACGGACCAGTTTGAGATCTTGAGTCCTGCGCAGCAAGGTCTGCCCAAGATCTACCTGGAGCACAACACGCCCAAGCCCGACGCCACGGCGACACGCCACCTGATCGACGATCCAAACGTGCTGCTCGTGCACGTCACGCACTACAACCGCCTGATGTGGGACAACAGCCAGACGCCGACGATGGTGATCGAGCACAGCGTAGCGATCGACCCGTCGGCGAGCTATGGGGGCCATCTCAGCCGCGGGATCGTCGTCGCCAATGGCATTCACCGGCGGCCGCGCATTGCCGGCTTCGATATCTTCCTCCATGCTCGGGAGCGTGTCCCACTGGACATCGCCGGGATGGAGACCGAGGCGTATGGAGGTCTTGGGGATATTCCCTACCGGCATCTCCACCGGCGCGTCGCGGACTACCGCTTTCTCTTCAGCCCGATGCGCTACACGAGTCTGCCGCTGGCGGTGATCGAGGCTATGACCGTTGGAATGCCCGTGGTTGCTCTGGCTACGACCGAGCTGCCGACGGTGATCGAGAACGGAGTAACCGGCTACGTCTCGTGTGACGCCGAGACATTGATCGAGCGCATGCAGGAGCTCCTGGAGAACCCCGCCGAGGCGCGCCGTCTGGGAGCCAACGCGCGCCGGGTCGCTCAAGAGCGCTTCGGCCTAGACCGCTTCCGGCGCGACTGGAACGCGGCATTCGAGCGAGCTCTCGGCAGCACGGAGCACGGCCGGACGTCGAAGCAGAGCAGCCATCCGGAGGTGTTGGCGGAGCGATGACGGAGGAGCGAGGAGCGAGCGCCTTGAGGATAGCCTTTCTGAGCGAACATGCCAGTCCGGTTGCCCTGCTGGGAGGCGTCGACTCGGGAGGGCAAAACGTATACGTAGACGAGCTGAGTCGCAACCTGGGCCGGCTTGGGTTAGCCGTCGACGTCTTCACGCGCCGCGACAGCGCCGACGCCCCGGAAATTATCGACTGGGCGCCGGGCGTGCGTGTCGTGAACCTGCGGGCCGGCCCACCACAATTCGTCCCGAAGGACGATCTCTGGGCGTGGATGCCTGTCTTCCGCGATGCCCTGTTGGACTTCATCGTCCGCGAGGAAGCACGGTACGACGTCGTCCACGGCAACTTTTGGATGTCAGGCTGGGTGGCAGCTGAGCTGCGGCACACGCTCGGCGTGCCAGTGGCTCAGATCTTTCATGCGATGGGCAAGACCAAGCAGCAGCACCAGGGCGCGGCGGACACCAGCCCATCCGAGCGGATCGAGGTCGAGATGCAGGTCGTCGACGCGGCCGAGCGCCTGATTGCGCAGTGCCCGGCCGAAGAACGAGAGCTGGTCGAGGACTATGGTGCCGAGCGCCGCAAGGTCGTGGTTATTCCGTCGGCCGTCAGCATCGAAACATTCCGACCGGTCCCCCGTGCAGAGGCGAGGCACCGGGTGGGGGTCGCGAGCGACGAGCTAGTCGTCGTCTACGTTGGCCGGATGGTTCCACGCAAGGACGCTCGGAACGTGGTACGGGCTGTTGGCATCCTCGTGCGAGAGACGACGCTGCCGGTCAAGCTGCTGCTCGTCGGAGGCGAGACGGCCGAGCCAGACCCTGCCGTAACGCCCGAGATCGGAGAGCTGCAGCGTATCGTGGCCGAAGAGGGCATTGCCGACCGCGTCCAGTTCGTCGGCAAACGCCAGCCGGAGGTCCTACGGGACTATTATAGTGCGGGCGACGTGGCGGTGACGACGCCGTGGTACGAGCCCTTCGGGCTGACGCCGCTCGAGGCGATGGCCTGCGGCCGGCCGGTGATCGGCTCGGCAGTCGGCGGCATCACCTTCACGATCGCCGACGGCGAAACCGGTTTTCTGGTTCCTCCACGTGATCCGCGCGCACTCGCGACCCGGCTGGCCGATCTGCTCGTAGACCCGGTGCTCCAGGCACGTATGGGACGTG
Organism: Chloroflexales bacterium; assembly: GCA_038254585.1. Taxonomy (GTDB): domain Bacteria; phylum Chloroflexota; class Chloroflexia; order Chloroflexales; family Kallotenuaceae; genus JBBSGA01. The sequence continues at coordinate 11,955 of JBBSGA010000035.1, read as the reverse complement.
CAGCCCGGCGGAGGGTGGAGCAGGAGTTTACGTGGCCCGTGGTCGCGGAGCGAACTATGGCACTCTACCAGACCATGCTCGGCGAGCGCAAGGATGCCTGGCTCCTACGCGCGACAGCGGGTGGTGCGTGCGGAATGAAAAGCAATCCAAGGAGCGAATATGGAAACTGATCTTCGGGGCAGGGTCGTCCTGGTCACGGGCGCTGGAAGCGGGCTCGGCGAAGCGACTGCCCGGGCTTTTGGGCGTGCAGGGTGCGCCGTCGCCTGTGTCGACCTCCAGCGCGATGCCGCCGAGCGGGTCGCAGGGGAGCTGCGCGCAGCCGATATCCAGAGCCTGGCTCTACCATGCGACGTCAGCGACGCCGACGCGGTCTTCCAGACAGTCGAGACCGCGGTGCAGCGTTTTGGGCGGATCGATGTCGCCGTGAGCTGCGCGGGCGTCGACTACGTTGTCGCGGTCGACGATATGTCCGTGGCACAATGGGATCGCGTGATCGGAGTCAACCTGCGCGGTCCTTTTGTCCTCTCCAAGGCAGTCTTCCCGCTCATGAAACGCCAAGGTGGCGGCGACATCGTCAACATCGCGTCGACGGCCGCGGTCAGGGCATGGGGCAATGCCGCGGCGTATCACGCGTCAAAGTGGGGCCTGGTTGGTTTCAGCCGCGGGCTCGGCGTCGAAGGAAGGCCTCATGGTATTCGTGTCACGACGATCATTCCCGCGGGGATGCGCACCCACTGGTTCGATCGCTTCCCGGAGCAAGGGATACCGATGCCGGACGAAAAGGATCTGCAAGACCCGGCGAACGTCGCCGAAACGATCGTCTTCGCCGTTCGCATGCCAGTGCAGTCGGTAGTACAGGAACTCATCGTGACGCCGCTAACCGAGACGAGCTGGCCATAGACATGCTTCTACGAGCCGGACAGAGGCGTGGTGATCGGGAAATATACGTGCTGAATGGGAGCCCATCCGGCAGGCGTGATGAAGTGATTGGGCCGATCGCCACGTACGCTACAATCGATCAGGAGGAGGCACCGATAATGCGTGATCAACTCGAACGTTACTGGCACGATCTAGCTGGTATGACCCGCGAAATGCCCCTCGACGCATTAGCCGAGGTGGCCGGTGCGCTCCTCGACTGCTACGAGCGCGGGGCGACGGTCTTCGTGCTCGGCAACGGCGGAAGCGCCGCAACGGCCACGCATTTCGCCTGCGACCTTGGCAAAGGCACGCGGGTTGAAGGTACGCCACCATTTCGCGTGGTTGCCCTGACCGACAACGCGGCGCTGATGACGGCGTGGGCCAACGACACGAGCTACGACCGGGTCTTTGCCGAGCAGCTGACGACGCTCGCTCGCCCGGGCGACGTCGTGGTCGCGATCAGCGCCAGCGGCGAATCGCCGAACGTCCTACGCGCGGCGGAAGCCGGGCGGGCGATGGGCGTAACGACGATCGCGCTAACTGGGCCGCATCCCTGCAGCCTGCATACACTCGCGGACCTTATCGTTCGCTCGCCGGCCGGTACGATAGAGCAGGTCGAAGACGTGCACCTCGCGATCGCCCACAGCCTCTGTCTATCTCTCCGGGAGCGGCTCCGGGCGGATCTGCCGCCCCTGGTCGCCGATCTCGCGATCCTCGATCAGCGCTTCCCGGCCAGCCTTGAGCTCGGCGCCTGAGCCGTTCCATCAGAGGTAGCGCGGCTTGCCGAACGAGGCCGGCGCCATCAGCTTGTCCTCATCCGAGGAGCGCAAAAAGCCAAGGTAGTCGGTGACATCTTCGTAGAGCAGGCCCAGCGATGGCCTATACTCGGCGGTAAGCATGCGTGGCATACACATTCAGGAGGTTGAACATGGCACGACTCCGCTTCGGCATCAAGACAGCACCTCAGCACACCACGTACGAGGCGATGCTCGCAGTGTGGAAGGCGGCCGACGCGACGGCCGCCTTCGAACACGCCTGGCTCTTCGATCACTTCTCGCCAATCTTCAGCGACGTGGACGGGCCATGTCTCGAAGGCTGGACGCTGCTGGCGGCCTACGCCGCGCAGACGACGCGCCTGCGCGTCGGGCTGATGGTCACCGGCAATACTTACCGCCATCCCGCGGTCCTGGCCAACATGGCGGCGACGGTCGACCTCATCTCCAGCGGCCGTCTCGACCTTGGAATTGGCGCGGGATGGAACGAGTACGAGCATGCAAGCATGGGCATCCCGCTCTACGCCCCCGGCGAGCGCATCCGGCGCCTGGGCGAGGCGTGCGAGATCATCAAGCGCCTGTTTACGCAGCACCTCACCGACTTCGACGGGCGGTACTATCAGCTCAAGGAGGCGCGCTGCGAGCCCAAGCCGGTGCAAAAGCCGTACCCGCCGTTTGTGATCGGCGGCGGCGGCGAGCAGCTGACGCTGCGTATCGTGGCGCAGTACGCCGACATCTGGAATTTTGCCGGTGGTCCGGTCGAGCAATTCAAGCACAAAGTCGATATTCTGCACCAGCACTGCGCCGAGGTGGGACGCGATCCGGCAGATATCGAGCTCTCGGTGCAGCTGCCAGTCACGTATGATGACCTCCCGAGCACGACCGAGGCCGTGCAGCGCTTCGTCGACGCCGGGGCAACGCACGTGATCCTCAACCTGCGCTACCCCTTCCCTGAAGGTATCGTCGGGCGTCTAGCCGACGAGGTCGTGGCCCACGTCCATCCATGATCGCCTGATCCGGCGCTGCCACTTCTCTCTGCTTGCGCCCATTATCGGAGGTCAGAATGGACGACATCGCCGCGCTCAGGCAGGTCCCACTCTTCAGCTTCATGGACGATCAGGAGATCGCCGGCATCCGGGCGATCATGGACTCGCACAGCTTCCCGCCGAACCAGGTCATCATGCAGCAGGGTGAGTCGGGAAGCTATTTCTACATCGTCGTCGAGGGCCACGTCCGGTTTCTGGTCATGGACGCCACCGGCACAGAGCTGGTCGTGGACGAGGTCGGGCCCGGCGGATTTTTCGGCGAGCTGTCGATGCTAACGGGCGAACCGCGCTCGGCCCGAGTGCAGTCCACCGACGCGGTGAAGACGCTGGCGCTCGACCGCCAGGAGTTTTTCAGCTTTTTGGAGGCTCATCCCCCGGCCGCGATCGACGTCCTCAAGACCCTGGGCCAGCGCCTGCGCCGAACGGACGCGCTGCTACGACAGAGCGTGAGCCGCAACGTCAACGTGCTAACCGACGAGCAGCTGACCTTTGGGCAGCGCATCGCAGATGGCTTCGCGGCCATAATGGGCAGCTGGCCGTTCATCATCGTCCAAAGCATTCTCTTGATCAGCTGGGTCACGCTGAACGTCACGGCCTGGATCCAAAGATGGGACCCCTATCCGTTCATCCTGTTGAATCTCGTACTATCATTCCAGGCGGCGTACGCCGCGCCGATCATTATGATGAGCCAGAATCGGCAGTCCGACAAAGACCGGATCTCGGCAGATATCGACCACCAAGTCAATACCAAGGCCGAGGTCGAGATCGGCCTGGTCCTGCAGCGCCTGGAAAACCTCGAAGTGCTGCTGCTGCAGCGCGAGTCCGCGGCTACGCATGGCGGCAAGGCCTAGGCTGCCGTGCGTAGCCCGGATAACCTTCCAGGGGTGGCCGAACCGCCCGGATCCGGCCGGCAGGACGAATGTGTGCTGGGCCGTCCCCTGCTCATTCCACGCGAGCTGAGCTCGGCATGTCTGGCAGCCGTTGCCCTTGCGGCGACCGGCATCGGGTGGTTCCGGTCGGCAGTAGAGGCAGCCGAGCGCATGGTGCGGATCGCTCGCATGGTCGAGCCCGGCACGACGGCCGCGGCAGGCGGATCTCCCCGCCATCGGGGCATGCTGTCGGAGCAAGGCGGAGGCAAGCCCACGCCCGGCGCGGATACCTGAGTAGAGCTCACTCTGCGAGCACTCCGTTAAGTGTAGCGATGCCGGTTGGCCGGATCCTAACGCCGGCGGCGTGGAACAGAAGCGGCAGGCGCGCCCATTCTACGTGAAGCTCCAAGTTGGACGAGCGGCCGGGATAACACGAGTATCCCGGCCGCTCGCTGTTTAACGCCGAGCCGCCTCGCATCACTGCTCTCGCGCACTCCTCGCGGTGGTTCGCGTACCGCGTGGCACACATCGTGCAGACCGGCGCGGGTCTGGTCGTACAAGACCGTCGAGCAAGGAGGAGACCGCTATGGCCCACAAAGAGCAGCTAATCACGTGGGTGAAAGACGCGCATAGTTTGGATACAGCACTGATCCCGGTTCTCGAGAACCATGCCAAGGATGCGAAGCATCATTCTGACGTTCAGGCGCGGGAGCACGGCGCCTAGCCATCTCCCTGCACCATCGATCAACGCGATCCACGGATCGATAAAAGGGATCAGCGCGCATGTCGTACTCATCCACGCAGTCTTCGCCAGGCGACGATATCATGGACCGCGGCAGCCTAACACGCACAAGCCACGTCCCGAGAGGTGTGCGGGCGCATCCAGCCGTTTCAATCCGGAAGGCGCTCGTGCCTGCCCGGCACGCATGGCGACTCTGGCTGTACGGGACTGGCATGCTCGGACCGATGGTCTACTTCGCCTGGCGCTACGCTCTACGGGCACATAACGACATTTTGATCGACATCGGCCAGCTCTCCCAGTACAAACGCGGCGAGTATCTCGGTTTCGTGGGCGGCATGGCGCTGCTCTTCGCTCTCTATATCCTCGCCCTGCGGGAGAGCCGGCACCTGTCGCCGCGTCAGGCGCTCCCGGCCGTCTTCGGCTGTGGGACGGCGCTGGCTACCGCGATGGCCTGTATGTATCCGGTAACCGCTGTCGACGTATTCACCTACGCCGTCCGCTCCCGCCTCGTAACGACCTACAGTGCCAACCCGATGGTTGCGCTCTTCAAGAATCACCGGCATGATCCATGGATGCGCTTTGCGCATGGGCAGTGGGCCGCGGCGCCATCTCCGTATGGGCCAATCTGGAATCTGATCGCCGCCCCGATCACGCGCTTTGCCGGCGACCGCATGCTCGTCGCGCTCGTCGGCTTCAAGCTGCTCTCACTTGTCTGCCTCCTCGTGGGAGGCTGGGCTATCGCTCGCTGCTGCGCGGAGAGTAAGACGGTCTCGCCGACAACCGGCGCGCTCTTCTATCTCTGGAACCCGCTGGTACTCTGGGAAGGCGTGGGCAACGCCCATAACGACGTGGTCGTGACCGTACCGCTGCTGCTCGCGCTGCTGGCTTGGCACAAGCGGCGCGACCATCTCGTCATCCCACTGCTGGTCGTGGCTGCGCTGATCAAATACGTGCCGGTCCTCCTGATCCCATTGGCGGCGATCGCGCTCTGGCGCAGGGCTGAGAGCTGGTACGCACGCTGGAGCCTGATCGGATGGAGCGTGGGGCTGAGCTTGCTCGCCCTGAACATCGCGCTGTATCCGTTCTACGACCTCAAAAGCATCGCCACGAGCATCGCCGCGCAAAGCAGAATCTTTCGCATGTCGCCCGCCGCGATGGCCTTCGAGCTGCTCATCCGGCACTATCCGTCTTCCGTGGTCGGCCGGAGGATTCGAACGGGTGGTGAGGCGTTGGTCGCCGCGACACTCACTGGATTGGTCATCGCCTTGTGGCAGCGGCGGCTGGGACTGGCACGGGCCAGCTTCGAGATATGCTTTGTCTTCCTGTTCGTCGCGACCTGGTACTTCAACGGGTGGTATCTGATCTGGCCCATTGCGCTGGCGGCACTGCTGCCCCTAGGCTGGCCGGCCTGGCGGATCATCGCTTGGTCGGCAGGTGCGATGGCGACCTATGCGCTCTCGATCTGGCTCCAGGCCTGGTGGCATTTCGGCTTCGTCGCGCTGCACAATATCGGCGTCCCGCTGACCTTCGGATGCGCGCTGCTGCTCACCAGCGCCGAGCTGGTCTGGTGGGCTACGCGCCGCCGGCAGGCGGCGGTCGAGGCCGTTGAGTATGAGCCATAGTCCGAAGTCGATATCGCACACGAAGCTGGCAGCTGCCGTGAGCGAGGGGGCGGGATTGGCGCCGCCCCAGGCGGCTCCGGGGACGCGCGCCGGAGAGCGCCCGAACCTGCAGACGCTTGCAGCGGAGTGGAAGTGGGCTACCTTTCCGGCGCTGCTATTCGTGTATACGCGGATCGCACTGCTGGGCTTCTCGTATTTCTCCCTGCGCCTAGCCCCCAACCTGAACTGGTCGTTCGACCCGCGCGAGTTTCTCAAGGATCACCCTGCGCTGGACGGCTTGTGCCGGTGGGACTGCTGGCACTTTGGCCGGATCGCGCGCGAGGGATATACAGAGGCACGCTGGACCAACTTCTTTCCGCTCTACCCGCTACTGACACGCGGTCTGCACGCGGCGACGGGAATGCCTGTGCTCCTGGCACTGCTCGTCATTTCCAACCTGGCCTGCTTCGGAGCATACCTGGTAATCTACCGGATCTTCATCACCGTGGCAGAGGTCGATGGCGCGCGCTGCGCCATGGCACTCTTCGCGGCCTATCCCTTCGCATTCTTCCATTCGACGGGCTACCCGGAGTCGCTGATGCTCTTATTAAGCGCGCTCGCGGTGCTGCTCGCCCAGCGCGGCAACCACAACTGGGGCGGCTTTGCGCTGGGCGTGGGCGTCCTGGCCCGGCACCTGACGCTCTTCGCCGGGGCCTCGCTCCTGACCGCGCAGATCCGGCAGCGCGGCGTCCGGCCGCGGCGCCTGCTGCTGAACCCGGCGATTCTGGGGCTGATCGTGCCCTGGCTCTTCCTGGCCGGCTACAGCCTCTACCAGTACAAGGCCTTCGGCAACCCGCTGGCCTTCGCAGCCGCCCGCGATAAGCCGCCGTGGGGACCGCTCGCGTGGTGGGGCGTGCAGAACCTGCTCACGACCAAGCTGGACAACGACCAGGTGCGAGCAATGTGGACATACGTGCCCTTCGGGCTGCTCACATCGGCCGGCGCGCTGGCGCTGGTCGGACGCAAGCAATGGATCGAGCTGGCGGTATTCGCGATCGTCTTCATGGCGAGCATCTGGGCGATTGGGATGTGGGGCCTTGGTCGCTACTCGGCGTCGTGCTGGCCGGCCTTTCTCCCACTCGGCATCTGGCTCGCGCGACGGCCGTCGTGGCAAGGTCCCGTCGTGGGCATCCTGGCGCTCTTTCAGGGGCTCTTCTTCTTCCTGTTCGCCCACATGTACGCGATCCTCTAGTGCAACGGCCTGCCAGCGGAGGCGACCGGAACGATGCGGCAAGTCACGTTAGGACCGATCACAGGCCTTAAGCGCCTGCAGCGCTCCCTGGTCGGCCATCGTCCCCAGACATGGGACAGCGTGGCGCGTGGAGATTACGCAGCCATGCTCTGCAGTCTGCTGACGATCGGCTGCTGGCTTATGCTCTACCGCTGGTACTCTGTGCGGGCACACGTGGCTATGCCAGGCTTTTCCTTCGACAAGCTGCCCGGCCACCTCGGCTCGTGGATCTTGCGGTACACGGCGCTGCTGCTCGTCGCACTCATACTGCTCTACGTCGCCAACTACTGCGTGCTGAAGCGAGCCAAGATGGTGTCGGCACGCATGAAGCTCGCGACAATCGTAACGATCGCCGGTTCAGGGCTGCTGAGTATCCTGATCTATCCGGTCACCGCGATCGACGTCTTCTACTACCTCGCGGAGCTCAAGCTCGCCTTCTTCTATCACCAGAATCCCTATCTGGTGACCTTCGTGCCGGCACACGCGGCCGATCCCTTCGCGCGGTTCGGCTGGCCGCTGCACGTGCCGCTGGCCTACGGGCCGGCATGGCTGCTGCTCTCGTGGCCGGCAACCCTGCTGGGAGGATTTCGCGACCTGTCCCGGCTGCTGTTGGCCTATAAAGCGCTGAGCTTTGCGATCCTGATGCTATGCGGCGCGGCGATCTATCGCTGGCACGACGACGAGAAAAGCAGATGGCTGGGAGTCTATGCCTTTCTGGCGAATCCGCTGGTCCTCTTCGAGGCTGTCGGGAACGCGCACAACGACGTCATGATGACCCTCTGCCTGCTCGCGGCGGTGCTGGCGCTGAAGCGGCGATCATGGCTGGTACTGCCACTCCTGGCCGCTGCGGCACTGGTCAAGGTCTTCGCCGTGGCATTGATACCGGTCTTCGGGGTGGCGCTTCTGCGGCAGAGGTGGAGTCTCCGTGACGCGCTCCGATCAGCCCTGGCGGCGCTCGCCCTAGCGAGTGCGATCGTGGCGCCTTGTTGGGCGCACGGCCGGATGCTGGGCGGAATGCTGCGGGCGATGGACTTCGCGAACAACCTCGTGACGGCCTCGCTGCTCTCATACGCCCGGACCTATCTCGGGCAGCACCATGCCCCGCCGGGAACGATCGCGGCCGTCCGGCCCGGCCTCGGGCTACTGCTTGCGATCCTGGTCGCGCTGCTGACGTGGAGATTCAAAAGGCCCGAGCGCACGCTGGCCCATACGCTGCTGCTGCTGTATACGCTGGCGGGCTCGATCCAACCGTGGTACTGGATCCCGGTGCTCGGCCTCCTGGCATTGACCTCCGACCGGCTGGCATTCGGCTATCTGTCGCTCGCGTCGGCGCTTGGGCTGGTGATCTACCTGGTCGACGTGTGGGCGCGGTTCGACTCGGGTCTCTCGTTTGCGCAGCGGCACGTGCTGGGGACTGTGCTGCTGAACCTTCCGATCGTCGCGTTTCTCGGGCTAGATCTCTGGAAGGAGGCACGGCGACATGCCGGAGTCACAAAAGGGTCTTTTCGGCGCGAAGAGGCCGTACACTAGCACCCGGAGGTCCAGCGTCGCCATGGCGCAGATCGCCTCGACGTGGTACGCGGAATGTCCCAATACTATGCGAATGGATTGGAACAGGTCTATATCGCGGTTGCCAAGCACGAGGCGCGAGATTTGCCTGATCAAGATCACCAACGGGTCGAGGTGACCTTGATCGCCGGCAGGAGACACCACCGGGTCGGTATACGCACGACGCCACGGGATGCATACATCTGGGTTGGGCCCTACCTGGACAATGGTGAGCCAAAATTGGCGGAACTTCTGGATGCGGAGGGCTTCTCGAAAAATCAACCTGTCGTGCTGGACGTGGAGGGAAGTACGGTGCGCCTGTTGCCGGCGAAAGATCAGTAGTGGTTTCCAATGCAGGCCGTGGAATGGGTGCACCGCTATTCCGTGCGCCTCATTTTTCGGAGGGCATGCCATGCCTCAGGTTTGACAGGAAACACAATATGGCCGCCGGGCATGCGCATAATGTGCATTGCCAATAGCACCGGGTCTTGCATCGCCTGGATTTCCTCACGGGTAATTGGGGCTCGCAAGACTTGCCTGATTTCGACATCGGCTTTCCAATTGGTTTTGCCGCCTTTACTTGGATATGGCCCGCGTACCAGGCGGCCACTCGCATAGATCCCGGCGAGGGCGGCGTCATTAAGGTAGGGCTGCCATTGAAGCACAATGTCGCCGCGCTCGATGTGTGGGTCAGTTTCATCACTGATATAGCGGTCTACGTTCCATTCCCAGATGCTGCCTTTGCCCTTGATTCGAAGCTGCTCGACCATGCTGATACCTGGTTGGTCTTGAAATATCCACACATTCATGCCGAGTTAGCCTCCTCGGGCGGATTATAATCGAACGGCGTTTCAACGGTACAATGCCGCTATCTCGCACTGTATAAATCATAACCGCCGGAGCGACCGATTCGGCAAAACCTCTCGGCCGCGATTCCGCATTCCTGCGGATCATTCGGTAGAATAGGCTGCACCGGCACATCTGGTACCAACGCCGCCTCGCTCAAGGGAGAAGCCATGGTCGTCGACGGACGACATCATTCCTTGGGTCTTCCGCTGTGACCCTGACACAACGCGACGTTCGCTGGCGCGCGAACGGCCAGTATCTGCCCAACAACTCATCGAAGACGGGCCTGGTCGAGGAAGCGCGGCAGCTCCTCTTGAGCTATGCGCGCGACGGCAACGTACTCGCAGCTCGTCAAGCCTTGCTCAATGGGGGGCTACCCCAGCGCTCGCGAGCAACGCGAGCGAACATCATTCTGCCCGACGCGCTCGGCAGCCTCCGCCAGCTCACCGGTCCCACCGGCCAGCTCCTCGGCAGCCAGCGCTACTCGCCCTTCGGCGAGGTCGTCGAACAGATGGGCAGCCGCGACACCCGCGGCTTCACGGGCGAGCCGCAGGATGCCCTGACCGGGCTGGTCAACCTGCGCGCCCGCGCCTACCAGCCGGCGCTCGGCCGCTTCCTGACCCCGGACAGCCTCGTGCCCGACGCCACCGACGGCCAGGCCTGGAACCGCTTCGCCTACACCGCCAACGACCCCGCCACCCTGACCCACCGCATCCGCCGCTTCCGGAACACGCTGGTTGATGCCCTGGTGCGGCCGTGACGGCACCACAGATGGAAGGCTACGATCGGAAGAAGCGTAATCTTGGCGACAAGGCTGTGGACGATATCAAGCTGTCATCGTGCTCTGCTCGGCTGGCGGTTGAATCAAGCACCATGACGCCGGAACACGGTTGCGGTACACTTGAGAGCGTAAGCTCCTCGGCTTTACTGACCGAGCCAGCGGTGGGTTAGCCCAAGTAGTTGCCGGGCGTTCGTCCAGACAGCGTGTCACGGAGGAACTCATGACAACAACCCCCTATCAAGATGCGCTCCACGCGGTGGAGCGGCTGACGCCCGAGGAACGCCGACACCTGCGGCATGACCTCGCCCGGCTCGATCTTGCTGATGGGCCGCCCTCTGGTACTGCCTTCGTCGACGCGCTGCTCGCCAGCCCGCCACTTGATCCGGTCGGACTCGACACGATGGAACAAGCCATTAACGAGGGCTGCGAGCGGATCGACCCTCGTGACTGGTAGCTCCCGCCCCGTTTTGCTCGATACTACCATCGCCATCGCGGCCTTCCGCCTCGAGGGCGCGATCTTAGCTCGGCTGCGCAGCGTCCAGATGATCGTATCCATAACGGTGATCGGCGAGCTGTACTTTGGGGCGCGGCGCTCGGGTCGCTTCAGCGAACAGGCGGACAAGATCACGGACCTGGTTGCACAGAGCCGGGTCGTTCTCTGTGACCTGGACACGAGCGCCGAGTATGGGCGCATCGAGTATGCGCTTGAATTGGTGGGTGCCCGCATTCCGGAAAACGACCTGTGGATCGCCGCGAGCGCCCTCCAACACGGATTACCGTTGTCGACGCGCGATGCCCATTTTGAGCGGATACCAGGCCTTACCGTTGAGCGGTGGTAGTGCGTGCACGTATCGACCATGGTACAAGATATAGGGCACAGGTGGCTGGACGAGGGTGTCCTGTTGCCGCTGACGACGCTAATCCGCCGATCACTCTGAATGGCGCCAGGCTGCTTGGCACCCTCGTCCAACCACCGTTACCTGCCAGAGCTGCGATACCTGAGTGACCGACGAGCGGGTTCCAGGCCCAAGCCCTCACTCCTGCAAGCACTGCAGCGCCACTCCTGAAGTCGTTCGGCACCGTGCTCGGCAGCGCAAAGCTGCGCATCGGCTGCGGCTGGAGCAGCTGGATGCCAAGATCCAGGCCAGTCAGACCCAGGTGCACTGGTTGCGGGCAGAGTGGCCCATACAGTCAACGCAAGCGCCTGCAGGCGCAGATCGAGGGCTGGCAGCACCAACAGGAGCGGGCGCAAGCCCAGATGGCCCTGCACAGGCAGCCGTCCAACGGCAGCAGGAGCGGGCGCAGGCACTTCAGGCTGAGCAGGCGTGCTTGCACGCCTATCTGGAGCAATTGCGCCGGGACAACGCCAACCAGAACGATGCCCCGCGCTGCACCATCCGCTTGTGTAAAAGGCCGCGCCCGATTCCCATAGGCGCGGCAACGAATGTCCCTTTGGGATTGCGCCTGCACACCAGCCTGCTATGATCGGCTCGTCGGCGCATCCGATGTCGTGAATGTCCTGTGTCCTCGAGACCGTATC
>JBBSGA010000034.1:0-28176 GCA_038254585.1 Chloroflexales bacterium | reverse complement strand
GCGCGCCGAGTTGATCCACCTCTTGCCCCCCACTCCACACGTGGTGTGTTTTGTTCGGCGCCGCCGCGGGTTGGCGGGATCCGGAGTTGGTAGAGCTCGATAGCGGGCCACCCGGCTCCGGCTTTGCGGCCTGCACATTACACGTGTGTCCCGCGCAGCAGGTAAACGCCGAGGCCGACCAGCAGCAGTGGCACGACGACGCCTTTGAGATCGAAGCCGACGAAGCTGCCCAATCGGTCGAGTAAGATCAGGGCGCCGACACCCACCAGAACAAGCGCCAGTGTCCGATTACGCCCTCCCGCGGCCGCCGGGGTTACAGGCGGCGGCTGAAGGCGCACCGTTTGTCCGGTGGAGGCAGGCTCTTGTGGAAGCGGCTGACCTGTTTGAGGATCGAAGCGCGCGCCAGGGGGCAGCGTCTGTGCCGGCGCACCGTTGGGCATCACAATCCACAAGATCGGGTACAAGATGACCGTCAGGCCGGTCGTCAAGGCCAGCACGACAAAGAGTAAGCGCATGATGACCGGATCAACTCCGAAATAGAGCCCTAACCCACCGCATACGCCGCCGATCATGCGGTCCGTGCGTGGACGAAATAGCCGCGGAACCATTTTCCCACCTTCTCGCTTTCTACCTTTGGCGGTAGGACGCCGGCTGAGTGTAGGTTGTTGCAGCCAGGTAAAAGTGCAGCGGCGAACCATCCGGCCAGGGAGCCGGCACGTCGCCGCCACGGCGCTCACGTGAACCCGTCGCAGCAAGCGCGTGAACGGTGTCACCGTCTGATAAGCACCTGAGTATCGAAAACTGACTGTTAATCCAGGTGCAATACATGCTATGATTGCATGAAATAGCATGCGATCGAGGAAGGAGTCTCACCGATGCGGTTTCCTAAACGGCAGTCCGATGGTGACCCCGCCCCAGACCAGGATCCACTGTCGCCGTATTCCGCGCCAACCGTCCGGCGAGACCGGGGCGGGACGCAGCCGCTCGATGATTCGGCCGGCGGACCACCTCGCGCTTCGGATACGGAGGTAGGCACCGATTTTGCGACGAGGCAGGTCCAGCGGCGCCAACGGCAAGGTGGTGCTCGCGTCTATCCGCAGCGCTTCGGTGAAATGGCCCGCAAGGTAGATAACCGCCAGCTCTTTTTGATCGCCGGGGGCCTGATCCTTCTTCTCATCGCATTGCTCGCTTACCGTGCCTACCGGCAGCGGTCGACCGCCGCCGCGCCCGGTCTTGACAGTCCTGCGAGCGCGAGGACGACACCGGAGCCGGCCGCTCAGGCGACGGCGGCTCTTGTCGCGCCGGCCGCGGGCGCATTTGTTACAGCCGTTCCTGGTGATCTGACCCAGGCGACCGCCCCGGCCGCGCCGGCTTCAAGCGGCGCCGCTTTCGTGGTTTCGGGCACGGGGGCCGCAGGGCTCTTCTTGCGCTCCGACCACTCCACCACCGCCAACAGCCTTGCAACCTTGCCGGACGGAACCAAGGTCCAGGCGATCGGCGAAGAGTTCAACGACGGCTCGCGCACGTGGAAAAAAGTCAAGACGGACAAAGGCGAAGGCTGGGTGGCGGCCGATTTTCTCGTTCCGACGCAATAGCACCGCGTGATGCAGCGGAAACCGCCTGATTTCTTGCGCGGTCACCTCCGGACGCTGCCGATCCATCGCACGCTGGTCCGCTCGGTCGAGGCGCGTCTTTTCTGGGAGCTCGAAGAGGAGCTGGAAGAACCGATTCTCGACCTTGGCTGCGGCGATGGGACGTTCGCCCAGATCGCATTCCCGGCACATCATGGCCGGATCGTCGGCCTCGATCCGCGGGCGGACGATCTTCGCGAGGCGCACATGCGCGGCGCCTACGCGCTTGTCATGCTCGCCGACGGAGCGCGCGTCCCCTGCGCCGATGCATCGTTTCCGACAGTCGTCAGCAACTGCGTGCTCGAACACGTCGAGCCGCTGGACGAGATGCTGCGCGAGGTAGTGCGGGTCCTGCGGCCTGGCGGGCGCTTCATCACCGGGGTCGTCGGGAACAAGTTCGCAGAGATGCTGCTGGGCACTAAGCTCTTCGGCTCGCGCTACGGGCGTTGGTTCAATCACATCTCAATGCACCTTAATACCTTCACACCCGATGGGTGGACCAAGCGCTTCGAAGCCGCGGGACTGGCCGTCGAAGACCGGCATTTTTACGTCTCCCCGGCCGCGCTGAAGCTCTTCGACATCAGCCACTATTACGGTGCCCCGTCGCTTCTCACCCGCAAGCTGCTGGGGCGCTGGCTGCTCTATCCGCCGCTCTCGCCGAATCTGCTATGGGAGCCACTTCTACGACGGATCTATCTGGCACCACCGCCGGTCGAGGGGCCCTACATTTTCTTCAAATGCCGAAAGCCAATCGCGTAGCCGCCGTCAGGTAGCCCTGCCTGTGATTCCTATACCCGGGTCTCAGCCGCTTCAGCCACGCGGTTGCCGGCACGTCGACGGCGCGGGCGGTAGGGAAAGTCGAGCGGGTTTTCGACGAAGGCGGGCGGGAGGACCTCGTCCATCGCGGAGACGAAGGTGAAGCGCAGCTTGCGGCGGACGTCGCGTGGGATGTCGTCCTCGATCTCGCGCGCATTCTTGCGTGGGAGTACGACTTCGCTGATGCCGGCGCGATAGGCGCCGAGCACTTTTTCTTTGACACCGCCGACGGGCAAAATATGGCCGCGGAGCGTGATCTCCCCGGTCAAAGCGACGCTCCGCCGCGTCGCGCGCCCGCTAAAAGCTGAAATCAGCGCACAAGCCAGCGCGACACCTGCCGAGGGCCCATCCTTCGGCACCCCACCCTCCGGTACGTGGACGTGTACGTCGACCTTCTCGAAGCGGCGCGGATCGATCCCCAGGCGCTTGGCGTTAGCACGGGTGTACGAGAGCGCAGCCTGGGCCGACTCCTGCATGATCTCGCCCAGCTGGCCGGTCAGTGTGAGGTTGCCTTTTCCATCTACTACGCTGATCTCGATCGCCATGACGTCGCCCCCGTTCGGGGTCCAGACCATACCGGTCGCCACGCCGACCTCGTCCTGTGCCTCCACGAGGCCGTAGTCGAAGCGCGGAGCACCCAACATGCTGGCGAGCAACGAAGGCTGGATGCGCTTCGGATAGGGCCGGCCCTCGGCGACACGGCGCGCAATCTTGCGGCAGATCGCGCCGATCTCGCGCTCAAGGTTACGCACCCCGGCCTCAAAGGTATAGACCCGTACCAGCTGGCGCAGTGCCTCATTCGAGAAGAGGATACGCGTGCCGGCAAGGCCGTTTGCAGCCAGTTGGCGGGGGATGAGAAAGCGGCGGGCGATCTCGACTTTCTCATCCTCCGTGTAGCCCGGAAGCTCGATGACCTCGAAGCGGTCCAGCAGCGCATCGTGAACGCTGTCAAGAACATTGGCGGTCGTAATGAAGAGCGCCCGTGAGAGATCGTAGGGCACATCCAGGTAGTGATCGGAAAAGCTATGATTCTGCTCGGTATCCAGAACCTCCAGGAGTGCCGCCGCCGGGTCGCCGCGAAAGTCCTGGCCGATCTTGTCGATCTCGTCGAGCATGAACACCGGGTTCACGGTGCCCGCATCCTTCATAGCTTTGATGATACGGCCGGGCAAAGCACCAATATAGGTTCTGCGATGGCCGCGGACCTCCGCCTCGTCGTGGATCCCACCCAGCGACACGCGCACAAATTTGCGCCCGAGCGCGGCGGCGATGGCGCGACCCAGGCTTGTCTTGCCGACGCCCGGCGGGCCGACGAAGCAGAGGATCGGCGGACGGGTTGCACTGCCGGCGAGCTTACGGACGGCGAGATGCTCGACGATCCGGTCCTTGACCTTGGCCAGGCCAAAGTGATGCTCGTCCAGTGTTCGGGCAGCTGCGCGCAGATCCCTATTATCCTCCGTCGCGGTACGCCACGGCAGCGAGAGCAGCCAGTCAAGATAGGTGCGCACCACAGAGTACTCAGGAGCGCCGGGCGACATCAGCTCGAGGCGACCGGCCTCCTCGCCTGCGCGAGCCTGTACTGCCTCTGGGAGTCCGGTAAGCGCGATCCGCTCCTGTAGGAGCTTGATCTCATGGAGCGCGGGATCGTCCTGGCCGAGCTCGCGCTGGATCGCCTTGAGCTGCTCCCGTAGAAAAGCTTCGCGCCGCGACCGGTCGACCTCACGCTCCACAAGCGAGCGCACCTGGTGCTCCATCTGGAGCACCTCATACTCCTGCATGAGGAGCCCGAGCACCAGCCGCAGCCGCTCGCCGATGTCGAGCGTCTCCAGCACCTCCTGGCGCTTGGCCAGCGGGAGGGGAAGGTTGGCCGCAACCAAGTCGGCCAGGGCGCCGGGCTCTTCGGCATTGAGTGCCGCCACGTAAGCATTTTCGGGCAGGGTGCGGCTGAGCTCGGCCACTTTCTCGAAGTGCCCGAGGACGGCACGCCGCTCGGCCTCAAGCTCGATCGAGTCGACGCTTTGCTCGCGGAGCGGATAGCTACGCACTGTGAGGGCCGGATCGTCCCGCAGCACCGTTACGATCGCCATGCGCTGGAGGCCGCGGAGTAAGATATTGACGGTTCCGTCCGGCAGCCGCACGACGCGTGTGACCTGCGCTTCGACTCCGACACGATAGAGATCGGCACCGCGAACGATCTCGCACTCATCGCTGCGCCGGGCGACGACCAGAACCATGTGGTCGGACGCGAGCGCGGCCTCGAGCGCGGCCTGGCTCTGCTCATGGCCGACAAAAAGAGGCGTCAGACCATGGGGGAAAAGGACGGTGTTTGTAAGGGGCAGCACCGGAAGCTCACGCTCGCCGACGAGACCGTCGGCGGCCACCGGTTCCGATATCACGAGCAACTCAGTGTCCTCGGCCATGCACTTCCGCCCAACCATTGATCGATGATCATAGCACCGGCATGCAACTGGAAGCGGTGGACGGCCATGCTCTCCCGGGAAGGTACGGCAACGTTTCGATCTAGGCTTGCCGATCGCCTAGCATGGGCGAATACGCACGACCAGCCCGTCCTTCGGCTTCTTCGTCGGTACCGGTACGGGCGTAAAGTTCTGCGCGGGCACCAGATCGAATCGGTAGGCGCGCAGCAAGTGCGAGACGACGATGCGCATCTGCATCTGAGCGAAGGCCAGCCCCACACATACCCGGGGGCCGCCACCAAAACCGATCAACGTGAAAGGCCGCTTGCCCTCCTCTCGAGGCGGCGCGAAGCGATCCGGGTCGAACTGGTCCGGCCGGCTCCAGAGCTCCGGCATTCGATGCGTCCAGACGATCGAATACATCACCGTCCAACCCGCAGGTATGCGAAAGCCGTGATACTCGAAGGGCTCTACGACGCCACGGAAGCCTCCAGGCGCGGGGGGATGTAAGCGCTCCCCCTCGCGCAGAATCCGGTCCAGCAGCGGAAAGCGGCGCAGGTGTCCGAGCTCCAATGGCTGATCGCCCACGACCTGCGCTTGCTCCTGCACGGCTCGAGCGTAGATCTCTGGGTGGCGAAGAAGCTCGATCATCACCCACGTCAGGAGCGACGTTACCGTGTCGTGGCCTGCCCACAACAGGACAAGTAGCTCGTCGACCAGCTCAGCTTCCGTGAAGCCAGCTCCCTGGTCGTCACGGGCATCCTGGAGCAATCCAAGCAGATCATCCGCTGGCATAGCGGACCGCGCCGCGATGAGACCGTGGAGCGTATCACGTAGCGCTTGCCCTGCCCTCCAGGCGCGCCCATATGGCGTCCACGGCAGCTTCCATGCCGGTGGCGCGAAGAGCCCGGCTGTGAAGAGGTCGAAGCGGTCGCGGAAGTGCTCAGCTTCGACATCGCTTCGTGCGCTGAGCATCAGGCGCGCTGCGATGTCGAAGCTAAGATCTTTGAAGGTATCGAAGAGCTTGATCGGACGATCGAAGCTCCAGCACGAGGTGTGCCGTACCGTCAGCGCATGCATCACATCAAAATATCGATCGAGCATGGCGCCATGCAGCGCCGGCTGGATCATCCGACGATGGCGGCGATGCTCGGCGCCGTCGATAAGGGAGAGGCCATCGCCGATGAGCGAGGTGATCGGTTTGCCCCATCCATCACGTGAGGAGAAGAGATGCATGTGCGAGCTGAGGATAAACCGGTTCGCGTCGGGCCCGAGCAGTACGACACACGGGCGGTTCAACAGATGGGTACGCCAGATCGGCCCGTAGCGTTCGTAGCGCTCACGCGCAAACTGAAGCGGATCGCGGGCCCACTGGATCGTTTCGCCGATCCACGGCAGGCCGGCGGCGCCGGGCGGCAGTGGAAGGGAGGCAAGCTCCAAGCCGACCATGAGCTCCCTACACAGCTAAGGGACAACGTAGCCCGCATCGTCGGATGTACGTTGCCCACGCGGATACCGGATCGATGAGGATAGAGCCTTCGGCACAGCGTACCACCTTCAGGCTTGCGCTGTACCCTATGCTATAGCCTTCAAAGGAGGAACGCATGCTGATCGTCGACGCGCACCTCGACCTAGCTTGGAATGCGTTGCAATGGAACCGCAACCTGCTCGATTCGGTCTACACAACTCGGACGCTGGAGATAGGCACACCGGGCCCGGGACGAACACGTGGCACGGTCGCACTGCCGGAACTGCGCCAGGGCCGGGTGTCGCTCTGCTTCGGAACACTGCTGGCACGCGCGACAGGCATTCCGGTGCCCTACGTCGATTACGCATCACCGGCCCAGGCCTACGGAGTGGCGCGTGGGCAACTGGCGTACTACCGCGCCCTGGAGCACGACGGCCACGTACGCATCATCGCGAACAGAAGCGATCTTGACAGCCATCTTGGCGCCTGGCAGGAGTGGGACGGTGGGAACAGCCCGGATCGGCAGCCCCCACCACTCGGGATAGTCATCAGTATGGAAGGAGCTGATCCGATCCTCGATCCCGGCCAACTCGAGGAGTGGTGGACGGCAGGCCTGCGCGCGATCGGCCTCGCGCATTACGGGCCATGTCGCTATGCAGGAGGAACGGGTACGGAGCTGGGACTGAGCGAGCGAGGCGGCGCGTTGCTCGACGAGATGCAGCGGCTCGGCATCATTCTTGATCTAACCCACTGCTCGGATCAGGCGTTCTGGCAGGCGATCGAGCGGTTCGACGGTCCACTGCTGGCAAGCCACAACAACTGCCGGGTGCTTGTACCGCACCAGCGGCAGTTCAGCGACGACCAGCTACGTGCAATTATCGAGCGCGATGGCGTGATCGGAGCCGCTTTCGACGCGTGGATGCTGATGCCCGGGTGGCAGCGCGGCGCCAGTAGCAACGAGCAGGTAACAATGAACACGATCGTCGACCATATCGATCACATCTGCCAGGTTGCGGGAAATGCACGGCACGTCGCGATCGGATCAGACCTCGACGGAGGCTTCGGGCGCGAGCAGTCGCCGCGCGATCTCGACACCATCGCCGATCTTCAGAAGCTGCAAGGATTACTCGAGGCCAGGGGCTACTCCGGAGACGATATCGCGGCCACGCTGCACGGCAACTGGCTTCGACTTCTCAGCGAGGCCTGGACACAGCCAGCACACGCGGACTGATTGCGCACCGTACCCAGCCCGAGGCCGCACTCGGGTTGGCCCGCCAAGCGTGAGGCCAGTTGCGGATGGGCAGCTACAAGCACCCGGTGGAGCTTATTTCGCCCACGTCCCGGCGACGCAGCGTGGCGATGCCGCGGCGGAACTCGGATGCGCCCCCTTGCGCAGGGTGGCGAATATAGCGCACGTCGCCGTAACCGAGGGCGGCGAGGGCGGCATGCCCGTGGCAACCAACCGCTCCGAGAATCCGCCCCGGAAAGAGCGTCTCCAGGAGCCAGTGGAGTACCTCCCGACCCACCAGGATCTCGTCCCGGCGGGGAGGCCGGTTCGACAAAGGACCGCGCGTCCCCATGGGATGCCAGGGAAAGGTCGGCCAGAAAACGATATCGCGGCGATCGCCGAGAGCTCCCCACACAATCGTCGCGGACATCTCACGGCTTAAAGGCCGGTCGTCTCGGCCCGCTCGTAGAAAGCCCCCGGCGTCCTGCGCCCATGCCAGGGGCTGCTCCCCGAAAAGGAAACGCTCGTCGGTGAACGAGACGCCCGTAAAGCGGCAGCCGGCATATCCGGGCGCCTCGCTGACCAGGACGTAGGCGGCGTCTCGGAAGCACTCCAGATAGCGCCGCATGTTTCCACGGCGGCGCGCTGCGGCGTCCGGGCGATCAAGCTCGGGATTGGACTCGGCATATTGATTGAAGACATCACGGCCCTGATAGGGAACAAGATAGGAGAATAACGTATCGAGTGGGTCGATTGTGGTCGTCATTCCGGGGCATCTCCAATTTATGGCGCGTACGTTGCTAGGTGAAAGGGCATCGCAGATGCCGATAGGATACCAAAGCTTTTGCTGCTCTCACTCTCTGTAAGCGAGCTCTATCTGGTGGCGGTCGTCGGTATTGCTCTGATACTGATCGTCAGCAATCGCATCTCCTCTGATCTGGTCGCGCTGCTCGTCCTCCTGGCACTTGGGCTCACGCGGATCGTCACGCCCGAGGAAGCCCTAGCCGGTTTCAGCCGGCCAGCCGTGATCACGCTGATGGGCCTCTTTGTAATGACGGACGCGCTGGAGCGCACCGGAGTGGTGCAATGGATGGCTGACCGCCTGGCCCGTCTCGGCGGGAAGACCGAAGGCCGGATCGTGATGGTTTTCATGGTGGCGGGGAGCCTGCTGTCGCTTGGGCTCAACAATATCGCGGCTGGAGCGGTGCTGCTGCCTGCCGCCGTCTACGTCTCGCGACAGACCGGCGTGCGCCCCTCGAAGGTTCTGATTCCGCTCTCATACGGCACGCTCGTGGGTGGCATGGCTACCCTCTTTACCACTGCTAATATCATCCTCAGCTCGACGCTCCAGAGCCAAGGACAGCGGCCCTTGACAATGCTCGACTTTTTGCCGAGCGGCGGGGCGATGGTTGTCACGGGTACCCTCTACATGTTGCTGGTCGGTCGCCGGCTGCTGCCGAATTGCGAGTCGATGGCGCGCTCGGCGGCGCCACGGGTGCCCGGTCCGGATCTCCATGAGACGTATCAGCTCGGCGATCGCCTATGGGAAGTTCGTGTCGGGCCGCGATCGACGCTGGTCGGCCAGACGCTGGGCACCAGCCTGATCGGCGAGCGACTCGGCGTGACCGTCCTAGCGATCTGGCATGGCGGCGAGGCGAAGATCAATCCGGCGCCGGATGCCAGAATCGCCGGCAACGACCTACTGCTGGTTCTGGGACGGCAGGAGCGCGTGCAGGAGCTTGAAGCGCAGGACACCTATATCGGGCGCAACGACGGCCATCTGCAGCCGCTCCGCAAGCGGGCCGTTCAGATGACCGAAGTGATCATCGGGCCGCGATCGCCCGTGATCGGGCAGAACCTGAAAGACCTTCACTTCCGCGCGAAGTACGGCCTCACAGCCGTGGCGATCTGGCGCGGCGGCCGGAGCTACCGCACCGACGTGGGCATCATGCCGCTCGAAGCGGGCGACGCGCTCCTGATGGTCGGTCCCGCCGCCGGCTTCAACCTCCTCGCCGCGGAGCCAGGCTATATTCTGCTTGGAGAGCCACCCGCCCCACCTCGAAACTCACGCCGGGCAGTGATGTCCGTGGTGATTGCGGCGACAGCGCTCGGCCTTTCGGCGCTTGGCCTTGTTCCCACCGCCGAGGCTATGCTGGTGGGCGCGGCGGCCCTCGTCCTGACCGGTTGCCTGACGATGGAGGATGCATATCGGGCGATCGAGTGGCGCGTCATCTTTCTGATTGCCGGTATGCTTCCGATCGGCGCGGCTCTCGTGGATACCGGCCTGGCGACGCGCATCGGCGAAGGCTTCGTCACGACCTTCGCATCCTTAGGTCCCCTCGCCCTGATTGCCGGTCTATATCTCTTTACAGTGCTGCTCACACAGGTGATCGGCGGCCAGGTGACAGCGCTGGTCGTCGGCCCGATCGCCGTGACAACTGCGCTCCAAGCGAATGTGAACCCCATCGCGGCGGCCGTAACAGTCGCGATGGCCTGCTCGGTCGCCTTCCTAACCCCGATCTCGCACCCGGTCAACATCCTGATGATGAGCCCCGGGGGCTATACTCCACGCGACTTTCTTCCCGTCGGAGCAGGGATGGCGCTGGTCTGTTTCCTCACCCTGCTCGTCGTACTCCCCCTATTCTGGAGACTTTAGCCAGTACGGTATCCGCCGACGCCGGGGCCATAGCCGCCGCCCCGGCGTCGCGAATCGGGGAGCATGCGTGCGGGATAACAGAGGTGCCGCCGGCCAGATGGAAGGCAGCACCGCCGTCCGTGGAGAGGTGGGTCGAGCGCCCGGGGGTCAAGCCTTAAGCAAAGAGTGGCTCCGGCTCGAGCTCGGCCATCTCTGCGTTGAGCTCCTCGCGTGAGGGAGCCTGGTCGAGGCGGCTGGCCGCGTCGAGCACTTTCGGCAAGACGTGGATATCACCCGGTGTGTTCAAGAAAATGCCGGGGCGGCGCAGCACCCACCATACCGCGCGATCGATATCCGCCTGATCGGTAAAGGGCTCGTACCAGGTGGCACTGGTGTGCGGCTTGTCGCCCCACGGCCCTTTGCAGCACGATTTGATCGTCTGTATGGCGACGTTACGCTCTTGGCAGACCGCCGTAAGCTCCTCGAAGTCGTGGGCATACTGCTTGTTCTGCATCATCGCATAGTTGTAGGGCAGCAGGACCGAGTCAAAGTCGAAGCGTTGGAGGCTAAAGAGATGCATCGAGGGAACGATCGAATAGTGGCCGGTCACGCCCAGGAAGCGCACGAGGCCTTGCTCGCGCGCCTCGAGAAAGGCTTCAAGCACCCCACCGGGCCCCATCGCGGTCTCCCACTCCTCCGGCTTGACCAGAATGTGCATCTGCCAGAGATCGATATGATCGGTGCGAAGCAGGTCAAGTGAGCGATGAAGATGCTCCTTAGCGCCCTCGTAGGTCCGCTTCTCCGTCTTGGTGGCCAGGAAGAAGTCGTTGCGATGGCGATCCATCCAGGGTCCGATTCGTTTCTCAGCATCACCATAGCTGTTCGCCGTGTCGATATGATTGACGCCATACTTGAGCAGCACCTCCAGCGTGCGATCCGCCTCGTCCTGCGTGACGCTGCCGAGCGCCGCTGCACCGAAGAGCGTGCAGGTGCTCATGTGGCCCGTGCGGCCGAAGGGTCGTTTTTCGATCATGATCTACTCCTCCTTTGGTCGGTGATGGTATAGAGTATCACCGAAATCCGGTATGGCGGTTTTGGCGTCTGCTGCCGGCTTGCGTGAAAGTGACCCGGCCGCGCTTGGCGCAACCTCCGGATCGTCGGAGAAGCGGTCGATCGCCAGACGCCTCGCCTCGACCGCGACGTAGGCATAGCCGAGGAGGCCCACCACGATAATGGCGAGCACGACGCCGCCCGAGTGCGACAGCCAGAGCGACGCGCTGCCCGGCCGCCGGACGACATGATTCAGGAGACTGAAGACAACCGCGGTAGCCGCGAGCGCAGCCGTGAAGAGCCACAGGGCGAGAGCCTGATGCCCGAGCCGGCGCGGGCTGATGCGCAGTTGGGGCATCAGGAATTGGAAGAAGATGACCGCCGCCGCCAGACATACGATCAAGGTGGCGAGGTAGTCGAGCGTATAGGCGATCGCGGCGCCGCGCGGCTGCTCATCCGCGTCGAGCCAGCGGGCGAGCATCAGCGCGGCGCTCTGCACTTCAGCGCGATGCATAATCCGAGTCAGCGAGGCGACGATCGCCCAGATCGTCGTAAGCTCACAAGCGCCCGCAAAGCCCGCCAGGAGCGCCGCGCCAAGACGCTCGCCGCGCGTGAGCCTGGCTTGGATCGTCCGCGTGTCGTCTAAGGCGGTGTTCTTGTTGACACGGCGGAGGATAACCGGGAGCGCGATCGCTACGATCAGCATCAGGATGAGACGGAACGAAATCGCCGGCAGATGGATGCGCTCCGCGGCCTGAGGCCCAAGCACATAGCCGATAATGAGGAAGACGGCCAGATAGATCGAGACACCGACGAACTGCGCGGGCAAGAAGATGCGGTAGGGCACCTTGAAGAGACCGCAGGCGATCACCGTGGCCAGCCGGATACCGGGGATCGAGCGACCGACCACGATCGCAAGAGCCCCGTGGCGGTTCAGCCAGGTTTCGGCGCGCGCGAGGCGGTGCGCGTCAAGGTGAAGATAGTGGCCGTAGCGATCGACAAGTGGGCGCCCACCTCGGCGCACCACTGTGAACAGGATTGTCGCGGCGAGGTTGACGGCGACGACCATCAGTATAACGGCTAGGTACGGATTGATGGTATGCTGGCGTAGTCGGAAACCGGCGTAGACGACGACGACGTCGGCGGGAATGGGCATTGGAACGCCAAGGTCTTCAAGGAAGACGATCAGAAAGATCGCGATGTCGGTATGACGTTCCAGAAACTCGCGCATACGATCTCATTCTCCTCAGGAGTCCAGGGTAGCATACACCATTCTTTACCGCGATAAGCTGTCGGTCGACAGCAAGGAGGACACAGGTGGCAGATATCGTTCGCATAGGCGTCGTAGGTGCCGGAGCTATCGCCCTAACGGGCATCCTTCCACATCTGAGCCAAGCAGATCTTCATGACCGGATACGTCTCGCGGCCGTGTGCGACCCAGTTCCGGGCCGCGCAGAGGCTGCGGCTGCCAAGTTCGGCGTCGAGCAGGCCTTTACCGACTACGCCGATCTCCTCGCGCGAGGCAATGTAGACGCCGTGACTATCGCATCGCCGATCAGCCTGCACTACGAGCAGGGAAAGCAGGCGCTTGAGGCCGGAAAGCACGTCCACTTCAATAAGACGATGACCACGACCAGCGCCGAGGCGACGACGCTGATCGATCTGGCGCGCGAGCGCAACCTGAAGATCGTGGCATCGCCCGGCGAGGTGCTGCGTCCCCATAACCAGCAGATCAAAAAGCTGATCGCCGACGGCGCTCTCGGGACGATCTGCTGGGCAGCCTGTGGCGCCGCGTTCGGCCGCTATCACGAGAGCGAGCAGGTCCGGCAAGGCGGCGACGTGCTGAGCAATGTCGACCCTTCGTGGTACTTCCGGAAGCCGGGAGGCGGCCCACTCTATGATATGACGGTCTACTCGCTGCATGGGCTGACAGGTATTCTTGGCCCTGCGCGCCGCGTGACGGCACTCTCGGGGACGCGGCTGAAGGAACGTGAGTTCCGCGGGCAGATGGTGCCGGTCGACGCAGACGACAACACGTTGATGTTGATCGACTTCGGGGACAACCTTTTCGCGCTGGCGTATGGTACGGCCGCCGGCAGCATCACCCAGGGCTTCAGCGGCACCTACTTCGGAACTAAAGGATCGATTGTAGGGCTCAACCTGAACGGCGAGCCGCTCGATTACCCGGGACGCGACCTGGCGCAGCAGGCGCCGCGCGGAAGTGGGAACCAGTGGCTGCTGCCGCACGTCGTCGGACCGCATCGCGACATTCCGGAGCAGCACGTCTACGAGGACATCATGCAGTTCGTAGATTGGATTCGGGAGGACAAGCCCTCGATCGTCACCGCCGAGCATGCCCGCCACGTGATCGAGATCATCGAGGCGGCATATCGCGCGTCTGAGACCGGCCAGACTCAGGAGCTCAAGACGACTTTCTAGACCCTACGCCGGGCTACGGCGCCGTCCATAAGTGCGAGTACTTGAGCCCGCTGCCCGTGTTGAAGAGCACAACCTTGTCGCCGGGCCTGATCCATCCTTGCGCAAGGAGTCGCAGCTGTGCTGCCAGGCAGGCGGCGCCCTCCGGAGCCGGGAAGATGCCGGTCGTCGACCCCATGACCATCGCAGCTTCGAGCATTTCGGCGTCGGGCACTGCTACCGCGGTACCATGGCTGGCTCGAAGCGCGCGCAGAATCAAGAAGTCGCCGACGGCGGCCGGAACTCGGAGGCCATCGGCGACGGTTCGCGCTCCCTGCCACAGCTCTGCATGCTCGGAGCCCTCGTCGAAGGCTTTGACGATCGGAGCGCAGCCCGTACTCTGCACGGTCACCATCCGCGGCCGATCGGAGCCGATGAGGCCGATCTGCTCCATTTCTTCGAAGGCTTTCCACATGCCGATCAGCCCGGTGCCCCCACCTGTTGGATAGATAATGACGTCGGGTACGTGCCAGTCCATTTGCTCGGCCAGCTCGTAGCCCATCGTTTTCTTGCCCTCGATGCGGTAGGGCTCCTTTAGGGTGCTGACATCGAACCAGCCGTGTGCCGCGACGCCTTCGCGGACCTTCACGCCGCAGTCGGTAATCAGTCCGTCGACCAGCGTCACCTCGGCCCCCAGAACCCTGCACTCGACCTGGAAAGGGGCTGGAACGTCGGCCGGCATGAAGACATGCGCTGGAAGCCCCGCCAGCGCGGCGTAGGCACACATTGCCCCGGCCGCGTTGCCGGCACTGGGGATCGCGACCTCGCGAGCTCCAAGCTCGAACGCCCGGCTTACCGCCGCGCTGAGGCCGCGGGCCTTGAAGCTCCCCGTCGGATTGAGCGCCTCGTCTTTAATATATGTCTCCGGACAGCCGATGCGATCACCAAGCCGCGCTGCGCGCATCAACGGGGTCCAGCCCGCGCCGAGTGAGAGGATCGCAGCATCATTTTGGACCGGCAGAACTTCCTCGTAGCGCCACATACTTGCTGTACGCGTCCGGAGCGCCTCCCCGGTCAACGTTCGGGCTGCGGCGTCGAGATCGTAGCGCGCCAGCAGCGGCTTGCCGCAGGCCGGACAGAGATTGATCAACCGATCCGGCGGATATTGGGCGCCGCAGGCACCGCATTCAAGATGGCTCAGTGTCGAGCGGGTCATGGCCGTTCCTTTATCAGCGAAGAGGTGGTGTACTCACCTGCGCTTCGCGCGACGACAGCATAGAGCGGGTCACCTCGGCGCTGCTTCGGACTGCGATCGAGGATCTCGATCCGGTTCCAGTTCCCGGCCTCCTCGAGGTAGCATCCGACAAGCCGGCCATGCCCGCGATCGTCGAGGGACTGCCAGATCGCGACGGCCTTGGTCGGAAAGCAGCGATTCGAGAAGGTGATCACCAGCGGCGCGTGCGGGCGCAAGACGCGGCCGACCTCGGCAAAGACGACGACCGGCTCGGTAAGATACTGGACCGAAACACAGATCGCGGCGCCGTCGAATTCGGCGTCCCTAAATGGAAGCACTGCCGTCTGGTTGAGGTTCTGGACGATGCGCTCGTCGAGGCGTGGGTTCGCGTCGAGCTCCTGCCTGTTCATTCCGAGCCCCACGACCCGCCGGTACGATGCTTCCGGCGGCAGGTGGCTGACCCAGCTGCTCATCAGGTCGAGGATCTCCCCTCCGGGCGGAAAGAGCTCGCGGTAGAGTTGCGTAACCGCCCCGATGGCAGCATCGTCGATATGCGTCACGAAACGCGGCATCGCATAGAATTGCTCGTCGGATGCCTCGTCGTAGCGCTCAAAGTGTGTGCTGCGGGACATACGCTGCTCCTATCTTCAAAGTCCACTTGGTGGAAACGTGCGATCCCGGAACGCTACGATCCGGCCACGATACGGTAAACCGTTCCCGCCTCGAAATCGGCCACTAGCAGGCCGCCGCGTGGATCCGGCAGCAGATCTATCGGCCGCTTGAGGCCGCCGATAAAGGACGTGCTCTCCCCCACCAGGTGGCCGTCGCGCATGCTCAGAGTGATGCGAGCAACCGTCGGCGGGGATCCGTTCCAGAGTGCTACGTAGAGCGCGTTGCGGAAGACCGGCGGAAAATCGGCGCCCCCGTAGAAGGTCAGGCCGGTCGGCGTGGCATGTGGCGGAAAAGTGACCAGCGGCGGCCGCGTCCGGGCGCAGATCGTCTCCGTACCACCCCGATCGGCCGCGGGTATCCGTGCACCATAGCAGCGTGGCCAGCCATAGTCTGCAGCGGCCTCGACCACGTCGATCTCCTCAGGCGGCACCTTGCCATCCATCGTGTCGTCCGCGATATCGGTCGTGAAGACGCGACCGCTCGCCGGATCCACCGCATGCGCATATCCGTTCTTCAGGCCAGTCGCCAGCACCTCCGGCTGCGCACCCGGGTTGAGCGCGAAGAGGCGCCCCGAGCGAGGGTCGCCGATGTCTCCCGACGCCTCGAAGAGCAGCCGTCCATCGGCGAGCACGTCAAGCTGGCCCTCAGAGCGAGAGTTGAAAGGGAGCTCCGGGACGATCTTTGCCGGAGTGTCGAGCTTGCCATCCGTGCCGACCCGGGCGCGTAGGACGTCTCGTCCGGCGGCAATATAAAGATCGCGCCCGCTCCATACCAGGCCGGTCGGCTTGGGCAGATGGTCGAGCACCGGGGCCGGCGCAGCCCCCGGCCGGTCGAGCCGGACGACCTGGCCGGCGCCCGCGTTTTCACCACCGTTGAGCTGCGCCAGGTAGAGCCGGGCGTCGGGACCAAACGCAAGAGCCGTGGGACTCCGCAACCCTTCTGCATAGACCTCGGCACGAAACCCGGGAGGCAGCGTCAGAGCGGCGACTGCTGTCCCTGCCGGCGACGAGGCTACCGCGGGAACGCGGGTTGCCGCGGAGCGATCGCCTCTTGTGCAGGCCACCAGCAGGACGAGAGCAAATCCAAGCAGAGCAGATCGCGGTGGCATGCGCATAGCTAGACCTCGCTCCGCTCCCACTCGGCTGCGCGGGGGTCACGTAGGGACCCCCATTGGGGCGCGATCGGCACGTCGCCAAGATCGCGCGGCACCCGACGGGCTGCAAGCCCGACGAGGGCAACCGAAGCGCCTAATTCACGGGCACGGAGAGCAGCAGTTACGCCGGCCGGTCCTCCGCCGATCACAGTCACGTCAAACACGCATCCTCCCTACTCAAGCCGACCGCGACCTGTTCGCGTTTTCTCTCGGTCTGATTGCCGGCGTGCTATCCTAGGATACCCTGTTTTGAGAGGATCTCGTCGAATCTCCCGCGTGGTAGACTGGCGCCATGACACCCGATCTGCTCCGCCCCGGCCTCAAGCTCGTCTTTTGCGGCTATAATCCATCACTCCGATCGGGTCAGAGTGGGCATCACTATGCGCATCCGGGGAATCGCTTCTGGCGCGTGCTTTTCGCGGCAGGCATCACCGACCGGCTCTACACTCCGGTCGAGGACGAGTGCCTCCTGGAGCTTGGCATCGGCTTCACCAACCTCGTCGCACGGCCGACCCGGCGAGCTGACGAGCTCGAGCCGGCGGAGATTCGAGCGGGCGCCGCGGGGCTGGCGGACAAGCTCGCGCGTCTCAAGCCCCGAGCCGTCGCCTACACCGGATCAGGAGTCTACCGCTGGTTCCGGCGCGTCAAGGACGTGCCGTGGGGGCGCCAGGAGAGATCCGCCCTTCCCGACGTAGTGGACGTCGTCGTTCCGTCACCATCCGGATTGAACCGCATGAGCTTCGCAGAGCTGGTCGAGCGCTACGGGGCGCTCAGAGAGTTTGTGGACTGAATCTTCGTGGAGGGGAGATATGGCGCCTGGACTGCCGCTACGCTCCACGAAGCCTCCTGTGCTGAACGCTTCCAGGAGCTCTATGCGTCTCTACTACGAGATCGCAGTGCGCTCGTTTCGGCGCGCAGCAGTCTACCGTGGTGCCTACATCGCCGGAATGCTAACCAATGCCTTCTTCGGCGCACTGATGAGCTTTGTGTACCGCGCGATCTACGCCGCCGGAGGCACCGTCGCCGGATTTAGCGTCGAGGATGCGGTCAGCTATACCTGGGTAACGCAGTCGCTGATCTCGGTCGGCGGCGCCTGGCTCTCTACCGAGATCATGCAGACGATCCGGACCGGGGAGGTCGTCACCGACCTCAGCCGGCCGTGGAACTTCTATGGCTACTGGCTCAGCCGTACCCTCGGCGAGCGGCTCTTCAATCTGCTGGTCCGCGCATCGCTGACCTACGTCGTAGGCGTCGTGCTCTTCAATGCACGCATGCCTTCGGGAGCAGACGCGGCCGGCTTTGTGCTGGCGCTCGCTCTCGCCATGCTAGTCTCGTTCTCGCTCAACTTCATCGTCAATTTGACGAGCTTCTGGCTCGTCGACGCGTCGGGAGTCGTCAACCTGGTCAGCGTACTACTGATGTTCTTTTCGGGCTTCCTACTACCGATCGCCTTCTTCCCGCCGGCACTCCAGGCCGTCGCGTATGTTCTGCCCTTTCGGGCGATTACCAGCCTACCCGCTCAAATCTTCCTGGGTAAAATCACCGGAGCGGCTGTCGCGGGGGCGCTGCTGGTGCAGATTTTCTGGGCGATCGTCCTGGCCGCCGCAGCGCTACTAGTTCTGCAGGCTGCGACGCGCAAGGTCGTCATTCAGGGCGGGTAAAAGGGTATGTGGAGTCTCTACTGGCAACTGGTCGGCGCGCGGATCAGGGCCCAGATGCAATATAAGCTGTCGTTCTTGCTCGACATGCTCGGCTTCGCACTCACGACGGTGCTCGATTTCGCGGTGATCGCGGTGCTCTTCTCGCACTTCCCGTCGCTCGCAGGCTGGAGCGTCGCGGAGGTCGCGCTCCTGTACGGCCTCACGTCGGTCGCCTTCAGCCTGAACGAGATGGTCGGACGAGGCTTCGACTCGCCGTTCGAGACGATGATGCAACAGGGTGCTTTCGACAAGATCTTGACGCGTCCGCTCGGCACCTTCTTCCAGATCCTGGCCTCCGAGTTCCAGCTGCGGCGCCTGGGCCGGACCCTGCAGGGCGGAGCCATCCTCGCCTTCGCCTTGCTTCGGCTGCCCATCGAGTGGACGCCTGCAAAAGTACTGCTCGTACCGCTTACGCTGGCTTCGGGCGCCTTGATCTACCTTGGTCTCTTCGTCATCGGAGGCGCAATCTGCTTCTGGACGATCAAGACGCCGGAGGTCGTCAACGCCTTCACCTTCGGCGGAAACCAGATGACGAGCTATCCTCTCGGCATCTACAACCGTTGGCTGCGCAGCGTCTTCATCTTTATCGTCCCGGTCGCATTCGTCAACTACCCGGCCGCGTTGGTGCTCTTGAATCGGACCGATCCCTTCGGCCTCCCACCGTCGCTTGCCTGGGCCGCGCCGTTCGTCGCCGTGCTCTTCTTTCTGGTGGCGTACGGCTTCTGGCAGATCGGCGTCACGAAATATTCGTCTACAGGCTCGTAAGGCGCAACACTCCACACTATAGCCGAGGATAAAGTTGCTCTGACGACCGTTTATCTGGTACAACAGCGGCGAGAGGCAGTTCGCTGCCGTCGAGGATAGCTGGGAGTACACTTCGTTAACGCCAAGGAGACAGGGATTATGAAGAAACCGACGTATGAAGAGCTAGAGGCCGAGGTGGAGCGGCTACAGTCCGCGCTGCGAACCGTCCGCGAAGACCTCGCCCAGGCGCCGGTCGATCCCGCGGCGGCCGAGAATGCGCGGGCCGTCGTCGACAACGCGCTGGTCAATCTCTCCGAGGGCCGCCGGCCTCCGGGACGGCCGGTACATACCGACGGCCATTAACGCCATGCCGCCTACGTCCGACCGGGGCAGCGCGGCGGTCAGCCGACAGGCGCTCCTCGCCGCGTGCGGGACGCTAGGCGCCGTGCCGGCGTCACAAGGTGCCTGCGATAAACTCCTCCGCGGCGACACCCAAGGGGCCGTGCCATCGTTCCTTCGTCGGCTATGCGCTCTCATGTGGCCTTGTGTTCACCGCCATGTTCACATACATCTCGGGCTCCCCCTTCGTGCTGCAAGCATCTACGGCGTCTCGCCCCAATGCTTTAGCGTCCTATTCGGTGTGAACGCACTCGGGCTAGTAGCTGCCAGTCAGGCCAGCGGGCGACTCGTCGGCCATGTGACACCGCGCCGGCTGCTCGCCGGCTGCTGACCATGGAGCTAGCGGCTACGGCTGTGCGGCGCGCTCTGCCGGCTGAAGATCAAAAGCCCTGGCGAACAATTCGTACGATCGCCGGCGCGCGGCCTGGTCAGGCGTCATCGTGAGCAGCATCAGCTCATCGGTCTCGGCCGCTTCGGCAAGCGAGCGCAGATCTTGCGCCACGCGCTCGACGCCTCCGATGAAATGGCGCGATTGAAAGAGCTGGCGGGCTATCCGTGCATCGGGAGTATGCTTGTAGGCGCGTGCCACCTCGATCGTGGGCGGCGGCCCGATCTCTCCACGCCGTAAGCGCGACCATAGGATGTCCAGCAGCGCCGCGACATCCTCGGCTTCGGCGTCGGTCTCAGACGCGAATGCCGACACGGCAAGGATGCCGTGAGGCTCACCCAGGAGCGGCGACGGCCGGAACTCGCGGCGGTAGGCACGCAGCGCGTGGACGGCGAGCTCCGGCGAGATATGGTGGGCGAAGGCGAAGCCAAGGCCGTGCTCCGCGGCGAATCGCGCGCCAAAGTCACTCGATCCGAGAATCCAGATTGCGGGCATAGACGTGGCGACCGGCGTAGGTATGATGCGACTAAAGGGGTGATCAGTCGGGAAGGTTCCCGAGAAGAACGCGAGCAGTTCGGCCATCTGCTCGGGGAAGTCGTCGGCCGACAGGGCCTGGCGCGAACGGCGCAGTGCCAGCGCGGTCAGACCATCGGTGCCAGGGGCGCGGCCGATGCCGAGGTCGATCCGCCCGGGGTGCAGCGCCTCGAGGGTGCGGAAGTTCTCGACGACCTTGAGGGCACTGTGATTGGGCAGCATCACACCCCCGGAGCCGACGCGCAACGTCGTGGTAGTCGGAGCCACATGCGCGATCAGCAGCTCGGGTGCGCTACTCGCCTGCCAGGGGGCATTGTGGTGTTCGGCAAACCAATAGCGCGTATAGTGCAGCTGTTCGACGTGTTTTGCGAGGCCGGTCGCCTCGCGGATCGCGACGCCGGCACTGGCTCCGTTCCACATCGTGACCAGATCTAATACGGATAGCTTCATCATCCAATGTCCTTAAGTATCATGCCCATGTACGAAGGCCTTTGCGCGCTCAACCCGACTCCCTGGCCACAATCCTCGGCCGCAGCAGCTCGATCGCCGGCATGTCAGGCATCTGCCCCTGGATCATAGCGTGGAGGGTTTCCGCCACGGCGGGGGCCTGGGCGGCTGCCTCCAGGTGGACGGAGGTGAGCCGCGGTCGCAGTAGCGTGCAGAGCGGCAGGTCGTCGGCACCCACTAGGGCGATGTCCTCCGGGATCGCGAGCCCGGCGTCGAGCAAGGATCGCATGAGCAGCATCGCGTAGTCATCGTTGTAGGTAAAGACTGCCGTCGGCCGCGTCTGCCTCCAGCCGGCGGCGAGCTCAGCTCCCTCGCGCTCGTCATAGGCAAGGTCCACCCTGTCTGCCTGGAGCCCGTGCGCTGCGGCGACCTGCTGGACACCCCGCAGGCGCGCGAGCCCCAGCTGCATGAGCCGGCGCTCGCGCGGCACTACCACCGCGAGGTGCCGGTGGCCGCTGGACACAAGATGCTCTGCCGCGGCGGCGCCGATGGAGGCATGGTCGACGACCAGGGTGGGGACGAGCTTGGAGGGCGGCCATCCCGTGGCCAAAATAGCTCGAGTGCCGGCGGCGCGCAGCAGATCGAGCGCCGGGCGTGTGAGCCGCTCCGCTTCGACCATGATCCCCACCGGCCGGAGAGTGGCCCATGACCGGGCCGCCTCGACGCCGCGCGCCGAGCGATCGGCGTGGAAGATCACCGTATAGCCAAGCTCCCGCAAACGCGCGGCCAACGTGTCGTAATACGCGTCGAGGATCGGTCCAGACGGCACAGCCGAGAGCGGGACGAGGACCAGGTCGCTGTGGCCGACGCGCAGGGAGCGGGCCACAGCGTGAGGTGTATAGCCCAGCTCATCCGCGGCCGCGCGCACGCGCGCCCACGTCTCCTGGCCGACCCGGCAATCCGGGACGTTGTTGAGCACGTACGAGACGGTCGCCCGCGAGACGCCGGCACACCGAGCGACGTCGCTGCTGGTCGGCGCATGTCGGGTCTCGGGGGGCCAGCGTGTCTTCTCACCGGATTCTGTCTTGCCACGACGTTTGGCGGCCATGTGTGCGCTACCTCTCTCGGGTCCCTTCCTGATTTGACAATCCTGCAGGCCATTGTTATAGTTAGCTTACACGAGTAAGCATACTTTGTTTAGCTGTTATTGTCAAGCTTACACGAGTAAGCAACCTGGATAGCTAGACATTCGATTAGATAAAGAGGACGACCACCGTGACCGTTACCAGTTCCGCACCTTTCCGTAAGCCTGCCGAGGCCGACCATCCGATCCATGATTTAATCCGTGAGCGCTGGAGCCCGCGCGCCTTCGCCGCGCGCCCGGTCGAGCAGATCAAGCTGCACAGCATCTTCGAGGCCGCGCGCTGGGCCGCCTCGTCGAACAATCGGCAGCCGTGGAACTTTATCATCGCCACGACCGATGATCCCGAAGATCATGCGCATATCGCGGCGATCTTGAATGAGAAAAACCGCGCGTGGGCCCAGCATGCCCCGGTCCTCATCCTCGTCGTAGCCCAGCTCTACTCACAGCCGGGCAAGGAGCAGGCCAGCCTGTACGACGTCGGGATGGCCGTGGGGAACCTCGTGACGCAGGCGGTTGACCTCGGGCTGGTCACGCACCAGATGGGCGGGTTCAACGCGGACCAGGCACGCGAGACGCTCGGGATCCCGGAGGGCTTTGTGCCCATTGCGGTGATCGCGCTGGGTTACCCGGGTGCTCCCGCCGTGCTGCCGGAGGAACTGCAGGCCCGCGAGGCAGCGCCACGTACCCGGAAGCCCCTCGAAGAATTCGTCTTCGTAGGGCAATGGGAGCAAGTTGCGGCGGAGGTAGGCGCGTAAAAGTCGTCTCGGGGCAACTCGTCGGCATCGCAGTTGCTGGGAGACGAGCGAAGGAAGGCGCGCGCACCTCGCATATTTCGTCGCACGCAGTAAAAGCCCATATAGGGGAAAGCAGAGAATAGGCTCATGCCAGGACTATCGTCCGAATCCAGCCGGGTAGCACCAGCGGCTCGCGGAGTCGACGCTCCGGTGATCGCCGAGCAGGAGCAGACAGCGCAGGAGGTGGCGCTCGTGTCCCCGGACGGAGCGCGGGCAGCGCAGGAGGCTCCTGCATCGCTGCGGCGGCGGGTCTTCGCGCTGGCATGGCCGGTAATTGGTGAGAACGTGCTCGAGACCCTGCTCGGCATCGTCGACACCCTGCTCGTCGCCGCGCTGGGCACCGCGGCAATCGCCGGCGTCGGCAGCGCACAGCAAATCATGTTCTTCCTGCTGGCCGCGCTCTCCGGCCTCTCCGTCGGCAGTTCGATCCTCGTAGCGCAGGCGGTGGGCGCGCGCGAACCCGGCCATGCCAGCCGCCTGGCACGCCAGTCGCTGCTATGGAGCGTGATTCTCTCGGTGCCGCTCGCCCTCGTCGGCCTCGACCTGGCTAGCCCTATTATCGGCATCTTTGGCATGGCTCCGGAGGTTGCCCGTATCGGCGCGGACTACCTCCGCGTAACGATGGGCACCGTCGTAGTCCTGGTCGCGCTGGTGATCGGGAGTGGAGCACTGCGTGGCGCCGGAGACTCGCGCACGCCGATGATGGTCACGGCTATTGCCAACGTCGTGAACGTTGTGCTCGCTTACGGCCTGATCTACGGCCACTTTGGCCTACCTGCGCTCGGCGCCGTCGGCAGTGCATGGGCGACCTTCCTGGCGCGATCGCTCGCCCTACTGCTGCTCCTGCGCGCGCTCTGGACCGGTCGCAATGGCGTCAGTATCGCGGGCCGCGGTGGCTGGCGGCCGGCTTGGTCCGTCGCACGGCAGGTGCTCAGCCTTGGCATCCCCGCCTCGGTCGAGCAAATTCTGATGTCGACGGCCTTCCTGGTCCTGACGATCCTGGTGGCGCACCTCGGCACGGATACGCTCGCGGCTCAGCGCATCTCGATGTCGGCGCTCTCCTTCTCGTTCCTGCCCGGCGTCGGCTTCAGCATCGCCGCCACGGCCCTCGTCGGCCAAAGCATCGGCGCGCGCCGTCCAGGCGATGCCGCGGGCGTCGCGAAGGTGGCCACTACCTGGGCGGTGATCTGGATGAGCTCGATCGGCGTGCTAATCCTCGTCCTCGCGACCCCGATCATGCGCCTGTTCACGTCCGACCCGTCGGTGGTCCGGATCGGTGCGACGGCGCTGCGTGTGGTCGCGCTGACGCAGCCTGCCTGGGGCATAGGGATGGTACAGTCAGGGTCGCTGCGCGGCACGGGCGACACCCGCTTCCCGTTGATCATTGGGACCATGGGTATCTGGAGCGCGGTGCTGCTCGCCTGGCTGGCCCTTACCTTCGTCGGCGGAGGGCTCCCGGTCGTCTGGGCAGCCTTCCTGGTGACCTCACCGCTGACCTCGTTCCTGACGTGGCGCCGCTTCCACCACCGGGTGCGCTTGCTGGGACTGGGCTAAGCGTGGCTACCCAGCCCGCCGTGCATGAGCTGTAAGCTCCTGTGGAAAACGGAAGCCTCGAAAAGTAAGAAGAAGCAGGGGGACAGTACGTGCTGCAGGTGCAACGTGATCCCCTATCGACTACTCAGGGCCCTGGCGCACGAAGGCGCACAGCCAGTCGACGACCTGCTCGATATCCCCAAGATGAGCGGTCTCGAAGGGGCTATGGGTGTAACGTGTGGGGAAAGCGACCATCGCCGCCGGGATGTCCGCCTTCATGAAGGCCGAGCCGTCGCTGCCGAAGGAGCCGAAGACGGCGTGCTGCAGGCCAATGCCGGCCGACGCGGCCGTCTGTTCCAGCGTTGCCGTGAGGGCATGGTCGTAGTGTACGAGCGCGTCCTTGTGGATCAGCACCGGCCCTGCGCCGAGCCGCAGCGGCATGGCGCGCTGATCCAGCCCCGGCACATCGCCGGCCAGCCCGACCTCGACGGCGATTGCGGCGTCGAACTGGCGGCCCGCCGCGAGCGCGAAGGCGCCGATCAGTCCGATCTCCTCCTGCACTGTGCAGGCTAGCGTAAGATCCCAGGCCTGCTCCTCGCGTGGAACCCGCCGCAGCACCTCCGTGATCACCGCCAGGGGAACCCGGTCGTCCAGCGCCTTGCCGACGACGTTCTGCCCCCACTGTTCGGTCGCCGCATCCCAGATGATCCGTGTACCGGGCGTGACGCCGCGCTCCAGCAACTCATCGCGGGACAGCCCGGTGTCGACCCAAAAGTCGTTCCAGGTCAGCTCGTCCGGGTCCTTGAGTACCAGTGTAGCCAGGTGGCCCGTCGCGGAGGCGATTACACCGCGTATCTCGCCGCTCCGTGCCAGCACCCGTACGCGCTGCCCCACTGTAAACCAGTTTCGCACGCTGGTCTTGCGCTCCCACGCCTGGCCGTTCGCCAGCCAGAGCAAGCCATCCGGATCGATCGCACGCACGAGATAGCACAGCTCGTCGGCATGGGCTGCCAGCAGCAGCTTCGGCCCCGGTCCACCCGCGTGAGCGACGACGTTTCCGATGCGCGTACGCTCGATCTCCGCGCCGGCCTCGCGCCACAGCGTCTCGATCCGCTCCAGCACGATCTGCTCTTGGCCGACAGGACCTGAAAGCTCGGTGAGTTCTTTGATGAGTGCAAACATGAATGCTCCCATGATCTTATGCCCGTTCGACGGGATTGACGTATGACCTCCCCTGAGCTATGGGACCAGGTATTAACAACGACCCATAACTACGGCGAGGCTCGGCGATGATAGCCGATTTCGACGATTTCTGCCTCGGATGAACTGCGCCTCAGACGAGATCTGTCAGTGCATCCTGACGCTCCTGCAGCGCCTCGGTCCCATGCCGACCCTCTGTCGTAATAGCGAACCGATCACGACGGCCACTGTCAGGGAATGCTGCCGCCATATTCGCTTCCATACTCATTCAGTCGAATGCCCCTAGCAATGACCACTGATCAAAGGTGATCGCCCGCACCAGTCTAGCCGCGACCTGATCATCCGCATCGATGTAGCGCTCAGCCCGGATCTCGATGAAGTTGATGAAATGCTCCTGAGCGCTGGCTATGCACCGCTCTTCCAGATCCAGGTTGACAGTGCGCCAAAACCGGGTAGAATAATCGTGAGCGGTTGACCGAGGA
This sequence comes from Chloroflexales bacterium, assembly GCA_038254585.1. Classification (GTDB taxonomy): domain Bacteria; phylum Chloroflexota; class Chloroflexia; order Chloroflexales; family Kallotenuaceae; genus JBBSGA01. The sequence continues at coordinate 2,092 of JBBSGA010000034.1, read as the reverse complement.
GGTAGCACCTTGAGTCAACGGGACGCGACAAGTAAATTCATGTTTGTCATGTCCTCATGCCTCTTAACCGGCAGGTTGTAGGTTCGACTCCTACATGGCTCACCAAGCGGCCCCATCGTCTAGCGGCCAAGGACGTCACCCTCTCAAGGTGAAGATCGCGGGTTCGAATCCCGCTGGGGTCACCAGAGAATCAAGCGAATGCACCGTCACGCGGCGGTGCATTTTTGCGCTAGTCGGCTTGACAAGCGGGGCGTCGCTTGGTACTATCTCGCGTGGATCTGCGGGAGTGGCTCAGTTGGTAGAGCATCTCCTTGCCAAGGAGAAGGTCGCGGGTTCGAACCCCGTCTCCCGCTCCATCCTTTAACAATCTGGCTCGAAAAGGTGTTCCGTCGCTGGAGCAGAGTCTCCAGAGGAACTTCCCGACTCTCCGGCCGCGTGTTTAGACACTCCAGAGTGCTCGACGGCGGCCAGGCTACCCTGCGAAACAGCAAGCAGGGGCGCACCGGCGGAAGCCGGAGGCGACGCAAGACGGCAACAGCAAAGATTGCCCGCCGACGGCCGGCTCGTAGAGGCGCCGGAACGGGTGAGGACTGAAACGGTGGGGTAAGCGCCCACCAGCGCCGGTGGCGACAGCGGCGGCTAGGCGACTGCGCTGGCTGATGGAGAGCAAGGTGTGTGGGGCGGGCTCATTAGTGGCAGCGTTTACGCGTCACGACCACTTCGCTCGCTCGCATCGCAGCGGCGACGGCGAAGCCGGCTAACCACCGGCAACCCAGGCACCGCCTGCCAGTTACTGGCAGAGAGAGATGACGGACAACGAACAGAATCGGGAGTACAGCCTTTTCGAGCAGGCGATGGGGTATCGTCTAATGGTAGGACGCCTGACTCTGGATCAGGTAGTTGGGGTTCGAATCCCTGTACCCCAGCCACTCGTTTTAGGGCACTACAGAGCCCTAAACAAAGACCGCTGGCAGCAATGCCAGCGGTCTTTAGTTTTGTCGTACTTACTCACGTCCTACTCGGAAAGGCGGAGTAGCAACAAACTTGATCGACTGAGCGTCAATAGGATATGGCTGCGACCCCATCACGTGACGAGTTAGCCCAACTCGACAAACCGGCGCTGATCGAGCTGATTGGCCAGTTACTCGACAAGATTGAGCACCTGGAAGCCCAGCTTTCTCCGCCTCCTCAGCCGCCGACCACGTCGGCCAATTCCTCGCAGCCTCCCTCTCGCGACCACAAGCCCCAGCATCGACCGACCAAGGACAAAGCCAAACCCGGGCCGAAAGAGGGTCATCCCGGCTCCTCCCGCGAGTGGTGCGACACGCCCGATCAGGTGGCCCAGCAGCGGGTGGCCTCCTGCCAAGGCTGTGGCGCCGACCTCGCTGCTGAGCCTCAAGCACGTGAGCGTCGCCGCCAACTGCGTGAGCTTCCTCCCATCAGCGCCCAGGTGCTTGAAGTGCAGCAGTACGGCGTGGAGTGCCCGCACTGTGGCGTTCACTCCCTTGCCCCGCCTCCCCCTGGCTGTGCCACCGCGCAAGCCTTCGGCGCGCGGCTCCAAAGTCTGATCGTCTACCTCAAGCACACCCACCATCTCTCGTATGAGCGCATGGAGCAGGGGCTGGTGGACGTTTTTGGGATCACGCTCTCTCAAGGCGCGATTGACAACTGTCTGCGTCGAGCGGGCAAAGCTGCCGAGCCAGCCGTTGCGACCATCCAGGAGGCAGTCGCCTCCTCGGCCGTGATCCACGGGGACGAAACGGGCAGTCGCATTGACGGGGGCACAGCCTGGCACTGGGTCTGTGTGACGCTGAGCGCGGTGGTGCACCTGATCCGTCGCAGCCGGGGGCAGGAGGTGCCGCAGACGATGATGGGCAAGCAGCGGGCGGAGGTGTGGGTCTGCGACTGCTGGAGCGGGCAACTGACTGCCCCAGCCGAGACCTTTCAGCTCTGCCTGGCCCATCAAGTGCGCAACGTGCAGGCCGTGATGGATGCACAGGGAGACGAGATCGACTGGGCGGCGCAGATGCAGGCGGTCTTCTCCAATGCGATGCGCTTGGCCCAGCGCCGGGGGAGCATCCGAGACGACGAG
>JBBSGA010000033.1:0-28417 GCA_038254585.1 Chloroflexales bacterium | reverse complement strand
CGTTGCGGAACGGGTTGCTGACGCTGTTGCGGAGTACGGGCGTGACCAACATCGCGGACGCGCTGCGGTCCTATGCCGCAGCGCTCGAAGAAACGTTTGCCCTGATCGGTGTTCCGCTATGACTTTGACACAGCCCTAGGGAGAGCTTTGCAGAATTGCCAGCCCCGTAGCCTGTCCCTGCGCTGAAACACCAACCGCCTGATTCCGTGGCATGATGGGATAGCTCACGTCACCGTCATGTACGGAAAGGCGATGGGTATGTCTATTCTACCCGCTCCCCAGTCAGACCCATGCACCCACCTCCCCGATCTCCCGCCGGTCGTGCAGGCGGTCCTCCAGCGCTTTCTCGCCCTCATTCTCATGTGGGTCAGTGCCTTGGTCTACCAGGCCCTGCTCGTCCAGTGCGCCACGCATCCCCTCGTCCGCCTGGCGCGCCTGTACGATCCATCAGGCGTGGTCGCCGCCTGTCAGGACTACTATCACCATACCGGACCCGGCGCGCCCCCCACCTTTGCGATCCGCATCCTCGTCCGGGCCGAGATCGTGCGCGCCTGGGCCGACTCCTGTTCGGATCCAGAGCTCGAATGGCAGCTTGCCTGCAATCTCCTCGTGCGCTGGTATGTCGGCTTGCCCTTGCTCGGTGCCACGCCCGACCACGCCACCCTCAACCGCTTCCATGCCTGGCTCACCATCCACCCCCCCCGACGCGCTCTTCCGCGACGTGCTCGCCTTTCTCGATCAGGTGGATCCGGAAGATCCCGCTGCCACGCCCCAGATCGTGGACACCTTCGCCATGGCCAGTCCTGTCGCCCCGACCAGCAGTCCGGGGCGCTTGCTGCTCCATCTCAGCGCCCGCCTCGTTGCCGCCTGGCAGCAGCATGCTCCTCGCACCTGCCAGGCGGCCCTGCCGCCCCTCGATCTGGGACGGCTGGGCGCGCCCCCGCGGACCTACACGCCCAGCCAACACCGGACACTGCTGGAGCAGGCCGCGACCGTCGCCCAGTGGCTCGTCACCGATCTCACGCCGCAGTTGCCGGTCCTGGACGCCGCTGCGCGGGCGCGCCTCCAGCCGCTGCTCGACGCGATCCTAAAGGTGATCGCCGACGAGACGACCACGGATGGGACCGGCGCGGTGTGCGAGCGCCCGCGCGAGGCCAAGCGCCACTACCGGATCGTGAGCGCCGTCGACCTTGACGCCACCTTCCGCAAACATGAACCGGACCCAGCCGTGTTGGGCAGCAATGCAATGATCGCGACCACCGCCACGCGCATCCGGGCGGCGGTAATCGGCACGGGCAGTACACCGGATCAGGAGGCGCCCGTGGCCGTGCTGCGGCAGCAGATAGCGGCCAACCAGGCGCTCGCGCCGGCCCTGATCATGGATCAGGCCGGCGGCATGGGCAAAACGCGCGCCCAGGTGGAGACCGTGAGCGACGGCCGGACACAGAAGGTGGCGCAGATTCCCCATGCGGGGGTAGCAGGCCCCACCCGCTTCACGCCCGCTGATTTTCGCATGAGCGGCGACGGCCGGAGCTGTACCTGTCCGCGGGGGGTGATCAGTCACCGCGCCTATGTCCATGCCCAAGGCGAAGGGGTCTCATTTCGCTTCTATGGCGCCGATTGCCGGGACTGTCCCTTCTGGGAGACCTGCCGCGGGCCGAGCAGCCCGCCCACGAGTCAGCGCGCGGTCTAGCTCACGCCCTATCACACCCACCTCCGGCTGGCAGCGACGTTCAATGCCACGCCCGAAGGACAGGCCTTGCTGCGGGGGCGTTGGCAGGTGGAGCCGACGATCGCCTGGCTGGTGCGCTACAACGGCTGTCGGCAGGCACGGCGGGTCGGCCTAGCCGCGGCGCAATGCCAGTTGTTCCAAGCGTGCGCGGTACGCAACCTGCAACTCTGGCTCGGCCGACTCGCCCGCGGGCAAGCACCCGTACCGGCCGCCGTCCCGGCCACCACGCGGGACCACCGAGCGGAGGTGCCGCTGGCCGCGTAACAGGGTGGCTGCCCGCGGTCCACAAGCTCGGCTTCCCTCGCCCTCCGGACGTGCGCCGCGGCGCCGGCCTCCTCCGCGCCGTTCGCAACGCACCGTGCGACGCCTCGGATCAGCCCCACGCCGCGAAAACATCCCACACGGCTGCCCGGGACCCTGCGATCCCTATTCTGCAAAGCTCTCCTAGGGATCGCGGTGAGAGGAATTGACAGTGATTCAGCGACTGGTACACTACGCGCGAGAGCGGGTGTTGCCCGGTGGTGGCCCTCGTCTTCAAAACGAGTGGGCGGCGTGACGAGCGTCGTCGGTGGGTTCGACTCCCATGCGCTCTCGCCATTTATCCTTCGACACGGTAAAGCCGAAAAGTGATTGACCAGTACGAGGTCGCGTTCTCTAGACTTCACTCCGATAGTATTCCAGCTCGATGGGCAGCGGAGACGAACCACCGCGCCCCACATAAACCGTTTTTGCTTCTTGCAGTCATGGATCTAGTTGCGCAAGGCGAGATCAAGACGAATTTTATTGAACTCAACGCAGAGTTGATGGATACTTTTGACCTGTATTGGGTCAAGGTGATGGGTCAGGGGAAAGAGAGAAGAGAGAAGTCCTTTATTACCCTTTTACCATCTGAAAAGTGAACGATTTTGGCATCTTGTTCCGATACCAGGCAATGAGCAACTGCTGAATGCCGTAAGTCAAATTCGTTCATTCCGCCAAATGAGTCAACTTGTATTGGGCGCTAAACTTGACGATGCACTGTTCGAACTACTCAGGAACCAGTCAACATGCGATAACCTCCGACGGGTGCTGATCGAAACATATTTTGCACCTGAAGCGCGCCAGAGGCTGGTCGAAGTTGGACAAATCGCCACCGAGTCATTCGAATATAGCCGCGAACTACTGGATCGCTCGCGACAACGGTTCAGACTGCGGGAAGCGCCCGAGCTGAACGAGCAGTATCGCACGGAGTCGCGCTCAACTGCGTTTCGACGAATTGTCGTACAAGCCTATCATCATACTTGCGCGTTTTGTGGTATCCGTGTCATCACCCCAGAAGGACGGACAGCAGTTTCAGCCGCTCATATCGTTCCTTGGAGCATCAGTCACAACGATGACCCACGCAATGGTTTGGCTCTGTGCGGTCTGCATCACTGGACATTTGATCAAGGGATGGTCGGTGTCACACAGGATTATCAGGTTGCTGTGTCACCTGCTATTCCTGATCATGAGGAAGCGACCGCTCCGTTGCTCGCATTGGCAGGGCGAGAGTTACAATATCCTGTCGATCGAATCCTTTTGCCAGCAAAGAAGGCGCTTGGCTGGCATTTCGAGAATATTTTCCGCTCGGAAGCGCGGGTTCGCCTCCTATGATTCGGACTGTACTAATCCAGGTCCCTCAAGACTTATATCACCTTCTTGAGCGGCTAGCCGCGTTGACCGAACGGCCACGAGGAGCTTGGTCATGCGCTGTGGGCTACGGCAGTCCCTGCAACGGTTTCCGACCTCAGTTCGTATACGCGTGCGGATTTCATCGGAGATGTAGGGCCTCACGACTCCAGTGGACCGCGCAGCCCACCGCCGGCGGCCTCTTGCAGCGCCCGGGCTGTGCGTACGAGCTCCTCCTGGTAGGATTGCATGAGTGACGCCAATTCAGCACGTTCAGATTCGGTGCACTCACCCGCCTGCTGCTCAAGCAGTAAGCTGAGCCGGCGATTCTGAACGGGATCCATCTGAAGCCCGGTAAGATCGAGAACGTCCGCATCGCTTGGGACTTCGACGGGCGGACGAGGACGGTGGAGGGGACGCCTGAGCCGGCGTGAGAAAGACGCACTGCACTGCGTGTGGGGCACGTTCTATAATGTTTTCAACCTGTCTCGAGCGGTAGCGCGCTTACGAAAAGCCCAGCCGGCCAAGGTTGTTCGTAAGGGTCGGCAAACTCAGGGAATGACGGATGAATACGAAGATAGTTGACGTGCACGAGGCGCAGACGCACCTGATGGATTGAGTGTCATTGGCTGGAGGAGGCACTGAGGTTATCATTGCGAAGGACGGAACCCTGCTCGCGCGCCTGGTACCTGTGGCAGCGCCTAGCCAGCCGCGTCTCGCGGGGTTACATCGAGGCGCCATCCGGGCCTCGGCTGACTTTGATGCCCCATTACCACAGGACTTCTGGATGGGAACGGCTTGAAATTCCTGCTGGATACACATATCTTCGTCTGGTGGGACGGCGACCCGGACAAGCTTTCACCAACAATCCTCGCGCTATGCTAAGAGCGGGCAAACGCCATGATCTTGAGCGTTGCGAGTGTCTGAGACGTGCAAGTCAAACTCCAACTGGGCAAGTTGATGCTTGTCGGTCGCTGCTACCGGAACGACTGGTACTCTCATAATTCGGCTCGTTATATCCACGTGGATTCTCCCACGTGCGTCCTTCCTTGCCAGACGGGCGCGCATTTCCATTGGTCGCCTTCAACGCATGATCGACCATGGCATCCAAATGTTGTACAGTATACCTGTACAGGGTTTATGCAGATGAGGTTATCTATGGCGATCCATACGTCCTATACCGATGCGCGCGAACATCTGGCGGCGCTTTGTGACGAGGTGGCGGCAAACAATGAGGTCGTCATTATCCAGCGGCGGGGCGCGCAGGATGTTGCGCTTATTTCGGTGACGGAGCTGCGCAGCCTTCAGGAGACTGCCCACCTGCTGCGATCACCCAGGAATGCGGAGCGGCTCGTGAAAGCCCTCGCGAGGGCGGAAGCGCGCGCTGGCACACCCGCGACCTCGGAGGAATTGCGCCACGAGGTCGGGCTTGCCGAAGACTAAACGGACCTCCCCGGAGCACGCCCCACCACAGCCGCGTGACGCGATCTTTCAGCCGGAGTTTCGTGAGGACTTACGTTGGTGGGTCGAGACCAACCGTTCGATAGCGCTACGCGCATTTGATCTCATCGAAGCGATCATGCGCGACCCGTTTCACGGCATCGGCAAACCCGAGCCCCTAAAATACCTGGCGCCAGCTGTGTGGTCGCGGCGGCTGACCCAGGAGCACCGGATCGTCTACAGGGTGAGCAACGACCGCATCGACTTCCTGCAGGCACGCTACCACTATTGATTTTCTGGCTGGCGACGAGGGTGCGGGGTGCTACCTCGCCCAGGCGAATGTGGAGAATCTTCCTCTCCTCAGCATCGATCCTATATCCCCGAAGTATTCTGTCACGCTGCTGAGCTGGGTGGATTCAGCAATACATTCTACAACAGTTGGCGCCATGACCACCGCGACCTATAATGCAGGAGATGCACATGTACGCAAGGTGGGCATAACCTATCTCGACGCTATTTGGATTTGAAGTGCCTACTGCAAATGGCGATCTCAAAGGGTGCAAGCACGGCAGTGTTTGAACGGAGGCTCAGGATGACCACCGCTCCGCGGATGACCTCAGCAGACCTGGAAGCGATGCCAGACGATGGCAAGCGGTATGAGATTATCGAAGGGGAGCTGTACGTGTCCAAGCAACCCGACTGGCACCACCAGTATGCATGTGTCCCGCTCGTGGCGGCGCTACACCTGTGGAACACGCAGACCGGGGCCGGGGTGGTTAACATCGCGCCCGGTCTGATCTTGGCTGATGACGACGATGTTGCTCCTGACATCGTGTGGGTGAGTAAGGAACGCCTGGCGACGGCACTGCGACAGGACGGCAAGCTCCATGCTGCGCCAGAGTTGGTGATCGAGGTATTATCGCCCGGCAAGAAGAACGAGCGCCGCGATCGTGAAACGAAGCTGAAGCTGTATGCGCGGCGGGGAGTCCAGGAGTATTGGATTATCGATTGGCGCCAGCGCCAGGTTGAAGTATACCGCCGCGACCAGGCCACGCTGCGCCAGACGGCAACGCTCTATCCCCAGGACCTGCTCTCGTCGCCACTGCTCCCCGATTTCACCTGTCCGGTTGCACCACTGTTCATCGAAGTTCCTTTGATCGGGATCCCGGACCAAGCAGCGGACGAAAGTGATTAAATGGCATGTGCGCTGGAAAGGGGCGTCTGAGCCGATACGATCGATCCGATACGGCGATGAGAGGCCCTGGCGCTACTGCACCGGGGCCTCTCGTCCAGAGATCAGCGGAGCGGAAGCTGGACCGCGCGGCCCTGCTCAGCCGAACGGTAGACGGCCTCGATCACTTCCTGGGTGTCGCGAGCGACACGCGGGCTGGTCGGGCCTTCAATGGGACGCTTGTCGAGCACGCATGCGACGAAATAATGCTGCTCGGGGCTTCCAGCTCCATAGTCGGGCCGTGCAAGCGCAGGGGCGCGCCAGCCGCGCAGGTTCGGCAGTGCCGGGCCATGGCCGGGCAGCGTCGAGAGATCGATCGCCTCCCAGCCCTCCGGTGCCGTGGGGTCAGCCGTGCTGTAGAGCTCGGCGCCGCGCGGACCGTTCAGAATAGTTCCCTGCGTGCCATGGAACGAGGTACGCACCGGCGCCGGCCCGACCTGGCCCCACTTGGAGTCGATCACGCCGAGCGCGCCGTTGGCAAAGCGGACGATCGCGACGGCATTATCCTCGACGTTGGCCGGGAGATAGTCGCGGTGCCCAATCTGGGCGGTGAACGCGCTCACCTCCGTGACGGCGCCGTAGTAGTCGACGAAATTGTCGACCAGGTAGCAGGCTTCGTCCACGAAGGTCCCGCCGCCGTTACGATCCCGGTCGAAGAGCCATTCGTAGAAGTAGCGCGAGCAGCCGAACTCGATCGGCCCGGCGTGGCCGGTGACGCCCCGAGCGAGGTAGGGGTGCCCAATGGCACCCTCCGCCAGTAAGTGCTTGACCGGCTCGTAGACCGGATCGAAGGCGGAGTGATAGGCGACCATCAGGGTTATGCCCGACGATTCGACGGCGCGCACGATGCGGTCGGCCTGGGCGAGGTTCGCGGCGATTGGCTTGTCCTGGTAGACGTGGACGTCGTGGCGCGCGGCGGCCTCGACGACGTCGGCTTTCCCGGCGTTGTCACAGCAGACGAGGATCGCGTCGAGCTCCTCCCGATCCAGCATCATCGCGTAATCTGCATAGGTATTCCGTAGGCCCCACTGTTTCTGCGCCCGCTCGCGCAGCTCGGGGTAGGGCTCGGCTCCGGCGACCAGCTCCACCTCCGGCAGCGCTGCCAGACCATCGCCCATGGTCCACACGTGGTCACTAGTCATGCCTACCACGCCAAATCGGAGCTTCTGCGTACCTGCCATCGTGCTCCTCCTAATACACGGTTCGTTCCAGGACTCGTACCCTGCTAGATCTTCTTACTGGCGCTGATCGCGCGCCGGCCGCGCGCGAGGGTCTCGATGCTGGCATCGCCGCGTGCGAGCGTGATCGCCGCCGCCAATACGTCGATCACGGCGAGCTGGGCGACGCGGCCGAGCAGATCGTGGCCGCCGATCGTCGCCGGACGTGCCGCCGCCAGCAGCGTAATGTACGCGACGCGCGTAATCGGCGAGCGCGCGTAGCGCGTGATGCACATACAGGTTGCGCCACTGTCACGGGCAGCCTGTAGAGCTTCGATCGTGTCGCGCGTGCTTCCCGACAGCGAGATCGCCAGGGCGACATCCCCTTTTTGGAGCTGCACGGCGGACATCATCTGGAGATGCGGGTCGGAGATCGCAATGATCGGCAGACCAATCTCCATCAACATGAAGTAGGCGTCGTGGGCGACCACTGCCGAGCCGCCGATGCCGTAGGCTTCGATGCGCCGGGCGCCGGCCAGGGCTTCCACGGCCTTGCCCAGCGCCGTATCGTCCAGGATCTGATCGGTGTCGTTCAGGCTCTCGATGTTCACCTGGATAATCTTGCGCTTGAGGGACGCAAGGTCGGTCTCCGGACCGATGTCGCTGGCGAGAGGTGTCGCTCCGTGGCGCCGGTCGATGGTAAGGGCGATCTTCAAGGCAGCGTAGCCGGCATAGCCGAGGCGTTGGGCGAAACGGATGACCGTTGCCTCGGACGTATCCGTCCGGTCGGCGAGCTCCGTGACGGAGAGATAGATCAGCTCGTCGGGGTGGGCGAGCATGTAGCCGGCAATCTTGCGCTCCGACTCGCGCAGGCTCGGCACCAGAGTTTCGAGTCTCGCAAGTACGCCAGTCGAGGCTCCCAGGTGTGGCCGTGGCGGCGCTGGCTGATCCATGAAGAAAATCTCCACCGAACGAAGCATTTGACAAGGAAAGCTCCAACATGATAGTATCGGTCCAGGACAAAGTCAAGCCCTTCTACCTCAGGTCGGGCCGATTCAGTGCATCGTGTCCGGGCAAGCTTACATGTAAGGAGACAGTATGAGTCGCTCACCACTCCGAGCCGGTATTCTTGGGGTAGGCACGATCGCGGTTGCTTCGCGCGGATTTCTGCCTGGCCTGATGGAGATGAAGGAAGACGTCGCGACAGTCGCGGTCGCCGACCCGGCAGTCGAGCGGGCGCACAAAGTGGCCGCCCAGTACGATATCCCGGAGGTCTACGCAACGCTCGACGAGATGTTGGAGAAGTCCGACATCGATCTTGTGATCAACCTCACGCCGATCCCACTCCATGGCTCGACGTCGATGAAAATCCTGGAAGCCGGCAAGCACATGGTCGTCGAGAAGCCGATCGCCACGACGATGGAAGAGGCCAATGCGCTGGTCGAGCTGGCCAACGCGCAGAGTCTCACGTACGTCGTCGCACCGCCCAATATGCTGCAGGCCAACCGGGTCGAGGCACGGCAGCTGGTCGAGGCCGGCTCGATCGGCCAACCGTGCTTCGCGCGCGTGCGCAGTTCGCACGGCGGTCCCGCGGCAGGGGCATGGCCGCTCGATCCGACCTGGTTCTACCAGGAGGGCTCGGGGCCGCTCTTCGACATGGGCGTCTACGGGATCCACGACATCACCGGCATCCTTGGGCCGGCCAAGCGAGTCGTCGCCTTCTCCGGTATTACCGAAAAGATCCGGACCGTTCGGGCGGGTCCGTTCGCCGGCAAGAAGATCGAGGTCACCGCGGACGACAACACGCTGCTCATGCTGGACTTCGGGGACTCGGCCTTTGCCGTGGTCGACGGTACCTTCAACGTGAACGCCGCCAAGAGCCCCCAGATCGAGATTTTTGGCCGGGCCGGCACGATCAACCTGTACAATCAGTTTCAGGATCCGTCGGTGCCTCCGCTCGAGGTATTCCGCCTGGATGCCGTCCCGGGTATCGACGGCTGGATCACGCCGCGGCCACAGTCAACTCTCGCGGAGAGCCGGATGCAGCGCTACAAGCGGGCGATCATGGTCAAACATCTCGTAGAATGTGTGACCGAGGGCCAACACCCGGTCCTCAGCGCCGAGCACGCCCGGCACGCACTGGAGATCATGCTCAAGGCGATCGAATCGGCTCGCACCGGTAGAGCCCTGGATCTGGAGACGACCTTCTGAGGTGTAACGACCAAGCTATCGCAGGAGAAACGATCATGACAGAATTTGGCATCGCAGGCTGGCTCTTTCACAAATCGATCCTGAACGATCAGACGATGACGCAGCTCGACCTGCCGAGCGCCTGCAAGGCGTTGGGCGTCGACACGATCGAGCTGGTGTCGTCGTTCTTCCCCAGCCAAACCACGCAGTATCTGAACCAGCTGCGGACGGCAATTCAGCAGAGCGGGGTGCAGGTCCACGGTATCGCGGTGGACATGGGAGATATTGCCAATCCGGATGAGGCCGTGCGTCGCACCGATATCGAAGGGCTCAAGCAGTGGTTCCACGTCGCCCGGGCGCTGGGGGCGCAAGCTATCCGGATCAACAGCGGCGCGGCAAGCCCGAGCGACCACGCGGCGATCGATCGGATCGTAGAAGGGTATCGCGAGCTGGCGGATGAGGCGGCGCACACCGGTATCTACCTGCTGATCGAGAATCACGGCGGTGCCTCCGCCGACCCGAAGAACATCGAGACGTTCCTGGAGCGGGTTAACTCGCCGTGGTTCAAGGCGTGCCCGGATACCGGAAACTTTACGAATGGAACGACCGAAGAAGGTATGCGGATCATGGCGCCGCGCGCGTACTCGTGCCACGTCAAGGTCTTCAGCTACAGCCCTGACGGCAAGCAAAGCTGGACCGGCCGAGACGGCCAGCAGAGGGTGTACGATCTGAAGCAATCGCTGCGCATTCTCAAAGATGCAGGATACGCCGGGCCCTTGTGCATCGAAGGCGGCGCCTCGGCGACCGAGGCGGATAGCGGACGTGACGCGATTCGCTACGTGCAAGAGCTACTTACATCACTCTAACGCCATCTGGTGGAGCCACGGCTCCACCGTCGCAAGCATCAGGGCGACCATATTCGGCAATGGAGGCTTGATCGATGAAGGCAGCACGATTGTATGGGATCCGTGATTTACGTGTGGAGGAGGTCCCCGACCCAGAGCCCGGGCCGGGAGAGGCCCTGATCCGGATCCACGCGTGCGGAGTTTGTCCCAGCGATCTCCGCGCCTATCTTGCATCGCGACCCGGCGGGGGCAGTATGGCCCTGCCGCGTACTCCTGGGCACGAGTGGACGGGGGTCGTCGTCGCCGTCGGCGAGCCGGCGGAGATTGGCGCCGACGGCGTGCTGCTGCCGCCGATCGAGGTTGGACAGCGCGTCGTCGCGGATTGGCGGCAAGTCTGTGGCCGGTGCTATGAGTGCCGCCGCGGCGTCTTCAACTACTGCGAAAACCTGCGGCACGGGGTCCGCGGCGGCTTCGCCGGCTACGGCGTTGCGCCGCTCTCGCAGCTGCGCGTTATACCGGACAACGTGTCGTTCGAGGAGGCTTCGTTTACCGAGCCGCTTGCATGCGTGACCCAGGCGCATAGCTACACTGAGATCAAGCTTGGCGACGACGTGGTCGTCGTCGGCGCGGGGCCGATTGGGCTGCTCCACCTCCAGGTTGCGCGCAGCCGAGGGGCGCGCGTGATCGTGAGCGATCCGCTGGGCGCGCGTCTGGAAAAGGCGCGCGAGCTAGGTGCACACGACGTCGTCGACGCCGCGGAGGGCGACCCGGTTGCCCGCGTTAAGGAGCTGACGGACGGCCGCGGCGCCAACGCGGTGATCGTCGCCGTTGGCGGAGCCGTGCCGATTCGGCAGGGGCTCGACATGGCCGCGATCAACGGCTGGGTCAACGCCTTTGCAGGCACGTACCCCTCGGCAGAGATGCCGGTGGACCCGAACCTGATCCACTATAGCCAGATCCGATTTACAGGTAGCCACGACTTCACGCCGCATCACTTCTCGACGGCACTCAAGCTCATCCAGTACGGTATCGTGCGCGTCGCACCGCTGATCAGCCACCGCTTCGCTTTAGACGAGGTGCGCGACGCGTTCGAGACGACCGCGAATCGTGGCGGCCTGAAGACGATGGTGGAGATCGCAAGCTAAGTAGAGAGATTAACAAATGGATCGGATATCCCGCCGCGGGGGCCACCGATTGAAATCGGCGTCTGCTACCGCGCCAACACGCTGAAGCGCGTTGAGAGTTCCACCAGTTGATTTGTTAGCCCTCTTACAACGTCTCTAAAACGGTTCAGACCAGCCTTGGCAAAGCGCCAGCTAGACTGGCCGAGGATAGATATCGTGTCAGCGCCCTACCTCCTGGGCATCGATCTGGGCACTACGACCTGCCGGTGCGCGATCTTCGATCTGCACGGAGCCGAGCTCGCCAGTGCGTACCGCGAGACGCCGGTCTCCTATCCACGCCTGCTGTGGGCCGAGGTGGAGCCCGAAGCATGGTGGCGCGGGACTGCCGTGGTGGTGCGCGAGGCACTGGCGAAGAGCGGCATCGTGCCGGAGGATATTGCCGGGGTAGGGGTTTCGGGCCTGATGCACGCGCCGGTCCTGCTGGACGGCGATGGACAGCCGATAACTTCGGCCATGCTCTGGATGGATCAGCGCTGCGCGCCGCAGTGCGAAACGCTGAATCGCGAGCGCCAGGCGCGTGGAGCGGGCGAGGAGAGCCCGCCGCACTTCAGCACAACGCTTTCCGCGCCCAAGCTGCGCTGGCTCGCCGACACACAGCCCGAGGTACTCGCACGCGCACGGACGCTCCTGCTGCCGAAAGACTTCGTGCGTTATCGGCTCACGGACACGATCTGCACCGACACGTCGGATGCGAGCGGCACCGGCCTGTTCGATCGGGCGCGTCGAGCGTGGGATTGGGACGCGGTCGGGCTGGCGCATGTGCCGCGTGGGATCATGCCGACGATCCGGTCAAGCTGGGAGCCCGCCGGGCGCGTGACCCCCCAGGCTGCGCGCGAGACGGGCCTCGCGCCCGGAACGGTCGTCGCAATCGGAGGAGGAGACACAACGTGTACGTTGACGGGCGTCGGTGAGCTCGCCGCGCGGGAGGTCTGTATCTACCTGGGCACCGCGGCGTGGATCGCACTGGTAGACGGCGACGGCGCAGGTGGCCGCCCCTCAGTTCAGGGCTTCGGCGCGACCGCGACGACCGGCGCTGCCCTACGCTGGGTTCGCGACCTGCTCGTCGCCGAGGCCGGGTCGGACGTATCCGCGTCATACGATGTGCTAACCAGGCAGGCCGGGGACGTGCCGCCGGGCGCGGAAGGGCTCTTCTTCCTGCCGCACCTGATGGGCGAGCGCGGGCCGCAGGCGGACCCGCTGGCGCGTGGAGCGCTCGTGGGGCTCACGCTGCGCCATGGGCGGCCGCAGCTTGTGCGGGCAATCCTGGAAGGCACCGCGTTTCACCTGCGCCGGCTGCTCGAGGCGCGCGCGGGGAGCCAATGGCCGGACGGCGGGCCTGCGGCCGGCGCGACCTGCGGCGGCGCGGCGCGAAGTCCATTCTGGATGCAGCTGCTGGCCGACATCACCCACCTGGAGCTACGCGTGCCGATGGTGTGCGAAGCGGGTGTGCTGGGCGCGGCGATCTTTGGCGGCGTTGCCGCGGGCGTCGTCTCACTCGAGAGCGCTGCTTCGCAGATGGTGCGCATCGGACGCACCTACATCCCAAGCGCGGCACTCGCGCCGCGCTATGACGCCCTATATACGCGCTACTGCCAGCTCGACGACCTCCTCGCGCCATGGTTTCGCCAATGCGGCCCAGCCGAGGAGAGCGCGGACTACGAGGGATCGAGTTAGACATTACTGTGGAGGAAGAGATGTTAGTAAGCGAACCACTGAGCGGCACCTCGGCCGAAGTTACAGCCAGCCCCGTATGGGCGAAGCGGCGGATGCATCACATATTTGCACGCGACGGGCGCGCCGTGGTCGTCGCGATGGACGGCGCCCGGAACGGGCCGGCGCAGGGCCTAGAGCAGCCGGCCGGAGCCGTGGCGAAGGCCGTCGCCGGCGGCGTGGACGCGATCATGACGACGATCGGGATGGCGAGGGCAGTGGCGGACGTCCTGGGCGGCACGGGACTGATCCTCGCGCTGGATAGCGAGGGGCCGATCGCGGACTACGGCGTGGAGCAGGCGGTGCGCTTCGGCGCCGACGCCGTCGAGCTCAAAGTCTTCCCCGGCAATCCGGATGAGACCAAGCTGGCCGACCTCCGCCGCCTGGCGGCCCGCTGCGCGGAATGGGGCATGCCGCTATTGGCCGAGCCGATTCCGGTGTCGTTCCAGGAGACGAGCGCGCACACCGTCGAGAACGTCGCCAATGGCGCGCGCATCGGGGCCGAGGCGGGCGCGGACTTCGTGAAGGTCCACTACGTCGGCCCGGTCTCAGCCTATCGCCAGGTTACCGGGTCCTGCTACGTGCCGGTGCTGATCCTGGGCGGCGCAGCCAAGAACGACCCGCGCGATGCGCTGGAGATGGCGGCGGAGGCGATCGAGGCCGGAGCGCGGGGCGTCGTCTTCGGCCGCAACATCGTAACCCACCCGCGGCCGGATCGCATGGCGGCTGCGCTCGGCGAGATCGTCCACGGTGGGGCTAGCGTGGATGCGGCGGTGCGCTCCCTGAACGCACCTCGTTAACCGGGCCAGGACCGAGGCGTGAATAACCTGCACGTCCAACTGAAGGAGGGAGCGCGGTGAAGGCTGCACTATTCTACGGAGGGACGGACATCCGCGTAGAGGAGCTGCCCATGCCTGAGCCCGGACCGGGCGAGGTCCTGGTGCGGGTGCGGGCGGCGGGCATCTGCGGGAGCGATTTGCACGGCTACCGGGGGGCCGATCCGTGGCGAAGCCGCTCTGACGTTTCCTCGCAGGGCCGCCAGAGCGGCCATGAGCTCGCGGGAGAGGTGGCGGCGATCGGCCGCGGGGTGGTTGGGCTAGGTGTCGGCGAGCGCGTGGGGATCGAGCCGGTACACCTCGTCGGCTGCGGCGAGTGCGTCTACTGCCGGCGCGGCGATACGCACATCTGCCCGGAACGCGGCCGGCGGCACGGCCAGCAGTACGGCAGCCACGGCTTCTCCCAATACGACCTCTGCCTTGCAAGCAATGCCCACCCGCTGCCGGACAACGTCTCGACCGATGCGGCCTCGATTCTCGACTGCTACGGCTGCGCGGTGCATGCGCTGAACCGCGCGCCGATCCTGCCCTATATGAACGTGGTCGTGATCGGCACCGGTGCGATCGGCATGACGCTGGGCCAGGCCGCGCGCGCCGGCGGAGCGCGGCGCGTGATCATGGTGGGAACGCGGGACGAGCCGCTGGCCCTCGCGCGCCGCGCAGGAGCCGCCGACGAAGTCGTGGCCAACGCGCACGGCGACCCGGCGGAGGCGGTGCTGGAGCTCACCGGCGGCGCAGGCGCGGACGTGGTTTTCGAGACGGTGGGCGGCAGTGCGCCGACCGTGAGCCAGGCGATAGCGATGGCCCGGCCGGGCGGTACAATCTGCATCCTGGGCGTCTTCACTACCGATCCCGTCCTCGACACCGGCACAGCCTACCGCAAGGAGCTGACAATCACCTGGTGCAATAGCTACTCCACCTGGAACGGCATCTCGGAGTATGCGATCGCGCTGGATCTGCTCGCGTCAGGCCGCGTGCAGGCCGCGCCGATCATCACACATCACTACGCACTCGAGCGGATCGGAGAGGCCTTCGCCGCCGCGGCGGACAAGAAAAGCTCGGCAGCGATCAAGGTGCTGGTGCACCCGGAAGAAAGCTGAGCTCCAGACAAGGATCCGCAGGCGGACCGCAGTAAGTACAAGCAGGCAAGGGCTCCTGCTCATCACGAGCGACTGCCCGAATCATGCAGCACATCTGCAACTACGATCCCGGCCCACGCCAACTGCTCTTGCAGCGCCTTGACGCTCCTGGAATCTACGAGCAGTACATCCGGCGCGAGTGTGCCACGAATATAGGGTCGCAGCTTCTCACTACGTGTAATCGCTTCAAACACGGCCGGCTGCCGGCAGCGCAGCACTGAAATGGTGGCTAGCTCGACGTTGGCGATTTCGCCGGCCCAGGCTCGGAGAGCGATGCCAAGCAACGGCGGTAAAGGATGGCTCAGGCGCTCTTCGAGAAATTTGAAGAGGGCGCGAACGCGTGTTCCGGTTCTGACTAACGTCGCTATCCGGGCCGCCGTCAGACGCCAGGTCTGCTCCGTAATCCGCTCGGCCCAGTGGTCGAGCTGCGACTCAAGCAACAGATCGGGGGTTCGTCCCTTGATTGCGATCAGCCCGTCCTCGGCGACCGAGAGACAGCGGGGTAAGGGCAGACTGTAATCGACCCGTGCCTTGATCTGCTGCTGCGGCAGTGTGATGCCCTCCAGGAGCACGAACCGGTCGCCAACAGGCGTGCCCGCCAGCCCATCTTCCAGGGCGGCCTGACGCGCCCGATGATCCGGATATTCCAGCAGCCGGGATCGGCGGCGCAGCCGTATCTGCTCGCGCAGCAGCGCCCACGCACGCAGCTCGGCCACAACGTTCTGGGGTACTTCGGTGCTCGCACCGCTCTGCAGTCTCGAAAGTAGCTCGTCGGCCGAGGTGCCGCTTTCTAAGCCGCGGTAGACCGACTCACGCGTCAGCTGGTAGTGGGCGGTATGGTGGTGAGACTGCACCCGTTCGGCATGGCGCTCCAAGAACGCGAGCTGCTCCGGCGCGATATGCTCAAGATAGACTACCACGTCGAAGTTGGGCTGCACGAGCCAGGCGGCCTGGGCGGTGTCCTGCGCTTCGGCAAGCTGCTCCGGCTCCTGGCGGAGCACCACGCGCCCGAGATCGGTCAGGCGGAGGCCGACGGGAGATCCGTCCTCCAGCCCAAGCTCGACGATGCCGAGATAATAGAGCCAGGATGCGAGTGCAGACGCGATCCAGCGTCGCTCGCGTTTCAGCCAGTCGGTGCGCAGCTTCGTCCGCCAGGTCATCTCTTCGTGCTGCACCTCGGCGGGCGTCTTGTTGAAAAAATAGGGCCTTTGAGGAGGGTAGCTCAGCGAAAAGTGCTCGCCGATGCGGTCGAAGAGTGCCTGGTCCAGGTCGTCGACGGCAAAAAAGCTGTCCGGCATGGGCGGGAGCGATGCCAGCGCCAGAATCAGCGCCAGGCGGCCCCACGCCCGCAGATCTTCGCGATCATACCAGCTCGGCGTCTGCCACTCGCTCCACGCGCGAGACTCGACGAATCCCTGTAACAGCGTGCCGATCTGCGCGCCGTATGAGCGTTTGGCGAATTGCTCGATCGGCACGCTCAAGCCCAGCCCGTCGCCCTGGATCGACAGTAGCCCGGCGTGCCGTAGCGCGCCGATCCAGGCAAGTGCCGGGCTGGGAAATGGCAGCCCATCGACCGTTATACCACTTTCGCTCCAGCCCATCGCACGAGCCAGCTTGCGCAGATCGTTGGCCCGTACTGAGCCGCTTTTCGTGAGCTGGATCCCGCCAAGTGTGTCGATAGCCTGTAAGACGCCGACGACGTCGAGGATCACCGCGGGAGGCCGGCGGTATGTCGAGGGCGCAGGGGCCGCCGACGGCGTTAGGGCAAGGGGCACGCACTCCACCGGCCCGATACCGGCAAGCAGTCGCTCATCCGAAAAACCGACGCTGCGACCGTAGGAGGACTCCCACAGCATACCGGGGGCGCCGCTCTGCGCGCTCAACAGCAAGCCACGCCGGACCAGCGGCTGAATGAGCGTCGTCGTATCATTGCTATATGGGTGGCGGGTGGTGGGCAGGGGAACGCCCGTAGCGCGCAAGGCCACGGCGAGCGCGCCGGCATCGATCGCGCCGCCGATCCACTTGACGATTGCTAAGGCCGTATGCTCGTAGGGATTGAGGCCGGCCAGCACGGCTTGAACGCGTTCCGCGTCGCCCAGACCCCGCCGGATGGCCGCGATGCACTCGTCCTTGCGCATCTGGCTGTGGCCGCCCCACAGCCGCACCATCGACTTGAGCTCGCTGGACTGCACCAGATCAAGGTAGGTGTCGAAACGACGCTGCGTGTGCGACAAGACGGCTTACTCCTGAAGCACTTTGGGCATGTGCCCTAGCTTGCGTAGGCGCGCTAGCAGCGCCTCAAATTGTGCCGGGTCCACGAGCGCGATCCGGTCCGACAGGCGCGTCAGGATATATTGCGCGGCCTGGGTATCGGCAAGTAGCCCATCGAGCAGCCATCCCTCGGCAACCTCGACGATGGGGAGGTTTTCGTGCAGGATCGCATTACCTTGCCGCATCACGACTGTTCGCAATGGATTCCATCCGCGGCTCACATCGTAGCACTTCTTCGAAGCCGTTCAGAGCCTCCGGCATCGCGTGAACTGTGCGTCCACGTCCCTCCGCTTGCCGAATCGACCTGCATACGGCAGAATACCGACGTAGGCAAGGATTTCTCACCGGCCTCCCGCCTACCGTAACAGCGGGGGCCGTGATACAAGAGTATAAGTTATGCCGAACGTTCCTGAAAATCCGCTGATCGTCCAGGGTGACCGCAGCGTGCTGCTCGAGGTGAACAACCCGCGGTACGAGGAGACGCGCGACGTGCTGGCCCGGTTTGCGGAGCTCGTCAAATCGCCGGAGTTCATCCACACCTACCAGATCACGCCGCTTTCGCTGTGGAATGCCGCGGCCGCGGGCGAGCGTGCCGATGCGATCATCTCTGCGCTTCAGCGATTCGCCAAGTTCAATATTCCTGCCAACGTCGTCACGGACATCGGCGACTATATGAGTCGCTACGGGCGGCTGCGCCTGGTACGCCGCGATGGCGACACCCTGGCGCTCGAAAGCGAGGACGCGGCGCTGCTCGCCCAGGTCTGGCACAACAAACAGTGCCATCTGTTCCTCGACAAGCAGATCGACGATCACACGCTGCTGGTGTGCCCGGCAGCGCGCGGGCATCTCAAGCAGGCGCTGGTCCACCTCGGCTTTCCCGCCGAGGATCTGGCGGGCTACGTCGAGGGCGCTGCCCTGCCGATTGAGATGCGGAGTGTCACGCAGGGCGGCCGCCGCTTCGGACTGCGCGACTATCAGTGCTCGGCCGTCGAGCTCTTTTACGATCGGGGCAGCAGCCGCGGCGGCTCCGGCGTGATCGTGCTGCCGTGCGGCGCGGGCAAAACGGTGGTCGGCATCGGCGTCATGGCGCAGCTCGGCTGCCAGACGCTGATCCTCTGCCCCAACACGGTTGCCGTACGACAGTGGATCGCCGAGCTGCTGGACAAGACGACGCTGACGCCCGATCTGATCGGCGAATATACGGGCGAGAAGAAAGAGATTCGGCCCGTCACGATCGCGACCTACCAGATATTGACCTACCGGCCGAGCCGGGTGGATACCGAGACGGGTGAAGTCACGGAGTTCCCACACTTCAGCCTGTTCGCCGAGCGCAACTGGGGGCTGATCCTCTACGACGAGGTGCACTTGCTGCCCGCGCCGGTCTTCCGCATCACGGCGGAGATCCAGGCGCGGCGCCGGCTGGGGCTGACGGCAACGCTGGTGCGTGAGGACGGCCGCGAAACGGACGTCTTCTCGCTGATCGGGCCCAAGAAGTACGATGTGCCGTGGCGCGATCTTGAGCGGCAAGGCTGGATCGCCGAAGCGCTGTGCAGCGAGATTCGCATGAACCTCCCGCCCGAGCTGCGTATGGAGTATGCCCTCGCCAGCGATAGCCGCATCCAGTACCGCATCGCCGCCGAGAACCCGGCCAAGCTGCCGGTGCTCGACGCGCTGCTGGAGCAGCACCGCGACGACAACGTGCTGATCATCGGGCAGTACCTCGATCAGCTCAAAGCGATCGCCGCGCGCACCGGCGCGCCGCTGATCACCGGAAAAACGCCGACTGCCGAGCGCGAGCGACTCTACGAGGCTTTCCGGCGGGGCGAGGAGCGGCTGCTGATCGTCTCAAAGGTGGCAAACTTCGCCATCGATCTGCCCGACGCCGGCGTCGCGATCCAGGTCAGCGGCACCTACGGCTCCCGCCAGGAGGAGGCCCAGCGTCTTGGCCGCGTGCTGCGGCCCAAGGGCGATGGCCGGCCGGCCCACTTCTACACGCTCGTCACGCGCGATACACGCGACCACGACTTCGCGGCCAACCGGCAGCGCTTCCTGACCGAGCAGGGCTACCGCTACGCAATCCTGGCGGCGGACGAGGTATTGGCGACGGCTGTGGATGGGTGATGGAGAGGTTCTGTTACGCATCACGCATCAACACAGGACTTCAACCCTTTCGCGGAACGTACCCTAGCTTGCGCAGGTGCCGCCGGACGGCTGCTTCGCGCTCCTCCGGCACAAGCAGCACCGTGCGATCGCCAACGGTTGCCAGCTGCACTAATGGGCGCAGCGCCGGGGAATTGGCTAACTCCGTGAGGACATACGGATCGTCGCCTTCCAGCATGAGCATCTTGCCGCCCTCCCGCAATACCCGCAGCCGCTGTTGGAGGTCCTGAAAGAAGACGCGCACGGTCTGGGGTAGCTGCGCCTCCGTCAGTCCGCTCTTGGCGGCGAGAAAGCTTTCGATCTGCTCGACGCTCAGCCCGTGCTGCGTCGCCTCGAGCACCTGGTCCCGGCTCAAGCGATAGACATCCTGGCTCTCAGTCGTGCCGATGCGCTCCAGAAAGGCGCGCTCCGTGGCGATGATGCGGCTCGCATCGGTGATGACGACGTCCAGGTTCGGCAGAACCTTCAGCAGCGGCGGCCCTTCCTCGACAGGCAGTGCCGGCGGAGTGTATTCGTCCGTCAGGCCGAGCACAAACGCGCCAAGGTAGGTAAGGCGAAGGCTCAGGAGGCCGTCATAGCGGCTCACATACTCGTCGTCCAGGCCAAATATCTTGCCGAAGTCATGCGGGGTCTCCTCGGGCCGGGTGTAGGCGATCTCGATCAGACCGAGCGTCGCCGCGTATTCCCAGAGCACCGCCCGCACGTATGAGCCGATCACGACATCCCAATATTTGGCCTTGGTGTAGCCGGACCATCCATACTCATCATACGACCCGATCGTATACGATCCGACATACAACCCGCTCTCCGCGTTACGCTCGATCGCCGGCATCTGAGCCTCGGCACGCATATAGCGCAAAAACTCGTCGAGCTCAACCCAGCGGTCGAGCGCACATACGCTTAGCACGGCGTTCAGCTTTTCGCGGCGCTCGGCCGGCTTCGTCAGGCGCACGGCCTTCGATTGCTGGCCCTTGATCGCTCGTATACGAGACAGCTCGTCGAGCAAGTCTGTTTTGAGCCAGCGCTGCCAGGCATCGCGAATATGTGAGGCTTCGAGTGGAACGGCCAGCAGGGCGGCTCCGCTTCGGGTGAGCTCAAGTTTTCCGCCAGAGGCCGTGGGCGCCGCCCATTTCGCCGCCTGCGCCAGCATGATCAGTGCGAGCGGCCGGATCGCATCTTCGGCCCGCTCGTACTCCTCCTCCGGAAAGTAGTCGCCGACCAGCAGGCGCTGGCGCAAGTGGCGCAGACTCGTCAGAGTCGGCATCCTTGTAGCCGCGCTCACGCTCACCTTCCCCTGATCGACGAGCGAAAGCGTCGCCGCCAGGTCGTGGAAGACTGCGCGCTCGGCGGTGCTCACCTCCACTTCAGGCGAGGATGCTTGTTGCTTGCCGGTCTTCGGAATAACAGGCGGCTCAGCTTGGCTCTGCATCTCCGGCGGAGGCGGCGGTGGGACAATCGTGCGCAGCAGCGACCGGAGATCGGCCGGGATGAATCGTCCGACCTCGTAGTTATAGCCGAACAGGAGATCGAACGGGGTCGCGGCTTTACGACGCGCGCCATGGCCGGCCGATGTATAGAAGCCGCCGTAACTGCGCGCGTTCGCAGGTGCGGTTGCGCCGGGACACTTGGCTTCGACCCGGTCCGCATCGTAGCGTCCGCCGAGCGTATGTACTACTTCGGCCACAACCTGCCGCTGGACGGGCGTGCAGTGCTCCCAGAGCCGCCGGACTTCCGCGGGATCGGTCAGCGCCCGCTTGAGAAGATCGACGAGATCCGATTTACGTGTGGGCAGCTGGCTTGCAACCACGGGCGCGTACCATTTCAATTCGTCGACGGTCAGCGCAGAAAGATGTTGTTCCAACGTAGGCAAATAGAGCTCGGTAGAAGCTTGTGAACGTGGCATAGACCTTTCTTTTTGACGAAAATGAGCAATCGTAGGCAACAGACAGTAGTTATAGCACGATCCGGGCATCGAATGCCTGACTATCCTTATAGATCGCGTAGGTCCAGAGCTATCCGCACGTGCCGGGACTATCTGTGATACCCTAAGCACTCTGCTGCTCAGGTAGCCTACTCGACGCGAGATCGTACGGGGTGCCGGACGCGGCACCGCCGGACGTCTTTTTGCGCAAGGAGCGTGGTCATGTCCAAGCCGGACGGATTCAAGGGATTGCTGGAATGGCGCTGTATCGGCCCGTTTCGCGGCGGCCGGGTCGTCGCCGTCGCCGGCGATGGCCGTAACCCGAACGTATTCTACTTCGGCGCATGCGCCGGGGGTGTCTGGAAGACGGCCGATGCCGGGACATACTGGGAAAACGTGTCGGACGGCTTCCTGGGGACCGCGGCGATTGGAGCGCTGGCCGTCTCAGAGTCCGACCCGAACGTGATCTATGCCGGCACCGGCGAGACGACGATCCGGATCGACGTATCGCACGGCGACGGGGTCTATAAGTCGACCGACGGCGGCAAGACCTGGGCACACATGGGCCTGGAAGATACGCAGTTCATCGGCAAGATTCGGATCCATCCGGAGAATCCCGAGATTGTCTACGTCGCAGCACTCGGCCACGCCTTCGGACCGAATCAAGAGCGCGGGGTCTATAAGTCCGTCGACGGCGGCAAGACCTGGCGGAAGGTGCTCTTCAAGAGCGAGAAGGCGGGCGCCGTCGACCTGACGATCGATCCTACCAATCCACGCATCCTTTACGCCGCGATCTGGGAGGCCTACCGGAACTTCTGGCAGATCTCGAGCGGCGGCCCCGACAGCGGGCTCTACCAGTCGACCGACGGCGGCGAGACCTGGACCGACATCAGCGACCGCCCGGGACTGCCCAAGGGCATCAAGGGCAAAATCGGAGTAGCCGTCTCGCCCGCGCAGCCGGGACGAGTGTGGGCCTTGATAGAGAGCAAAGAAGGCGGCCTGTTCCGCTCCGACGATGGTGGCGCGAACTGGGAGAAGGTGAGCGACAACCCGGATCTGCGGGCGCGCGCCTGGTATTACATGCACCTCACAGCCGATCCGCGGGACGGCGATACGATCTACGTCAATAACCTGAGCTTCTGGAAGTCAACCGACGGCGGGCGAAACTTTGTGGAGATTGCCACCCAGCACGGCGACAATCACGATCTGTGGATCGACCTGCATAACCCGCAGCGCATGATCCAGGGCAACGACGGCGGCGCCAATGTATCGCTGAACGGCGGAGCAACGTGGTCGACGATCTATAACCAACCGACCGCCCAGTTCTACCACCTGACAACGGATACGCGCTCGCCGTACCGGGTGTACGGCACGCAGCAGGATAACAGCAGCATCAGCGTGCCGAGCCGCAGCCACCACGGCTCGATCATGTGGTTGGATACTACCATACCTGGGACCGGTGAAAGCGGCTATATCGCGGTCCGGCCGGATGACCCAGATATCGTCTACGTCGGCGCGGTCGGAAGCTCGCCCGGCGGCGGCAACTCGCTGCAGCGCTACGATCACCGCACGAAACAGATCAGGCTGATCACGACCTGGCCGGAGACGATGTCCGGCCGCGGCGCAGGCGAGTACAAATCCCGTTTTGCGTGGACCTACCCGATCGTGCTCTCGCCCCACGACCCCAACGTACTCTACGCTGGCGGCAACATGGTCTTCAAAACGACCAACGAAGGGCAGAACTGGGAAGCGATCAGCCCGGACCTGACGCGTGCCGATCCGGAAACGCTGCAGCCAAGCGGCGGCCCGATCAACCGCGATGCCGTCGGCGCCGAGGTCTACGCGACTGTCTTCGCCTTCGCCGAATCGCTGCACGAGCCCGGCGTACTCTGGGCCGGGTCGGATGATGGCTTGATGCACATCTCACGGGATGGCGGCGGGAGCTGGACCAATATTACTCCGCCGGACCTGCCCGAATGGACGCTGATCAGCATGATCGAGCCTTCACCGCATGATGCGGCGACGGCATATGTCGCGGCGACGCGCTACAAGCTGGACGATTACCGGCCTTTCCTTTATAAGACGACTGACTACGGGCAGACCTGGCAGAAGATCACGGACGGCATCGCCGCCGACGATTTTACGCGCGTGATCCGCGAGGACCCGGCCCGCCGGGGCCTCTTGTATGCCGGCACGGAGAGGAGTTTATACCTCTCCTTCGACGCCGGAGCATCGTGGCAGCCCTTCCAGCTGAACTTACCCGTGGTGCCGATCTACGATCTTCTGCTGAAGGAGAACGATCTGGTTGCCGCCACCCACGGCCGCTCATTCTGGATCCTGGACGACGTAACACCCCTGCACCAGATGAACGACTCTATCGCCGAGGCGGAAGCCCATCTCTTCGAGCCTCGCCGGACCGAGCGCATTCTGCCCTACATCTTCGAGGATGGCGGCGAGGCCGCGCCGGGCAAGAACTATGGCGGCGGATTAGGCACCGTCACGGCCTTCACGGAGACGACCACGCCGGAGCAGGCGAAGATACGCACGTACCTTGACTCCGGGCAGAACCCGCCCAGGGGTGTGATCGTCACCTACCATCTGCGCGAGCAACCGGAAGGGACGATCAGCCTGACCTTCTGCGACGGCGGCGGAAGCGTGATCCGGGAATTCACCAGCAAGGCGCCGGAGCCCGAGCCGGCAGAGAGCGAGCTGAAGGACGAGTCAAAAAAGACTGAAGAGCGCAAAGAACTGAAGATCCCTGCCAACGTAGGCTGGAATCGCTTTGTCTGGGATATGCGCTACCCCGACGCCGTGAAGCTGGAGGGGACGGACCCACCGGCAGAGAAGGCCTTTCCCGGCCCCACAGTTGCCCCCGGCGCTTATCAGGTCAAGCTCACGGTTGGGGAGCACACTTTCACCGAAGCATTTGAGCTGGTCAAAGAGCCGGGTATCTCCGCCAGCCAGGAGGATCTGCAAGCTCAATTCGATCTGCTCATGCAGATCCACCATAAAACGTCGGAGACGATTCGCGGGCTCAACCGGATGCGCGATCTGCGCGATCAGCTAAGCGGGTGGAGCAAGCGCCTGGAAGATCTGCCGCAGGGCAAGCCGATCGCCGAGGCTGCAAGCACGTTGAAGGACAAGGTGCTCGAGATCGAGAAGCGCTTCCTGATCCCCGGCTTCAAAACGGGCTGGGGCGAGTCGCTGAATCAGGGCGCGCGGCTCTTGGAGCAGTTGACGGCGCTGCCGTCGGTCGTGAGCCTGGGCGATTACCGGCCGACCGACCAGTCCTACGCCGTCTTCGAGCACCTTTCAGGACAAATCGACGCTCAGCTAAGCGAGCTGAACGACCTGATCGAGAACGATCTCGCCGCGTTGAATGCACGGATCGCCGGCGCGCACATTCCTGCCGTGGTCGCGAAAGCGGGCGCCGAGGAGCAGCCCTCGTAGCCCCGCGCTGGGGGTAGTACACTATCGGGCATGAGCGAACGCATTATCTACTCCATGGTGCGCGTCAAGCGCGTCTATCCGCCCAACAAAGAGGTCATCCACGATATTTCCCTCTCGTTCTTCTACGGAGCCAAGATCGGCGTGCTGGGGCTGAACGGCGCGGGAAAGAGCACGCTGCTGCGGATTATGGCGGGCCTCGACCAGGACTACCAAGGAGAGATCATCCTGGCTCCGGGGTTCAGCGTCGGCTTGCTGGAGCAGGAGCCCAAGCTTGACACAAGCAAGACGGTCAGGCAGGTCGTCGAGGAGGCTGTCCAGCCGATCGTGGATCTGATGGCGCAGTACGACGCGATCAACGACCGGTTCGGTGATCCGGACGCCGACATCGACGCCCTGATCGCGGAGCAGGCGGAGCTTCAAGAAAAGCTGGACCACGTCGACGCGTGGAACCTCGACAACCGGCTGGAGGTAGCGATGGATGCGCTGCGCTGCCCGCCGGGTGATACGCCGATATCGGTGCTCTCAGGCGGCGAGCGACGACGAGTCGCGCTCTGCCGCCTCCTGCTCACGGAGCCGGACATTTTGCTGCTCGACGAGCCGACTAACCACCTCGACGCCGAGTCGGTGCTCTGGCTCGAGCAGCACCTGCAGCAATACCGGGGCACGGTGATCGCCGTGACCCACGATCGCTACTTCCTCGACAACGTCGCGAGCTGGATTCTTGAGCTCGACCGGGGCACCGGCATCCCCTGGAAGGGCAATTACTCCTCCTGGCTCGAACAAAAGCAGGCGCGTCTTGCACTGGAGGAGAAGGCGGACACCAAGCGCCAGCAGACGCTCCAGCGAGAGCTGGAATGGATCCGCATGTCACCCCGGGCGCGGCAAGCGAAGGGCAAGGCGCGGGTGACAGCCTATGAGCGCCTGTTGAACCATGAGACGGAACAGCGGCGCGAGGATCTGGAGATCTATATCCCGCCCGGGCCGCGTCTCGGCGACACGGTGATCGACTTCCACGATGTATCGAAGTCGTTTGGCGACCGGATGCTGATGGAAAACCTCTCCATCTCGATCCCGCCCGGGAGCATCGTCGGCATTATCGGGCCTAACGGCGCGGGCAAAAGCACGCTGCTGCGTATGAGCACCGGCGCGGAGCAACCCGACGCCGGTACCGTCAACGTTGGACAGACGGTCAAGCTCGCCTACGTCGAGCAACTGCGAGAGTCGCTCGATCCGGACCGGACGGTCTGGGAAGAGATCTCGGGCGGAAACGAGATCCTCGCGCTCGGAAACCGGAAGATGAACTCGCGCGCCTACGTCGCCAGCTTCAACTTCCTCGGCTCTGACCAGCAAAAGAAGGTAGGAGCGCTCTCGGGTGGCGAGCGGAACCGGGTGCTCCTGGCAAAGATGTTGAAAGAAGGGTCGAACGTCCTGCTGCTGGACGAGCCGACCAACGATCTCGACGTCAACACGCTACGAGCGCTCGAAGAAGCGCTGGAGGCATTTGCCGGGTGCGCGCTCGTCGTGAGCCACGACCGGTGGTTCCTGGATCGGGTCGCGACGCATATCCTGGCCTTCGAGGGCGAAAGCGAGGTGGCCTGGCACATCGGCAATTTCTCGGACTACGAGGCCGGCCGCCGCGAGCGCCTGGGACAGGAAGTAGATCGGCCGCACCGCATCACCTACAAGCGTCTCACGAGATAACCGACGATAGTGGGGTGCTCACATTCCGCGCAATCGACGTAAGCACCCGATGCTTGAGTCGAGGCCCACCGGCCGCCGAGAAGGTGCAGCTCCGACTTTACTTGCGCTTCTTCTTGCTCCGGTTTGCTTTGCGCGAAACTGCCGCCATCTTGCGCTTCGTCTTTTGCGTCGATTTGCTGCTCTTTTTGGGCGACGTCGACGGGAATGCAACTTGAGACGGGCCTGCCGCGAGCCGGTCCGCAAGCCAACCCGCGGGACACATGCTCGCGCGTATCGCATCGCCGTGGGCACGCGACTGCTGGACTAAGGGGTCGTCGAGGGCAGGAGTTTGCTCGAGCTCGACCTGCACGTCATGCCAGTCTCCGGTAATCGTCTCGTCTATGGCGTTCTGCTCGAATGCCCCGCGGATGATCGGCAGCGCCTCGACGGCCTTGAGGTCGAGCAGTTCATAGAGCAGAAAGCCGTTCAGCCCAGGATCGTTCTCACCGGCGTGCGCCAGCTCATCGCCGAGGATCTGTACCGCCCGCTCACGCAATTCCGGCTGCTGCTCGGCAATCTTATGGATGGCGGTGCCAGCACTGGAACGGCCAAACATCCAGCGCGTGCGGTCGTGCAGGTAGTGGCTCAGTGGCTCCAACGCCGCGGCGCCTGCGTGACGCAGGACATCAGGTAGCTCCTCGCCGAACCAGTCTAGCCCTAGATCGAAGAGTGGAATCAAGTCGGAGACGACCGCGCTGACGTCCAGATGCTCGAGGGCGTGCAGGGCGTGAATAGGAGCCCAGACCTCGTCGCCGTCGCTCATCGCCGTATTGAGCGCCCGGTCGCGGGCCATACGCACGAGGTCGGGGACGTGCTCCTGGGTCAGGCCTAATGCAGCAATACGCTCAGGGATGTCGCTCCGCTCTCTGAGATCGCCCAGGCGCAGCAGCTGGTCGAGCGGAGGCGGATAACCCTCATCGGTCGGGACGAGCGCGGCCTCCGCATGGGCGCGCACCGGCTCGTGAGGGTTGCTGCCATCGCCGCCCCAATCGTACTCCGGCGGCACGTCTTCATCTCCGTTCGCACGGTCGAGCTCGCCAATCGGTTCTAATGCCATACCTCCTCCGAATCAATCATGGCGCCGACTGCGATCGTAACCGCGGTCGTGCGTCAAGCCCAGCATATCTCCGCCCAGGGTCGAGAATCGCAAAAACTCGCCGTTGCCGACCTGGCTGCAAATGTTACGCCACGGTACTATCATAGATTATCGTTTCCGTCCGGCAGTCGATCGAGCCGGTTGCTCGCGTGGCTTAATCCAAGTGGAGGACCGAATGAAAGAGATACCGAAGGTTAGCGAGGCGACGATTCGCCAGCACGCCGATGGCGAGTCGTTTAGCCGCGGACAGCAATATTATAAGCGGGGGGCTGTGACCGAGCTGGCACTCCGCGGTGCCTTGCTCAAGGCAGAGGTCGAGGGCAGCGCGTATGAGCCGTACCAGGTGCGCATAAGCTTTGACAGCGGCGGAATCACGACGGCGAGCTGCACCTGTCCCGTGGGCCTGGACGGTTGGTGCAAGCACATCGTGGCCGTGCTGCTGGCCTACCTCCACCAGCCTCAGGACGTCGAGGTGCGCCCAGCGCTCGAGGAGCTGCTCGGCGGACTAGACCGCGACCAGCTGCGGCAGCTGGTGCTGCAGCTGGCGGCGCGCAACGCCGGTGTAGCCGACGAAGTCGAGCTTCATATCACCCTGCTTCGGGCTGGGTCCGGCGCGGCGCAACCTGCCGCGCCGGCGGCTGCAGCGATCTCCATGCGCCACACGCCGG